>JBDLTZ010000166.1:0-4957 GCA_039805565.1 Chloroflexota bacterium | reverse complement strand
GTCGCCGCTGGATCCGAGCGGATGCGGGACAACGTCTTCCAGCCGTACGCAACGTCGCCGCCATGGACGTCGAGCAGGATCACGGCAGGGCGCTCACGAACGATCAGATCGAACCCTTCGTCTCTGCCGCCACAGAAGACGCGCGGGTATCCTTCATCGTTCATGACTTCCTTTACCAGCGAACGAAAGGCGGAGTCGTCGTCGGTGACCACGATGGTTTGGTTCACCATAGCGGAGGCCTAACTGCCCAGGGGGCACGAGCACATGCACGGATACGCGAGCGGGAGGAATGGGCAGAGTATAGCCAGGTTCCGCCGACGGGAGTAGAAGCATTTCTCTGAGCCACGTTACCGTAGTATGCCTGACAGTGCCGGGGGTTTCGTACGCCCCTCTTCCAAGTTGTCAAACCATCGTGCGCTTGGAGCTGAAGCCGAAGATCGGCAGTGCTGAGCTGCGCAAGCGACTGCTGGGCGTTCATACTGTCGCCCTCCGCGACGAGCATCGGCGCGACGTTGCCCGCGCACCCTACCCACCCAGGGCGAGCCCTATGAGGCGGCCGATGCCGAAGGTCAAGCCGGCGGCGCCGAGTCCCACCAGCACCTGGCGTAGCCCCGAGTACCAGATGCTGCGCCCGGTCAGCAGCGTGATAGCGGCGCCGATCCCGAACAGCCCGACGGTGCTCAACGCTACGCTGAGTGCCACGGCAGCGCGGCCGCCCAGGAAGAGGAAGGGGATGACCGGGATGATCGCGCCGACCGCGAAGAGTAGGAACGACGTGAGCGCCGCCTCCCAGGCCGACCCGCCGAGTTCGTCAGGGTCGACGCCTAGCTCTTCGCGGGCGAGCGTATCGAGCGCCGCGGCTGGGTCGGTCATCAGCCGAGCGGCGAGCGCGTGCGCCTGATCTTCCGGCAGCCCCTTCGCCTGGTAGATCAGCGCCAGCTCCTCCTGCTCTTCCGTGGGGCGCTGCGCCAGCTCGTCGCGCTCCACGGCAATCTGGCGCTCGTACAGCTCGCGCGAGCTCTGGACGGATATCCACTCGCCGAGCGCCATCGAGAAGGCCCCGGCCAGCAGCCCAGCCAGCCCCGCCACCAGCAGCGCGCGGCCGCTCGTGTCGGCGCCAGCGACGCCCATCACCAGGCTGAAGTTCGAGAGCAGCCCATCGCTCGCGCCAAGCACCGATGCGCGCAGAGCGTTGCCGCTCGCAGCGCGGTGGCGGCCTTCGAACTGGGCCAGGGCGCCACCCGCGAGGCCGCCGGGCGTGTCGCTGAGGATGGCCTGGAGCACCCGCGCGTGCGAGCGCTCCTGCCCCGGCATGGGCGTCTCCCGTGACTCCGGCTGGGCCGCGTAGGTGCGGCTGCCCCTGCGCTCAAGGCCGCTGATGCTGGGCAGCACTATCGCCGGCCCGAAGCGGCGGGCCAGCCAGATCAGGACGTGCGTGCGCCAGCCGAGATGCCGCGGGAGGGTGAGCCGGCCGCTCGCCGCGAGCCGGCGCTCCCAGAACTGGGCGTGCTCTTCCTCTACCGCTGCGAGCCGGCGGTAGACTGCGGCCAGCGCCGGCTGTGGCTCCGCCTCGGCGATCGCGGCGTAGAGGGCGGCGCTCTCTATCTCGTCCTGAAAGCTCGCGCGGTAGCGCGCGGACGCATCGACCGTGGGGGGCATGTGGGCGCTCCTTAGCGGTGCGGCCGCTCATGCAGCGTCAGGAGGGCTCCCAGGAGCTGCTGGCGATAGGCGGCGCTTGCGACCATCTGCCACTGGAGCGGCAGTTCGGCGCGCTGAACGGCGTGCTCAGTGCTGCGCGCAGCCAGGTACGTCTGGGTGGCAGGGTCGCCTGCCAGTCCAAGTGCAGCAATCTGCACGTGGGCTGTTACACTGTCCTGCAGCGCGCCCAGCGTGTCCTGGAGCGCGGCCAGCGGCTCGAGCAGCGGTGTGACGTTCGGCCCGAGCGTCTCGGCGAAGAGCTCGAGGGTATAGCGCAGGTGTTTGCCGGCGATACGCGCCGCGTGCAGCAGCTCGTCGTCCGCGCCGGTCAGTGCGGTCTCGTACGCACGCCACAGCTCGTAGCGCCGCCAGATCGCCGAGCCGGCGAAGTCGCAGACGCGCTGGGTGACTCCCGGCTCGGGAGACGGCAGCACCCCGCTGCTCGGCGTTGACACGAACGTGGCGAACGCCTGCGTGAACCGCTGATAGCGCCCGGAGCGAAGCACATCCAGGAACTCCTGCCGTACATGCTCACGTTCGGCGGCGACAGCCGCGACGAGCGGCGTGACCACCGCGCGCTGATCGCGCGGCAGAGCATCGCGATAGGCGATGATGTGCGCGAGGAGAACATCGGCGTCGCGCACCGCGCCGAGCACGCGGGCGATATGCCCCAGCCCGCGTCGATAGCGCCGGATGACCGTGTGCTCGTAGACACCCTCGACGACCTGGAGCCACGTGCGCAGTCTGCGGGTGGCCACGCGCATGCGGTGAACACTCTCGCTGTCCTCGCCAATCCGCGCGCCCTCCTCGCACGCCAGCAGCTTCTCGAAGACATGCCGCAGCTGCTGGCGCGCCACCTCGGCCAACGGCATGTCATAGCGCGTCACGCTCGTGCTCGCGCGCGACCCGAGACCTCCTTGCGTGCCACTCGCGTCTGCCGCAGGCGCTGGAGCAGGCGTGCTGCGTCCGGGGCCGCTCCCATCTGGCTGAACGCGGCGCCGCTGCTCAGCCGGGATAACGTCGAGATGCGTCGCTGCGTGTGCGAGCGGCGCACGCGCAGCCCCAGGCGAGCGGGCCGCGCGTGCACCGCCAGGTGATGCGAGCGCGAGCGATTGGGTGGTGCGGGCACCCGCGATCTGACAGCGTTGGCTGTCACGCTCATCTCGAAGCACGAGGCGCTCCTTTCATCCCAATGCCTGCTCAGGTGTTCGGTGCCTCAGTCGGCCGCGCGCCTCGCACGATACAGCAGCACTGCTGTGCCGGCGGCGCTCAGGGCGAGCAGCAGCACCGGACCAGCGTAGTGACGCGCGGCGCGTGAGATTCGACGGATGATGCTGCGCGGGCCCCACGGCATCAGATACTCGCTGCCGTGCTCAAGCGAATCGGCCGCGCTCTGCGCCTGCTGTGCCATCAAGCCATCGCCGCCGTACGTCCGCAGCGTTCCCGCCGCCTGCTCGAGAGCGACCGCCATCGCCGCCGCAGCCTGGTCAGAGGCGTGAGACGCCGCGTGCTGCAGCTGCCGTCGGCCGTCGTGGATCGCTACTCGCGCCCGCTTGGTCTGCTTGGCGCCGTCAAGCGTCCGGGCGTAATCCGCGAGCTGATCCTTCGCGTGATTGGCGAGTCGAGCCGCTTCCTGCCGCAGCGCTTCAGCCTGCTGCTGGGCTTGATCAACGCCCTTGTGAAGTTTCATTGCGTGCTTCCTATCCGCTTCGCGATCCTGAGATGTGGAACTCACATCCCGCTTGGTCTTCCCGACAGTCACCGGACCGCGCCGCCGCGCTTCGTCCGAAACGGCACCTGGGACGATGGTCCTTGAGCCGTCGCTCACGCCCTGCGCCGTTCGGCTCATATGGCGCCGCACGCGCCAGCTTCACATAAGTTTGTGTCCATCTGAACGTAGGCAGTCCAGCTAGTGCGGCGCGCGACCTCTACTCAGAAGCTACTGTTCGCCGATGGGCGCGTGTGAGAGAGCGCACTGGCTCCCCAAGCGCAGCTTCGAGGCCTTTTCGTCCTCTTTCCATCGTAGTGGCGCGGGGCATGTGGCGGTAGCGGGCATGCAAGGGTACGCGCCTCCGTGCTTTCCCTGACGATGTCGGGAGCGTGGGCGCCCTGTGTTCCAGACAGCGAGAGACGCGTGCATTGTACGGCTCTGATTCAAGCGCTGGAAGATGGCCAAGCGTGTGCTCGTAGGGTCTTGCGTCGCTCACGAGCGCGTTGCGGCACCCTGCATGTGCTGGTAGAAGACGCGCTTGGTGAGCTCTGCCGTCAGCACATAGAGCACGAGGATGCCCCCCAGAATCACAAGGAACAGCGGTGGGAGCGGGCTGAACCCGAGAAAGTCCGCGAGCGGGGTGTAGGGGAGGGCCAGCGTCAGCGCATCGACGCCGAGCGTGGCGAGCAGCAGCGTCCTGCCCGGGCGACTCCGGTAGAAGGGGCCGCTGGTGCGGATCACCAACACGATCAGTGATGCGGAGATGACCGACTCCACGAACCACCCGGCGCGGAACTGCTCCGGGGTGGCGTGGAGCACCAGCAGCAGCGCCCCGAAGGTCAGGTAGTCGAACAGCGAGCTCACCAGCCCAAACGTGAGCATGAAGTTGCGGATGAAGCGCAGGTCCCAGCGACGCGGCTGCGCCACCGCGGCCGCATCGACGTTATCGGTCGCGATCGCCGTCTCGGGGAAGTCGGTCAGCAGGTTGGCGAGCAAGATCTGCTTGGGCAGCAGCGGCAGGAACGGCAGGACCAGCGAGATGCCCGCCATGCTGAACATGTTCCCGAAGTTCGCGCTGGTGGCCATGAACACGTACTTGAGCGTGTTGGCGAACGTGATGCGGCCCTGCTTCACGCCCTCCAGCAGCACGCCCAGGTCATGCTCCAGCAGCACGATGTCGGCCGCCTCGCGCGCAACGTCCACGGCGCTCTCCACCGACAGGCCCACGTCGGCCGCGTGGAGCGCCGACGCATCGTTGATGCCGTCGCCCAGGTAGCCGACCACGTGGCCGGCGCGCTTGAGCGCCAGGATAATCTGCTCCTTCTGGTTCGGCTCGATCTCCGCGAACAGGCTCACCTCGCCCACCCGCGCCATCAGGGCCGCGCTGCTCATCGCGCGCAGCTCCGCTCCGGTGAGCACGCCAGCGCCGGCGAGACCGACTTGCAGGCCCAGGTGGGCCGCAACCGCCCGGTTGTCGCCGGTGATGATCTTGAGCGTGACGCCCAGATCGGCGAGCTGCTGGATCGTGGCCGCGACCCCGGCCTTCGG
>JBDLTZ010000165.1:0-5046 GCA_039805565.1 Chloroflexota bacterium | reverse complement strand
CCACGCTCTGTTGAGTTGCGGACTGATCCTGATGATATATTCCTGTAGTTGGTTCAGCCCTTCCTCATCTCCGGCTGGCATGTTATTGAAATCACCGACATGGGCGGCGTAGAGCGAAAGCTCCGTGGTGGCGGCCAAAAACCTCTGGGCTGGCTCGAGACGTTCGTCGTGCCACTGTGTGATTGCCAGGTCTCGAACTGCCTCCGCAGGCATAGGAGTCTGGAAGTAGTTCCACCACTTGAGCTCGCCCTCTTCGAGCACTACGGGTAGGTACACGTGCCACGCATGGCTTGCTAGAGATTTTCCCCGAACCAGGGGGACAACAACGAGATACCGCCAATGGAACTCCAACAGACAGCGTCGTAGTTGGGTATCTGGTACACTCCGCACGGCTTTCCGAACAACCCGCAACACCTCCTCAAACGCCTGATACACAGCAGCCGTATCCTCGCCGTCAATCGACAGCCACAATACCGGCTCACCATCCCAGTGCGCTGTCTCTGACACAATCTGTACGGCAATCTGGCCCTGCGAGAGTGTTCTGACCTCACGCATGAGCGCCCGACGCATGCGCTTCATACTCTCAGCTACTTCCCCAAGAAGGCGCTGGGGATGAGACACCACACGCAGGGGCTGGTGGGCAAAGAAGTACCAGAGATCCCATGCCTGCCGATGGGTGTGCAGTTCCTGGCGCTCAAGCCGCGCCAACTCCTCTTCAGGCACATACTGTGAGAGGAGGTGCCGGAACTCCTGCTGGAATTGCGGTAGTGCTTTTACGGCTTCAGCAAAGTTGAACGTGGACAGATGCGCAAGGTTCGTTTTGAGCCCACTCTCCTCTACCTGAGTGAATATGCGTGCCCGCGCCGCCCCGCCCTTCGCGTTCCGGCCCAGCGCTGCATTCAGCGCCATCACGTGGATCGACTGCTCGAAGAAGTTCGAGAGTGATGTCGTATAGCTGCGAAACGCATCAAGATAGGACTTGTATGCCTGGAATGCGATTCCATTCTTCGTTGTGAGAGGAGTCTGCTCGCGGATCTGGAGACTCACAGGCTCGCTGGAATATTCGTCCAGGAAGCCCCATTCATCCAGGACACACGACGGGAGGAGGGAGGGGTGATTTAAGCGTTGCGCAGAGCTTACCCACTGGTCGGAGTCGATCGCATTTCCAAACAGTGAAACGTACGTGCGACTGCGAAAGAACAGCTCCATCCCGCGCACAAGTTGACGCAACACAGCGTGTGTATCGCGGCGCAGCGTCATCAGCAAGTCGACATACTCGAGCCACGTCTTCGGTCGGAAATCACGTTCGGCCAGTCCTCGGAACATCGTATTGACCGAAGTCAACCACAGCGGAGGAAGATGCTTGCGAGCAATGCCCATCTTCTGTGTGCTATCGGTATGCATCTCGGCCAACCACAACTTGTGGCCGTACCCTTGACAGGCATAGAGCTCGCGGTCCGGGAGGAGGCGCCGCAGGAGATCGACCCGCACCACCGCTTCCTCGTGAAACCGATCCTTTGCCACCCGCACACGCGCATCAAGTACTGAGTCGGTCGTGCTTGATTGTTCGATCTCGACAATGAAATGCGCACAGAGCTTCTCACCGTCATCTTCCAGAACGATCGTCTGAGTAGCTTCTCGAAAGCGAGCCATCAGACGCGGCCTGTTGGTATGCATCCAGCTAGCAAATCGCGAGGAGTATCCCTCGGACATGCCCAACACGACATCGCCGAGCACACCAATCGAGAGGGTCTGGACAACTGCGTCAAGCGGGACACCGCGCAGCCACTCATCTACTGGCCAGGATATCCCCAGATGCCCTGCCCAAAACAATGCCTCGGCCATCGCAGTCCAGTCCGCGTCGACTACCGGCGGCTCCGGCTTCTGCGTCCGACTCGCCAGCCACTGGCGCACGTGGTTGAACACCGCCTTCTTGTCCGTCTGCCGAGACTGCATCTCCTCGACCTTCTGGCGCCGTTCTTCCGAGACCATGCTGGAGAGTGTCTTCCAATTCTCGGCTGCGCTCCCGGGCATGACATCGGCCACATCGAAATCGAGGAAGACCGACCACCCCTTGCCAGAATCTTCAAAGGCTTCCTCAATAAGCACCTGATTGGCATGGGTATACTCACGCACCCCTAACCAAATGAGAGCCTGTGTCACACCAGCGAGTGCCGTCCATTGGTTCGTCTGGAAAGTGGTGAGCTCATCAAGGACCGCTTGGGCCTTGTCCTGGTGCCGTGCGAACGCATGGAGTAGAAAGATCTCGATATCGGGCGGATGAATGACCGAAAGGCACGACCGTGCTGTGTCTATCCAGGGCGAGAAGGAGGTGTCGGCCAGGAGATCGCTCAGCATCGCCGACCGGATCGGGTGGAGCCCGTCGACGAGTCTCTCATCGTCACTGAGACGGATGAGATACTCCTTCTCGAAGAACTGCAGGGTGCGTTTCGGCACCGCCAGCCCGAGTCTCTCCACGAGCAGTTTGACCCGCATCCTCGCCTGATAGGCAGAAGCGGTCGCAACGATCCTCAGCAGTTCCAGCTCGTTCGGTTGCAGTATGCCCCGGCGCACATCGTCTTCGAGGCGGGTCACTTGCTCTGCCAGTTTGTCCCGGAGGAGATTGCCTTGGGTAACCAGATAGACAAACTCCATCAATGGCCCGCCACCGCCGAACGCGCGCCATGCGTCTTCGAACGTCAGGAACTGTGGTGAAACATAGCGCTGCGTGAGTGCCTGGTAGAGAGCACGTGCCTCAAGCTCCTCGAAGCTCAGGCTGACGTCACTGAAGCGCAGAGAGGCACCAGAGATACTGGCTCGCTGAAAGTCCTCCTCGCGAATGGTGATTAGCACCCGGACATTGCGGTGAGCTACCAGCTGCTTCACGAGCTCGGGCCAATCGCGGTCGCTCGCGCTCACATCAAGATAGACAGCGACGGGGATGTCGATGGAATCAGCCAGACCGTTCAACGCCGCCGCGATACTGAGTGCATGCTGTTTGCTCTCGACCAGCTTGATCTGGAAACGCCACTGACTGGGGAAATACTCGTGGAGGTAGCGAAAGGCCAGCGTGGTTTTGCCCTGTCCCGAAGCACCATGAATGATCACGACTCGATAGTCGCCAAACTTCTGCTCGAGCTCACTAAGCCGTGTATGACGCGCAATATCGAGGTTTGCGAGAATGTGGTCATAGCGTGTCGACACACCCAAGTAAAACTCCTCGGCAAGTTCTGCTCGGACTTGATCATCAAGGGGATGATCCTCAATCGGAAAGATGGTCGTGCGCCACTGGGCGTGATAGTGTGCGCGCTCAGATGTAGCTTTCCCAATCCGATGGAGGCGGTCAATCACATCCTGTCGCGTGATCTTCGTCTTGCGTTCCGAGCACTGAAAGAGCCAGAAGTGGAGCAACTCGAAGGCAGCTTCTGGATCGGCACCAGCAACACCAGCGCGCAGAGCCGTGTACACACCCCTGATCAGCGTATCTTCGCCCACAGGAGCGGAGTGAATGCGGTCGAGTAATGAGTGTGCTTCCTCTTCGGACAAGATGCGATGGTCACTCAGCTTCGCGGCAACACGCAGGCGGTCTCGACCATCAGTAGACAAGGCTTGCCGCAGTTCCGGACCGATCGTGCCGAAACTGACGATCTGTACGCTGAGCGTAGGAGTTGCCTTCAGCAGAGCGTCGATGCGATAGAAGAAGGAGTCGTTCTTGTCCGGTTTGAAATCTGAGAGCGTGAGGTCGTCGCCATACGACTTGACCTGGACGACTTCCACCAGGTTCCCGGCCGCATCAAAGATCGATAGGTCCTCATGGCCTTCAGGTTGGAAGACGAGACCGGCGTCATCGCTCTCCAAGATGCGAGAGAGCGTGTACAACGCCTGACGGCGGTAACCACGGTATGTCGCAGTCGCGTCTGAGTTACGTGGCATAGACATAGTGGAGAAATATGCGAGCGAACGCATCAGCACGTATGTTTTGGCTATTGTAGCATATGCAACCGGGTCGGGCGACTTCTGATGATCGTCCTGTGCCGTACGGGGGCTGCTGCACGTCCGCTGAGGGCATATGCGCGCAGTGATGAACCGGGTACTGCGCGTTGGCATGTTCTGACTTATCTAGACGTACAAAGGGTGGGTCTATACACAAAAGCGCGCCCCCCACGACCATTGTCGGGGGCGCGCTTGGCGTACAATTCAGATCAGAGTGCCAGGTCAGCGCAGAGCATATCGAGATCTACTACGATCCCGCCTCGCCCCTCTAGTTCCGCTCGTGCGGCCGGGGTTACACCCTTGCGGACAAACAGCGCGTGATGGACCGACCAGCCGCTCCCGCCCTCGGGGAGGTCGGCGAGAAGAAGGGGCGTCTTGCGCTCGAGGAGCTCGCGCGCCGTCTGTTTGTCGACGAGATCCGTGCCCCATTTGCACTCACCGAGCAGGATCGCGCGTCGCTGCCAGCTGATCGCAACGACGTCGACCTGCACGCTCTTGCTCCAGTGACTGCCGATCGCCTCCGGGACGAATGGTAGTCTCTCGGCAAAGCCCTGCTGCGTCACCCACGCCTTCGACAGATCCTCCCACGCAGTCTGCCCAATGAACGCCCGCAGCCCCTCCTGGAGGCGCGGCAGCAGGCGCTCCGGCGCGTACGCCACGACATCGCGGTGCGGGTGGATGAATCGGAAATAGAAGCGGAAGAACGGGTCGACCAGGTGGTAACGGCCCTGGCGCGATGTGCGCTGCTTCGCCGGCGGGATGGTGACTGGCAGCCGCCGCTCGACGTAGCGCATGTCCTGGAGCTGAGAGAGATAGCCAGGCAGGTGAACGTCGCCGATCAGAGTCGCATCCTTGATTGCCTTGAAGGTGTGGTTGCCATTGCCGATCGCCTCCAGGACCGCCAAGTGGGCACGTGGCTCACGCAGCTCGTCGTACAGCAAAAACAGGACTTCGCCAAGCGCCAGGCTGCCGGGCGCCAGGATGCCGTCGCGCACGTTCTCCAGGAGCGTGCGTTCGGGGCGGAACCAGGGCAGGTAGGCTGGTACGCCACCG
>JBDLTZ010000164.1:0-9328 GCA_039805565.1 Chloroflexota bacterium | reverse complement strand
TCTCCACCTCTGCGTCAGTCCGGGCGAATCGGCCCAGATGGTGGCAGAGGACTGGGGGCTGGTCAAGTTTTCGCCGATCACTCCCAGCGGGGGTGGTCAACATTTAGACTATCAGAAACATTGGACGCCTTAAGTGCACGAGCAGCTTGGGAGGGGATGAGCCACGTGGCCTTCCTGACGGTGTTCGTGGAGCAGGAGGCAAGCTACCGCGAGCAGCGTCGTGCTGAGCGGCTGCTGCGCGAATCGCGCCTGCCGCGCGAGAAGACTCTGGCGCAGTTCGACCTGGGCCAGTTCGGCGTGGTGCTAGCCCAGCAGATTGTGCAGCTGCAACCTGGCACGTTTGTGACCCAGGCCAGGAACGTGATTGTGGTTGGGAAGCCCGGTACCGGGAAGCGCCGCCTCGCGGCGGCCATCGGCCACCAGCTCATCCGGCAGGGCAAAGAATAGAGCATCGCTTGACAATCCTGGTCGGATCTTCGGCGCCGCAGCGGACGGCGCAGATGGCGATCGTCAAGATATCGAGCAGATGATGCTGACTGGTGCGCCCACCAAGCTTGGACACTAGGAGTGGCGCCTGTGGGGCGGTGGTGAGAGTCATGGCTTCCAAAAGCAGAGCCTCCTTATCGTACAGATGGCCTGACGGTGGAGTGCGCCGGAGAGTATACTGTGACCCCTAGGGTAGTGTAGCGAAAAAGCCGCATCGCTGCATACGCCGATAAGAGAGAGCTATATAAACCTTTTGGCGTATGGGACTGCACCCCATTCCACGACTCTGTTTTTGCTAGTCTAATACCAATTACCTATGAGCACACCACATTAATCACCTCACGGAGGTAGGGGTAGCCCGCTAACAGGAACCCTGCGCGAAAGCCTATACCGTAACCGGTATAGGCTTTCGCGCGTCAACGCAACGCCAATGGAGCCCACTGGCAGGCAAGAGTAGTACTTGTGTTCTGTCTGATTTTGTGCTACTCTGCGGACATGCCTCTCACACGGAAATCTGCCTATCAGTATCGTCTCTGGAGCTGCGCCGCAACGACCCGCTCCAGATCAATGGGCGCCACCCGGCTGGTAAACTCATAGTGGCCGTAGAAGTTGATGTGCTGCCAGGCGCGCGGCGCCATCTGGGTCAACTGCTCTACCCCCGCCAGATCACCGGCGGCGCGTCGCTCCTCCAGCACACGCGACAAGATTGCCGCATTGCAGTAGATGACGCAGTTTGCCAGCAACCGGCTGCACTCGCTCCATAGCATCTGCACCTCCTCCGTCCGGTAGCGCAGCTTCCCGAAGTTCGCGTAGGCGATGACCTTCCGCAGCTTTGGTCTTGGACTCGCAAAAACAGAGCTGTGGTGGGGTGCAGTTCCATACGCCAGAAGGTTTATATAGCACTCTCCTATCGGCGTATGCAGCGATGCGGCTTTTTCTCTACACTACCCTAGGGGTCACAGGATACCCTCCGGCGTGTCAAGCGACGCTCTATTCTTTGCCCTGCTGACAATGAGAACTTTGCCTCATGGGTGGTCAGGACGCAGCAGGTGGCGTGGGCGTGGGCGTGGCTCTCTGGGCACTGGCCGCACGAGCCCGATAGCTCTCCAGGCTCATCATGTCCAGGATCACCGAGATGGAGTTCAGCCATCGGTACGCGCGTAGCAGCGTCCGTGCGACCTGTTACATGTTCTTTCAGGTCACGTAACAGGTCATACGGACGCGGCGGGCTTGGCACCGGCGGGGGCCAGCATGACTAGGCGCGGAGCCCCCGCGAGAGGACGCTGCACCTGCTGACCATCGCGGGCGGCGCGGCCGGCACCCTGATCGCGATGGAAGTCTACCGCCACTAGACCAGGCACATGTCGCTCCGGATCATCGGGTGGGCGGCACTTGCCTTCCACCTGGTACTGCTGGTAGTGGTCCTGAGTGGCGTCATCTCGCTCCGTGCGCTCTAGCTCATCGCTTGGCCGAGGAACTCCATGCGCTTTCAGCCCCTGACCTACCGTCCGCAAACCCGCCGCAAGCGCTTGGCCGATCAGCTCCGCCGGTTCCGCCATCGCATCAGCATGTGGAGCGCCGGCCTCGCGCCTTACGACGACGCTCGCTGGCAGTTCATGTGCACCCTCGAGCGGCGCTCGGTGCTGGCCCGCCACATCTACGTGCTCATCGCCACCGACGAGCGCTGTCCGCGCACGGCGCCGGCGATCGCCCAGGCGGTCAACGTGTACCGGCGTGAGATGGCCGCAGCCGGCGAGGCCGAGACGGTGGAGGAAGTGACCGAGGCGGAGGTGACCACCGCACTCGAAGAGCTGTATCAGCACGGCCTCACCGACATGGAGCATCGCCTGCGCTACCGGCTGGACGTGCGAGGCTAGCTATCCTCCTTCGTGCGGGAGCTCTGGGCAACTCCACCTGATACCTGCGCTGAGTTGTGAACGCCTTGCTGCCACTGCGGGTTCCTCTGCACATCTCTCCACGCGCGGCCGCCAGAGCTCCTCTGGCGGCCGCGCAATACCGAGCGCTTACGCGCAAAGCACCCGCGCATAGGGCGAGGCATATGCCACCTTCCTTCATCACGGTCCAGCTCCTCCCTCTGCGCCGGCTCCCGCAGGCCACCGCCGCCCTGTGCGAGACGCTCCGGCGGCAGGCCGCTGCTGGACCGACATCGTGCAAGCGCACGTTGCCAGCCATGACGGCGTATGGCTACGGAGCGCGACCTGAAAGCAATGACGAAGGGCGGGCGCTACCGCCTGCACAGCCAGAGCATCCAGGCGCTCTGCGATAAGCTAATCGCAGGCGTGGACACCACTACCCCCACCACGCCCAAGTCCGTTCCAGGTGACCGTCTGGAACGGACAGGCTATCCGCGTGGCGAACAGACACATCACCCTCCCGAACGGGCGCGGGCAGCCCGACCTCGTGCTGCCGCTGCCCACGCGCTTCCACACCGCCGACATCCGCCAGGTGGAGCTGCTGTGGCGGGCTGACCGCTATGAGCTGGCCCTCACCATCGCGCAGCCCGCGTCGGATGCAGATGCCGCACCGCAGCCTGTAGGACAGACCGCGGGCATGGATTTGGGCGATATATACGTCGCGGCCATCTGCCCAGGCGAGGGTCTTGGCCAAAGTCTCACGGGCGATGAGGCGGCAGGACTCGCCGATGGTCGTCAGGCACATGTGAGCCCAGTCCAGCGCACGGTCATGCTTCAGCTGACGCATGAGGGCGGTGTACGCCAGGAGCACGAGGTGCATATGCCGTGTCTGGCCCTCGCCGCTCCGGGGCTGGCAGTCGCCCATGCCCAAGTGCTGCGTCCCGTCCCGGTGGAAGGTCTCTGTCCCGCTCCAGCGCTTGCGATAGGTCTTCAAGACGCGGTGGACCTCCCAGTAGGTGCGGTTGGTGATGAGGATCTTGCGTGCGCTCTTGGCCCGTTCCTCAGGCCACAAGACCACGATGCGCACATAGTGGTCAAGCTTGGGAATGCGCACGGTCTTGGTGAAATACCACTGCGTCACGCCTGCAACGGTGATCTTGGTTCGGCACGCCAGCAGCAGGTGGGTCGCTATCCAGTCGCTGACCTGTATGTCACGACTGTCGACCGTGACGATGCGGTTGGCTTTCAGGTCACCGACGTAGGTGCGCGAGACGGCGTGGATGTGGTTGAGAATTGCGGCATTCGTGAAGTAGCTGTCGAAGCTGAACTCGCCCGGAATGCCTTCGGCCACGACCCAATCGATGAGCTCGAGACACAGGTCGGTGTGGTTCTGGAACGGCTCGCCACGAGCGACACAGTCCTCTTTCTTGCGGAAGCGCCGGAAGTCGAGCGAATAGTGCTTCCCAGACGGGTGCACGTAGTTGGCGAACAGATAGTCGTGGGCAATCAGATGGCGCTGCTCAGCGTGATCCCAGAATCAGCCGGCGTCCTCGATCAGCTTGCCGTCGTGGTCGATGAGCATGTTGTCGATGGCGATGACACCGTCCTGACGGTAGCGCGTGGTCGGATCCTGCTGGAGCCACTCGAGCCGATGCCCGTTGATACGCTCGACGTCCCAGGGCGCTTCGGTCAGCCAGCGGTTCAGACACGACTGGTCAGTCGTGTCGGCGAACTCGCGACTGATGCCGCTGACGGTCTTGCGCTCGGCAACGATGATGCCGGTCAGGTACTCGGCGAAGTGCACCCGCGCTGGTTCATTTGGGAAGATGTCGCCGAACTGGCGCACCAGCTCTTCGACCACCTGTGGCTTGGCAGCACATCAACCTGTACGGCCGGTACGAGTTCTCGCGGACGCCGGCGCCGATCGACGTCGACACGATGGTGGCGGCCCTGGCACGCCGATCGCCATAACGTCGTATCCGATGCCGTTTATTTTACCTTTTTGGGGGGATATGCATAAACCCCCAAACTGAGGTAAAATCCGAACCTTTACAGATATGTCCGCATATGTGGACTGCTTGTTGTGGTACTGTAGCGCCAGGATACTTTCTTCTTCTTATGGCAGTGGATCTGCTCTTCATACTTCTACCCGCAGTGTGGTTTTTCTTTATTTATCACATCGATCCAATGTAAAGCGTCGGCTGGAGAATATTATACTTCAGCTAGAGCGAGTCGAGGAGGAACAAAACAAGCTTGAAAGAGCTTTGGAATCAACAAGTCTAGAGTAATTTCGTAAGAATACTTTGGTTACTCCAGGAGTATGTTTATGCCCGACTTATCCGCCGTCGGCATTGACCTCGGCACTACCTACTCGGCCATTGCTATCGTCGAAGATCACGGCACCCCGAGTCTCATCCCCAACGCAGAAAGCGAGCGCTTGACCCCGTCAGCAGTGTTCTTCGACGACGAGTCGATCGTGGTCGGGCAGATCGCAAAGGACGCTGCAACCAGCAACCCCGACAACGTGGTCATGTTCGTCAAGCGCCAGATGGGCAATCCCAGACGACCGCGGCGGCGGGATCGAGACGAGCTTCAAGGATGACAAGCAAGGGCTGAGGCTGACCAAGCGCAGCAAGAAGCGCGTGGCGGCGCAGCAGATGGTGCTGCTGCTGGGCGCACTTGCCCACAATGTGATTGTGTGGGCACGCGACTGGCTGGCGCCACACGAGCCGAAGGTGCGGCGCTATGGCGTCAAGCGCCTGGTGGCCGACATCTTCCACCTCAGCGGCTTCCTGCTCCACAACGCGCGTGGCCGTCTGGTAGAAGTGGTCTTGAATCAACGTGCTCCCCTGGTGCGCGGCATCGCCCGTAGCTTGGATGTGCTACTGCGCCCATCGCGCATTGCCATTTATTGGGGCCAAAGTTAGGTGACAGCCGTCTTGCCCGGGTTGCGGCGGGCGCTCTGCTCCAGCAGCGTCGCGAGGTTCAACACTGAACAGCTCCTTCCCGGCCCTGCGGCCGATTGCGACGGGGAACAAGGTTGTGTGGGAGGTTGTGGGGGTAGAGGGATTATACGAGAGGCGCGCGCCGCGTGTCAACGCTTTGACACACTGGTCCACATGTTCTATAATGCGCAGCGGCACCGAGGACGGCAGATACTTGCTGAACCCCGCCAGGACCGAGAGGTAGCAACGGCAGGTGAGTTCCTCTGGGTGTCTGAGGTGCCACTTCACAGACACCACCGAGCCCGGCGCACAGCCGGGCTTTTTTATTGCCGCTCACCCCTTCGTGCCCTCTGCGGCTACCGCCCTCTGAATGCCTCGATCGCGCGGCGCCCGAGCACGCGGATATCCTCGTTGATCTCCGGCGCACCTAGCTCGTCCCAGCTCAGCCAGCGCGCGGCTCGCGCCTCGCGCTCCGAGTGTGTCAGGCTGCCCCCGCGAACCCGCGCGAAGTAGATCAGGTCGATGTGCTGGTGCCCCGGCCCGATGTCCTCGAGCAAGATGCAGTGCGGCTGCGGCAGCACCCGCACCCGCCCCAGCTGCTCGCCGCTCCCCAGCAGCTCAACCTCCAGGCCGGACTCCTCCAGCACCTCGCGCAGCGCCGCCTCGTCCGGCAGCTCGTTCGGGTCGATGTGTCCCCCGGGCGGGAACCAGGCGCCCAGCTTGCGGTGGTGCAGCAGCAGCGTGCGCCCCTCGTGCACCACGAACGTGGTGGCGGTGAAGTCCCGCGTGATCGAAGCGGGCGCCTGCATATCGTGCATCGTAGGGTTGCCTGTTGCTAAACTTTCGATCGAGTATAGATCACGATCGTCTCCGCGAACCTCAGTATACTAGACGCCAGAGGTCGGCGCTAGGCAGGCGAGAGCGCCAGGGGTGCATACCCTGCAGGACATTTCAGTCCTCACTCGCTGCGGGACCGCCGGCACATAGACTCACAGATCGCTGCTCCGTATAACAATGGCGCGGTGTGAGAGCGCGGCGGCTTACACGCCCCGTCAATCGTCGCGTCACTCCGTAATGGTACCGGGAGGTCGTTGTTGGAAAGCCTCCGCATCCCAATCCTGAAAATCGGCGATGTCCTGATCGCGTCGATCCAGGTGGCTCTGCACGACGCGTCGGCCGTGCAGTTCAAAGATGATCTCCTGCAGCGCATCTACGAAACAAAGGCGCGCGGGCTGATTGTGGACCTGACGGCGGTCGATGTGGTGGACAGCTTCATCGGGCGCCTGATCAGTGATATCGCCTCGATGGCCGGCCTGATGGGCACGAAGGTGGTGATCACCGGGCTCCAGCCGGCCGTGGCAATCACGCTTGTGGAGTTGGGCCTGGAGCTGCCCCAGGTGCTCACGGCCCTCAACCTAGAGAAGGGCCTGGCGATGCTGCGTCGGCAGGTCGGGGAGAGCGGCGATGGGCCAGGGTAAGGTTGCGGCTATCCGCAGCGACCTCGACATCGTCATCGCCCGGACCCTCGCGCGCGACACAGCGAAGACGCTGGGATTCGGGGCGATCGACCAGGCGCGTATCGCCACTGCGGTGAGCGAGCTCGCGCGCAATATCTTCCTCTACGCTGGCACCGGCTCGGTGACGGTGCGTGAGATCGAGCGGACTGGACGCAGGGGTATCGAGATCATCTGCGAGGACCAGGGGCCGGGCATCGCAGACGTCAGCGTGGTGATGCAGGACGGCTACAGCACGTCGCGCGGCATGGGAATGGGCCTGCCGGGCGCCAAGCGCCTGATGGATGAGTTCGATATCAAGTCCTCGGAGGGCGTGGGCACTACCATCACCTGCCGGAAGTGGCGAGCGTGACGGGGACGAGTGCTGAGTGACGAGTGCTGAGTGCTGAGTGCTAAGTGCTGAGTCTTGAGTCTTGAGTCGTGAGAGCCGGGGATCGATCGATGCGGTAGAGCTTCGATCGGTCCCCGGCTTTTGTTGTTCAGCGTTCAGCGTTCAGCGTTCAGCGTTCAGCGTTCAGCGTTCAGCGTTGAGCGTTCAGCGTTCGGCGTTCGGCGTTCGGCGTTCGGCGTTCAGCGTTCAGCGTTCAGCGTTCAGCGTTCAGCGTTCAGCGCTTAGCGTTCTCAACCGTGGCGTACCGCTCGATGCGGTTGAGCAGGTCGCCGATCTCGAACGGCTTGGGGATGTGGTCGTCTGCGCCGGCGGCCATGCTGCGGTCGATGTCGCTGGCCTCGGCGCGCACGGTGAGCAGCATGATCGGGACGCTGCGGCGCTCCTTGATGCGTCGGCAGACCTCCCAGCCATTGTGATAGGGGATGTTCACGTCGAGCAGGATGAGGTCCGGCTGCTCGGCAGCCTCCCGCTGGAGCGCCTCACGGCCATCGCGGGCGGTGAGCACCTCGTGCCCGTACGTCACCAGCACGCGCTGGATCAGGTCCAGGATATCGCGGTTGTCATCCACCACCAGCACTCGCATACACGATCTCCTGTTCCTGCCGTTTGTGCGATTATACCCTCCAGCGCAGCGCGGGTCAACCGCCGTGATACAACTGCAACATTGCGCGCCCGCCAATCGTATCCATGGCAGAGGCTGTGCTATGGTGCCCGCGGAGCGCGGGCCAGCGCGGCGAGGGAGTGTGACGGTGGCTGAGCCATCTGGTGATATGATCCGTCGGGCGCAGGCCGCGGACCCCGAGGCCTTGACCCAGCTAGTGCTCTCGCAGCAGCAGTACGTCTATAGCATCGCGATGAGCGTGCTCAAGGACCCGGACGACGCGGCGGACCTGACGCAGGAGGCGTTCATCCGGTTGTTTCGCGTGCTGCCGCAGTACAACGGCGAGAGCCGCTTCACGACCTGGCTCTACCGGCTGGTGGTGAACCTGGGGCGCGACGAGCTGCGCCGCCGCGGCCGGCAGGTGCCGCTGGCGCCCGTGGCGACGGAGGATGAGCCGGACCCGGTGGCGAGAGTGGCCGACGACGACCGCTGGGCGAGCCCGGAGCTGGCCCTGGCCTCGCGCGAGCTGAGCGGCGAGGTGCGGCGGGCGCTGGCCCAGCTCGAGGAGCACTATCGCCTGGTGCTGACGCTCTACTACTTCGACGACATGAAGTACACCGATATCGCCGAGATTCTGGACATCCCGCTGAACACGGTCAAGAGCCACATCCGGCGCGGCAAGGAGCGCCTGGCGGTTCTGCTGGAGGCGCGGGAGCAGCCGCCGGCGGCGCGGGCTGGGCGTGAGCCGAAGCCTGAGCAGCGCCGCGAGACGCCGATCGCCCACCCCTTCGCTCTGACCACGGCTCTGGCTGGGAGGTGATGCCATGATGACCTGCGAAGCGGCGCGCGAGAAGCTGGCGCTCGAGCCGATGGCTGCTGACGCGGCCCTGCTCGAGCACGTGGCCGGCTGCGAGGGGTGCGCGGCTTACCGCCGCACGCACCGGGCGCTCGATGGGGCGCTGCGGGTGGAGACGCGCTGGGAGCCCCCGGCGGCGCTCACGGCGCAGCTGCTGGTGCTGGCGTCGCTCCCGGCGGTGGCGCTGGCGACGGCGAGGCCCGTGCCGATCCGGCCTCGCCCGAAGGAGTGGTACGTCAAGCTGGTGTATCTGTTGACGCTCGCGGTGGTGGGCGTGTCGATCGCCGTGGCGCTGCAGGTGGCGGCGATGCTCGGCGCGCAGATGGGGCTGAGCGGCGCGCTGGCGGAGCTCGGCGCGGCCCCCGGGCGCGCGCTGGCGCAGCTCACGGCCCAGCTTCCCGAGGCCCAGGCGGTGCTCGGGCTGCTGCAGCGCGCCCGCGACACAGCCATGTGGCTGCTGATGGTGGCGATCCTGTGGCGGATGGGGGAGCTGTATGGGCCGCGCCCGGTGCAGCAGCCGCAGGCGAGCTGAGTCTTGAGTGCTGAGCTTTGAGTCTTGAGTCTTGAGTCTTGAGTGCCGAAGGCGTTCTCGGCGCAGCCGAGTGTGCTGGTCTTGAGGTGTGAGTCTTGAGAGCGGGGGGGGGGGGGGGGGGGGGGGGGG
>JBDLTZ010000163.1:0-13506 GCA_039805565.1 Chloroflexota bacterium | reverse complement strand
GGAGCTCGTCCCCTGCACACATACCAAACATCACCTCAAGTGCCTCGCCATACGGGTTCTCGGCCGCACGGAGTGCGGCGAGATACTGCCCAGTCGTCGCCATGCTTGCGTGTCCCAGGCGGGCCTGAATGTCACTCACCTTCGCACCGGCGGTTTCCATAGCCCGCGCGAAGGTATGTCGCAGCGCATGCACCTTGCTCGTCCCCACACGCTCCTCGCAAATCCGAGCGATCGCCCGACGCGAAAGCTCATGTCCAGCGGTGCCATTGCGCGAGAGGCTTACCCACAAAGGAGTATCGTGAGCCAAGTCCCCAAGCGCCGGGCCATGCAACGTATGGAGCCAGTGCAGGAGCGCCACGCTCGTCGCCCGGGGCAACGTATCACGAAACATCTTGCCGCCCTTTGCGTGCCGGAAGACTAACGTCACGCGCTCGTCAGTGAGTGTGATGTCCCTCCACTTGAGTGCCGCTACCTCCGAAAGCCGGCGCCCGGTCTGCAAGAACACCGCCAGGAGCGCGTAATCGCGCTTACCCACCAACGTGCCACGGTCGATCGCCCGCAGTCGCTGCTCGACGAGCACGCCACTCAGCGGCTCAGCACTCGCGTATGCTTGGACCGGCCGACGATCCACAAGGCGAATTGGGTTGCCGCCCACGAACAGACCGCGTCGCTCGGCGAAGGTATAGAAGCTCGACACGATCGCCAATCGCTGGTTGTGCGTGGAGGGGGCTGGATCGCCGGCGGCAGCCCACGCTTGGGCAACGAGCGCCACTTGTGCGGAGCCTGCGTCGAGGTCGAGGCCAGCAGCGGCCAGCGCTGCACGGAAGTTCGCCAAAGTGTCCATATAGGCACGCTCGGTCTTCGCGCTACCGGTTCGGCCACTCTTCGCTTCCAGCCAAGCGCGAATCGGCCCGGCGAGCCGGTCGGACTCGTCGGGCTGATGCACCAGCGGCATGGCTGGATAGGGGGCGAGTTCGCCCATCGGGACCCCACAATAAAGATCAACTAATGTAAGTTAGACGACCTTACCATACCCCATGTCGGTCGTCAACTGCTACGACCCAAGGTAGCACATAATTGCTATTTGTCCACCACGCTCTCAGCGCCACGGTGAGCATGAGTGCGACGGCCTACTGGCGTAACAGTCCGTGCTCTATAGCCGGTCATCTATGAACAGCAGCAGGGTATCAGATTGTTGGGACGATACACTCTTGTACTGCTACCAGTACGCCGTCATCGAATACCACCGAGGATTATGATGCGCTCGCCGTAACGTGTGAGATGCGGCTTGCCACGAGTCGTACTCTATGTAGAAAGTGCTCAGGAGGCCATCAACGAATGAATGTAGCCGACCAAGAAATATGGTTCCACGAGCGCATGCTCGATCCCATCGATCTTTCTGCCTTCGAGGAGTTTGCAACGTGGATTTATAACGACCTCGTAAGGCAGGCGCTGCGCCGGGCTGGGGTAGGTGCAGATCCGATGCTGAGGGTTGATCAATAACTTCATCCTGCACAAGATCGCTGATGCCAACGTCATTAGCCGCCTGAAGCGCTCGCTCGGCGTCGTCGATGATTCCCTGTGGCAGCGATTGCCGGGTCTGACACCGGGTCAGGCTCTTGTCGCGATGAGCAGCTTTGCGCGCCCGCTGCTCGTCAATATCAATCCAACACCCTGCAAGCTCAGAATGGTTGAGTAATCCGATACCCCAAGCAATGGCAGGCATTACAGCAGCCACCCGTTCAGCAACTTGGGGAGAGGGAGGCCCCAAAGGCTTTTCGCCCGGACCGGCGGCTACCATGTGCCGGCCACAGCAGAGAAGGCGTCGTGCGTGGCGCCGGAGGGAGCGTGTGGTGGATGTCCCCTGGCCACTGTTGGGCCTGCCGCCGTGGGTGAACCTGCCCTGGCCGCGCACGGGAGATGCAGAAAACCCACAAGATTGTGGACACAGCGGGAGCGTGTGGCGGCGCATCGCGGTGCACCATTGCCGTGCAGCGGTGCGCCGCAATCGATCTGGTTACACAATGGTTCCGTCGGCCCGTAGGATCGTGGTGCGAGAGGCTATCCAGGGAGAGACAGGCCACCATGAAATCACTTGCGTTGCTGTTCGGCGTTGCGGTGAGCGTCATGAGCCTCATAACGCTTTCACCCACGCTCCCGGCCAACGATGTCACGAGCTGGGTCATCCCCGCGATGAGCCTGGCGCTGATCACCCAACAGATGATGCGGCTCGGCGCAGGCATCGACCGCCTGGAGCTGCTCACCGCCGCGCCCGAACCGCTTGCTGGCACGGCGGGGGGTCTATCGCCCGACTGGCACGTGCCACCGCGCGCGGATGCCTCGCCCATGAGCGGCGTGTTGCACCTCCTTGACGCGCTCCACTTCGTGGCCCTGCCACAGCACCTGGGGCAGCGCGGAAGTGGGAACGCGCCCCCGCGCCCCTGCACGATGCCTGCGCCACATCCGCAGTTGGAGCCGCCGGTGCCGTACGACGGGGCGGCAGCAGTACGAGCCCTCACGCCACTTCCGGACGTGCGAAATGCCGCCGCTCTGGTGGCCACCCCCGGCGCGTCCCTACCGCCTCCCGAGACGTGTGGCACAGACGTCGTGCCGCAGCCGGCATCCACCATCCCATCGCCCGAGACGCTCCCCATCCCAACTGCCGCCTCAGGGCGAGGGCGCCCCGCCGACCCGATCTACGACGTTGGGGTCGACCGCCTCCTGGCTGGTGAGCCGATCAAGCAGGTCGCTGAGGAGATAAGTCGCGCACGGGATTGCCACCTTCGTTCCGCCGTGCGCCACCTGCGCGCGCGTAAGCGAGAACGCCTGATCGCATTAGGCCTCCTTGAGCCATAGACCGCCTCCCATCGTCCCCGCCGTACCTCCCCGACACTCTGCGCGCCCGGGAGATACGGCCATGCCCGCGGGGGCGTCTGCCGGCACCGAGCAGCTCTGCTGACGCCGTCCATCCCCCATCTCACCTCCTCCGCCCCGCGTGAGCCCGCACTCCTCCCCGCGTAACGGGGGCGTCTGCCGTCCCTGCGGCCCCACGATCGCCCCACCACGGCTCAGGCGCGCCCGGTGTTCGCCCATCGCCAATTTCCTCACCCCCTTTTCGCCTATTTCTCAGGCTTCCCAGCCCCCGATCCCGCCGCTATCCTCGGCGCATCGGCACCCGAAACGACCGCCGATCCGACGCCCGAGGAGACCACCCATGGCACCATCGTCCCACCCCGGCCTCCAGGCAGGAGGCGCGCCCCCGCCGCTCGCCGAGCAGCGGCCCGAGCGACCCGACCTGCCACAGATCGCCCTGCGCCTCATCGCTCTCGCCTGTCTCGCGCTCACCGCGACCGCGGACGCCCTGCGGGCCTGGCTCGCAGAGCACGCGGACGCCCCCGCCCTGTCCGCCGCGTCGCTGACGCCCGAGGCGCTCGGCGCGCACCTCGCCGGCCGGCTGCTCGCGCTGCTGGGCGACCTCGCGGCCGAGGTCGCCGCCGTCATCGTCGCGCCCCCGATTAGCTGGGGTATCGCCCTTGTCGCCGCCGCCGCGTCCGCCCTGCTGCTTGCCGAGCTCGCCCTTGCGGCGACGTGGATCGTAGCCGGGCGCCGTCGGCTCGCCGCCCCGGCGCAGACCTACCTGCACATTCGTCCGCTGCGCCCCCAGAGCCGGACCGGAGCCACGCTCACCGCCACGCCGCACGACCTGTGGCGCGCGCTCCACGCCGCCACCGACCCCGCCGCGCGCCTGACCCTCTCGCTCCACGGGCGGCCCGACCAGCCCGCCGCGCTCGGCGCGACGATCGCCGCAGGCTCGTCCCGGCCGGCCCCTTGGTGGAGCTTTGCCAGCCGCCAGCGTCCTGCGCCCGCGATGTCACCCGTGGCCGCAACCCTCCGCCCGCTCGGGCACCCTATTACTGGCCGCCAGCCGCTCGCCCCGGTGCGGGTCACGCCCGTCGCGCAAGGAGATGGCGATGTGGGCACCGCGCTCCAGGCCTCGGCCACGCGCTCCCTGGAGAAGGTCCTGCTCGGTCAGGACCCGGAGGTCGCCGTCGACGCCGCCCCCGACCCGCTGGCAGCAGCACTCCGCCCGGGCACCGTCGTCGTCTGGCAGGACCTGGTACTCGCGCGCCAGGCCCACTTCCCACTCCGGACGCCCGATGCGGCGGGGGCGGACCTCCTCGGCAGCTTAGCCGCCGCGCTCCGCCCGCCCCCCGGCGTGGCCTGCACCGAGATCCAGATCGCCGTACGCCCGCGCCACGATTCGATCCACGCCCCCTGGCGGGTGCTTGCTCGCCGGCGGATGGTCGACCTGCGCCGAAAGCAGGCCCACTTTGTCTCGCCTGAGGTCGCCGCGCTTGACGCCAAGCTCGCCGACGCTGCCTTTGACGTGAGCATTCGGGTGGTCGCCGTGGCGCCGAACCCGGCGTCCGAGCGCGCGGCCCACGCCGCCGTCCGCGAGGTCTGCGCGTCCCTCGGCCAGTACCGTGCCCGCGCGGGGAGCGACGCGCAGGGCTTCGCTCCTGCGGGAACGCCGCGGCGCACTGTTGTGCCCGCAGATGACCTCACCCCGTGCCGGGGGCGGGCGTGGCTGTGGGCCGCCCTTGCACTCCCCCTCACCCTCGCTGCCGCTGGCGCGCTCCCCTGGGACGCGGCCCTGCCGCTTGCCGCCGCCGCCCTCGCGGCGCTTGGCGCCCGTGCTCTCGCCGGGGGCGGCCTTGCCGCCGTCCGCGCCCGCGCCCCGCGCCTCGCCCCGCCGCCGGCCATCCTCACTCCGCTGCCGCTCTGGCGCGGCCCGGCGGTCCTGAGCGCCGCCGAGGCGAGCGGCCTCTGGCACCTGCCGTCGCCCGCGCTCCGGCTCCTGCTCGACTGGCTGCCGGCCCGGCGCCTCCCCGCGCAGCCGTCCATGTTCATCCCCGACGGCGCGACCGACCACCTCGCCCTCGGGCACGCCCGCCGCGCCGACGGCGCCCTCGCCCCGGTCGGCATCCCGCTCCGGGGCCTGCGCCAGGTGCTCCACCTGACCGCCGGCATGGGGGCCGGCAAGACGCGCGCGCTCGCGAACATGGTCGACCAGCTGATCCCCAACGGGCTGCTCGTCCTGGACGGGAAGGGCGACGACCAGAACGCCAGCCTGGTCGCCACCGCCCGCCAGCTTGTGCCGCTCGCCGACGAGCCCCGGCTCATCCTGCTCGACCTGCTCGACGCCGAGTGGCCGATCGGCCTCAACCCGCTCGCCGGCATCGACCTCGCCCAGGCCGGCGGCTCGACCCAGGCGCTTGGGATGGTGCTCAGCGTGTTCAGCCGCCTCGACCCCGAGGCGTGGGGCAAGTCGGTGGGCATGCAGCAGTACGCGCAGATGGCCACCATGCTGGTGCTGGACGGCGAGGACCACCCCACAGTGGCGAACCTCAAACAGGCGTTGCAGGACGACGCCTACCGCGCGCACCTGCTCCCACGGTGCACGAACATCGAGGTCAGGAACTTCTGGGAGGTGACCTTCCCGAGGACTGGCGAGCAGCAGAAGCTGAGCCGCGACGCGCTCTTGCGTCGCCTCGACAACCTCCTGGTCGACGAGCTGACGCGCTACATCCTCACGCTGCCGGCCCCGACGTTCGACATCGGGCAGGCCATGGAGGACGGCGACATCCTGCTCTTCCCCCTGCCACACAACACGCTCGGCGAGCTCGCGCCCTTCATCGCGATGCTCGTCTTCCAGGGCATCGTGCGCGCCGCGTTTCGCCGCCCCGGCACCGACGTCACCCGCCCGACTGTGCCGCTTCTGATCGACGAGCTGCAGGTGTTCCTGGGCGACGGGGACTCGGAGGATGTGCGCGACGCCGTGACGCTGCTGCGCGGCCTGGGGATCGGCGGGGTCTACGCCCACCAGTCGCTCACGCAGCTCGGCGACCTGCGCGACGAGATGCTCCAGAACGCGAGCTCGCGTCTCATCCTGCGCACGGGTGAGCCGGACGCCTCGGCCTACGCGCGCCTCTACCCCACGACCGACCTCACCCCCGCCGACGTCGCCGGGCAGGACGCGACCGCGCACCAGTACGCCGTCCTGGTCGGGCCGTCGGGCACACCCGAGATCTGCTCGATCTCCCCCCCGGGCTGGCCGGCCCCGCGCGACGTCGACACCGGCATCCCGCCCTACCGCGGCCCGAACTGGCAGACGGTGCTCCCCCCGGAGCGGCGCGCCATCGGCGGGGTGCGTCCGCTGTTCACCGACCAGGAGATCGCGCAGCTCGTCTACGGCCCGAGCGCGGACGTCCGCGCGGAGTCGGCGCGCCTGGCGCGGCTGCCGGACGCCGAGTGGCAGGCGCTGCTCGCGCGATGGGACGCCATCCGGGCGCACCAGCGGGCGTTCATCATCCAGAACCCCGGCTGCGTCCCCGAGCGGATGGCCCGTCAGCGCTGGCTCTCGCGGCTGCGCGCCGCCTGCCCACGCGTGCTCGCGGCCGCGCTGTACCAGCGCCAGCGCTGGGCGATCGCCCCGGGCGAGCAGCCGGCTGCCGTCGCCCCCCGAGGAACCGCACCCGCCGGGCCACGGCCGGCCAGCACGGCGGTCATCCCCGGGCTCGCCCCCGCCACCCCGCCGCCCCCGCCGGTCATCGACGCCGCCCGGAGCCGCGAGGCGATCTACGACGCGCGCGGCCGGCGGCGGGAGGCGGCCGCGCAGGATGGGTTTCAGGATCTGCCGGGTGAGGAACCCGGCGCGTGAGCGAGGTGCTGATGACCACGTCTCTCCCTACCGGCGCGTTCGGGCTGCCGCGCCCGCCCGCGATGCCGGCGATCTCGCGGCGCCGCGCGCAGCTCCTCCGGCTGCTCGGCCGGCTGGAGGTGATGTTCTCCTCGCAGATCTACGAGATGCTCTACGCCAACGTCACGCGCCGCTCCATGCAGCGCGACCTGGAGGCGATGCGCGACGACGGCCTGATCTGGCGCACGACGGTGCGGTACGGCACGCTCCCGCAGGCCGCGGGCCGTGTCCAGCCGCCCATGAAGTACCCGCTCGTCTACGGCCTGACGCCCGAGGGCAAGTCGGTCCTGGACGCCCTGGGGCTGGAGCCGGACGTGCGGAGCCTGGAGACGCTCAAGACCCGCGATCCGCGCGGGCGGCGCGTCCCGACGCTGACGCTCACCCACGACCTCCAGGTCTCGTGGTGGTGCGCGTCGATCCTGATGGCCGCGCGCGCGAGCCCGCTCGTGCAGAGCGTGTTCGCGCAGGTGGAGTTCACGACCCACAGCACGCAGCGGCTCGACGCGCTCGTCATCCTGCGCGTCTGCCCGTCACGCCCGCGCGCCGTCGACGGCCAGATCCCGTGGTTCGACGGCGCGCCCTGCCCGCCCGACACTCACGAGGTCAAACTAGGGTTGGAAGTAGACATGGCAACGGAGCCGCTGAGCCAGTTGCTCGACAAGGCGATCGTGACCCGGGACCTGACGGCGTCCGGGCGCTACACCGAGCTGTTCGGCGGCCCGATCCGGACCGTGTTCCTGGCCCCCACGCCACGGCGGGCGGCGCAGATCGCGGCCGAGTGGGCCGACGCGTGGCCGGAGACGTGGGGGGTCGTCTCAACCCCGCGCGGGGCCGAGCACCCGGCCCACGGGGCGCTGTGGGGCGACTACCGGCTGCTCCGCGACGGCGCGACGGCGGCGCCGCTGCTCGCCGAGCTCCTCGTCGGGGGCGACGGCCGGGTGCGCGAGCGCGTGCTGTGCGCGCTCGACGCCTGGGAGCGCACGCTCGTGCGGTAGCGGGGCGCGTCGTTCCCCCTGTCCGCTCGGGCGTCAGATCGGGCGTCGGATCGGGCGTCGGATTGGCGTCACTTGGGCGTCGCTTGGGCGCCGTCTGGGCGTCCAGGGAGGGGCGCCCGGGGACGTCCTGGTGCGGCAGGGGGGCGGCCAAGGTAGCCCACGAACCGCATCCCCGCCCGCGCCAAAAGCCGCGCGGGCGGCCGCTCGGGGCGGTGCGCCGTCCCGCAACGACGATCCCTGCCGGCGCTGGGCCGGCGGGGCTGATCACTGAGGAGACATCGATGACTACAACATCCACGACGGCAACTACCCACGCGGTCCGGCAGCTGCTTGTCGGTCTGGCGGAGAGCCCGGCGCTCGAGGCGCTGGGGGAGGAGGCGGCGTACCGCGCCCTGCGGGCGGGGCTCCACGCCCTGCTGGCGGGGCTGGGGCGGCCGGGGGAGCCGAGCCTGGCGTTGGTGGAGGCGGAGGAGCACCTCCAGTCGCACTGCGCGCGGTGCGGGGCGGCCTTGGGGTACGGGACGGAGCGATGGGGCGGCTACCCGCGCTGCTGCGCGGCGTGCGTGGCGGCGGGGCGGGCGGTAGACAGGCCGCTCATCGACGCCGAGGTGCCGCTCGCGCCGGCTGAGCGGGAGGAGCTGCTGGCGCTGTATGAGCGGGCGCGCGGCTGCGCGGAGGGCGGGGCGGTCGAGATGGCGTGGGACCTGGTGGGCCGGGCGAGCATGCTGGCCGACCAGGTGAAGGCCCGGCCGCTGATGGTCGCGGTGTGGCTGCTGGCGGGGGAGCTCGCGGTCCGGCGTGACGACCCGCGCTATGGTTGGCGGATGCTGCACCGGGCGGCGGCGTGGGCTGAGCAGATCGGCGACGCGGCGAGCGTGGCGAGGGCGGAGGTGCTCCTGGACGCGCACGGCCTGCGCCGGTTCGACACGCATTCCTAAGACGGACAGGGAGTGGGACACGCGGCAGGGTATGCAGGTGTTGTCCAGGTGATAACGTAACGCCTGCACTTGCTCAATTAATGTTGCTGGTGATACAAATTTCTGGGTCAGAGCCTTTGGGAGTTTCGGAAACCGTGCGGGAGTGGGAGCGCACCCCGCTCCCGCACGCCTATCTTTGGTAGTACCACTATGTTGTCGCGTACGACTGGAGCCATGCCACGAGCACATCGCGGGTGGAAATTCCGTAACCACCACGCATGCGCATAGAGCGCAACACCTCGTGAATCGTATCATCGCTGGCAGCCGACTCGATTGCCCACTGCTGGATGATCTGCGACGTCGCGAGAAACACCACCTTTGGCGCATAGCGACGGAGGCGCGGGAGCGCCTCGAAATCATCGGTGCAGACGCCCCACCCTCGGTGGAGCGCGATGGCCGTCGCCGCACTCTCACCGTTACCGAGATTCTGCGCAGCGAGGTTTACCATCGTCACGGTTTCGTCGAAGTCGAGGCTCACCTCACTCAGCAGACCACGATTGATAAGCGGCTGGAGGTCGATCGCCTCACGCCGCTGTCGGACGTTCGGCTCAGGCCCGCTCCAGATATACCGAATCTCCTGTCGCCGCGTGATATCGATGACACAGGCGCGAACGGGGAGCGCCGCGAGCATCTCATCAACCCGTCCCGACGCGACAAGCGAGATGACACTCGAGGCGTCCAGCAGAAGGCGACCACGGAATAACGGGAAAGACGACATCGTGCGCTCCTCCTAGCCGTCGCTCGCAGCGGTTGCGTCGCCATCCGACTCGTCGGCCGCCACAGAAGCCCGCAGCAACTCCTCTGCCGTCTGTCGCGCCTCCAGGCGGTCCATCTGTAGCATCGACGCAAACTGCTCCTCGCTGATCTGCCCCTCGGCCAGCGCCTCAAGGGCCAGGAGTCGGTAGCGCCGGGGGAAGATCGCGCTGTCCGCCGGAAGCGGCTCAAGCCCAAGCTGTGCCTGATACTGCGCGATCGGGAACTTCCGCGACATGAGCGATTGCCACGTCCCGGCGGCCAGCAGGTCGAGATCCTCTAGCCGCAGTGTTAGCGCCTGAACTGACACGCCATAGAGGTGCGCCAGGGTCAGCAGGTCGGCGGTCGCAAAGCCTCCCTTCATCTGAACGATGTCGTGGTAGCGACGCTTGAGACCCGTTTCCGGCATCAGGTAGGGCGGCGGAAACGCTTCGCCAAGCCGCTCTTCGACCGTCGCGGCACGATACATGCCCTCCTCGTACGACACGTCCGTCACGTAGCGGTGTGCGAGGAAGTGCAGATACCCATGGGCAAGTGACCAGCGTCGCCGCTCCTCTGGGTGGAGGCGGTTGACCGCTATGCAGCCACCCAGCACGTCGTCGTAGAGATAGATCTCCGCGAACTTCTTGGGTAACGGTAGGTAGAAGATGCGCAGCCCCACGTATTGCTCAAGCAGCTCGCGGAGTGCGGGGAGCGGGCCGTCACCAAGCGACAGGCGCTGCCGCTCCTCCATCGCGATGTTCTCCGCCACCCGCTGCACGGGGCCACGAGTCGCGTAGACTGCCGGGTACTTGCGGACGAGCGGCGACTTACGCAGTACCTCAAGCTCGACGTAAAGTCGTGCGTATTCCACCAGCTGGGCGACCGCCGGCTCGATCACCACGCGGTCGGCTTCCGTGAGCTGCGCAGGGCCGCGGAACTGCTCAACCGTCGGCTGTACTGCCGGTCGCGGGCGGACCAGATCACTCATCTGGCAGTCGTACGCCGTCGCAAGCTCGACCAGTTCGGCGGCCGCAATCTTGCGCTCACCCTTCTCAATAGCAGTGATCGTCGTTCGTGCCACCCCGATGATCCTGGCCGCATCCTCCTGGCGCATGCCCTTGCGCTTGCGCGCGGCCTGAAGCTCGAGCCCCAAGGCGCGCAGGTCGATCGTGTCGAGGACATTCGGCAGCATACGGGTCTCCTTTCAACATAGGGTGTGCGGCGCTGCCTCAGTGAAGGTCAAGCTCTGCTCGAGAGTCAGCCGTGGCTCGACCACATCCCACTCGTGGACGTACCGCGCGTACAGGCGCATCAGCTGCACGGTAAGGTCGGAGCGGGATGCACCTGATGCCTTTGCCGTGCGATCGACCACCTTCACCAGTTCAGAGTAGGTAGCGCTGAGCGCCAACCACGGGTCGCTCGTCTGCAAGCACGTCCGAAGGCGGTCGCGCTGCGTGAGCATGAGGTCGAGCACGAAGCGGTCAGCATCGTCTGCGAGGTCGGTGCAAGCGTACTGGGTCTGGTCGGTCACACCGATGTACGCCAGGGCATGCCGCCGCAGCAGGCACGACGAGCAGCGGCCGCACTGTGGTGGACATCCCGGCTGGCGGCGACGCGAATCGCACGATATGGTGCGATGCATAAGCGTCTCGCCCACCGTCCCGCGCAGTGGCGCGCACAGCTCGGCCTTGGTACAGAACAGAAAGGGGTTGATGCATGCGAACGGCGTGCCGAGCAAGTGCGACACGAGATCGCTCACCGCGAGCAGCGAGAGCGGGTGGACAGCCCGCGAGTGGTCAAGGCCCACCTCCGCGTCGCGGAAGGGAAGATTCAGCGCCCCAATACCATTCTCGTAGATGTGGAGCGCCTGCTGCCCTTCGAGCGCGGCGACGATCGCCCCAATCAGCATGAAGACGAACCCGCGCGTCCGCGGGTGGCGATTACGAGCGGTCCGGTGCGGCGTGTGCAGACGCAGCGGCACCTGCGTCAGGTCAAGTTGCGTGTGGGTCACCGACCGCAGCTCGCGGATGAGGTCGGCCTGGCGTCGAAATATCATCGTATTGGCGCCGCTGCCAACCAGCATGTACCGCTTGTCCGGGTCGTGTGTCAGCCGCGCCCACAGCCCCGCAAACGAGTCCAGCCCACCGCTCCAGAGCGCAACTTCGGTCGGACGCGACTCGCGGAACGCTGCATAGAGGCTGACCTGGCGTTCTGCGACACGCCGCGTGCCGTAGCGCCGCTCAAACGAGAACGTCCACGAATCACGGGTGAACCAATCAAGCGTTCGACTCAGGCGCTCGATCGTGGCGGGGTGCGCGAAGAGATCAACTTCGCGCACCGGCAGCCTGACGTGTATCCGGCGTGGGAACTCGCGCCGGCGCGGAGCTGAGCGATCAGCAATATGGACGGCAAGCGCTAGGTCCATGAGGTCGGCAGCCTGCGAGAGCACGCCGTGCGGGGCGCGGTACGGCAGCCGATGGTCGCTTCCGGCCGTTTGAAACTGCACGGAGCGCCCTTTGACGTGGTCAGTGATGCGCACCGTGCCAAACGTATCGCCGATTGGGTCAAAAGCAAACGTGTAATCGTGTGCGCTCATCCCTTGCTCCTCCCGCTCCTAGCTCAGAAACTCGCCAAGGCCGACCACCTGACTGGCGCGTGGTGCCGTGGGGAGCGCCACGCGCCCAAGCCATGGCGACCGGGCCATGCGCTCCGCCATCTGCCGCGTGTAGATCTCGACGTGGGCACGAATGCTCGGGAGCTGCTCGACGATCTGCGCGTGCGAGAGATTAAACCGGGTCGTACGGGGCGAGGTCTGCGCCGGCGACTCGAAGTTCGCCGTGTAGGCGATCATGAAATAGCCGGTAATGATCTCCTGCCGCGCACGCCCTACGTCCGTCATGAGGCTCACGTCGTTGAGGTAGCGCTCGCAGGCCAGCAAGGCGAACTCCTTCCCACGCGTGTGGGCCTGAAGCGGCTGCAACATCCTCTCAAGCTCCTGCTTGAGCGCGTCACAGTCGGTGAGTGCGCGAACCATCGGCAGCGCCAGGCGCTGTGCGATGATGTCCGCCGCGTCGGTCAACCACACCAGCACGGGCTCGCCGTACTGGCGCACGTCCTTAAGGAGCGGGCGCAGCGCATTGTGCGCAAGCTCCTGCGAGTCAAACCGCTGCTGCCCAATCTGCTTGTAGAGCAACTGATAGCGCAGAGCCAAACCTTTGTGGTAACGGTCTCCATCCATCGTAGAACCTCCGTTCGTTCACAATGAGAGGGTACTGCATGTTCTGACAAATGTCAATCATTCTATTTATATGTCAGATTGTCAGAACCATCTCGAGCTTTGCATGCTCTTCCATATGGAAGTAGTATGTTTTGTGTTGACTGTTCAACGCAACTCATGAGTATGGACAAGCTTGCCGATCAAGCTGTTCCCTTGTACTCAAGCGTTCATCCCGAACCAGAGAACGCGCTTATAGCAACGAGAGCTGACCCGTACCTTCAGCCATCGATCGGTAGAGACGTCCATCCGGTGCTTCGTAGAGGCGGCCGAGGGTCTTCAGGCGAATCTTGAGCGCCTCGACAGAAACGCCGAAGTTGACAGCCAGTCGCCGAAGCACGGCCAGGTTGGTGACATCCTCGTGGGCTATGGCAGGAAGCACTAGATGCTCCGGCATCGTGAGGTAGGCAGCGAAGCGCTGCGCCTGAAACTCGCGCCGCCGATCCTGCGGGTCGTCGATCGACCGCCTCGCCCGGTTCAAGACGACCGGCTCGACGGCGAGATCGAGCCTCCCCTGACCATTATCGTCTTCCACGTGCGCGAGGTAGTGATACATCTCGTGCGCGATCGTAAAGTGGTACACGCCCGGATTACGCTCGAAGAGATCACGGCGGGCGGTGTTCGGCTGAATCGCGCGATCCTGGTAGTTCAGCCGGGCGAGGATGTTCTCATCGAACTCGTCCCAATCCATGTTGAGATCCAGCACGATCTCGGCGATCTTCTCGACCGGGACGGGGAGCTGATCGATCGGCCCAAGCTCCTTCT
>JBDLTZ010000162.1:0-5066 GCA_039805565.1 Chloroflexota bacterium | reverse complement strand
CCTCGAGCCGACGCAATTCGGCGCCACAGGGGCGTTCCCGAACTGGGTTGTGTCGCTGCCCAACCAGGGCGGGAACGACGCCGCCGACAGCGACGCACACCAGCTCTACCGCACCATCACGGGGATCGCGGCGCTGAGCGACACCGGGGAGAACGTCACCTACGACATCGGCATCTCGCCGAACCGGAACACCGGGCAGCTTGGCAACCTGGTCTGGAGCGACACCGACGGCGACGGCGTACAAGAGGCGGGTGAGCCGGGGGTCAGCGGCGTGACGGTGGACCTGTACGCCTGCACCGACCTCTCGGGCCTGAGCTGCTCCGCGGGCGTGAACTACACGAAGTACGACAGCAAGATCACCAGTTCCAGCGGTGTCTACGATTTCACATCGCTCCCGCCGAACTTCTATGTCATCCGCATCGACACCATCCCATCGGGCTACGTCGCATCACCCGCCAACGTGGGCGCGAGCGACGCGCTCGACAACGACTTCGCCACGGGCAACCCGCGGGGCAATGGTGTGCTCACCATCTATAGCAACACCATCGACAGCACCCAGGACATGGGCCTGGCGCCGAGCGTAGGGGACATCCGCCCGACCCTCACCGGCCCTGCGTCGGTGCTGCTCGGCACAGTGGCCTCCTACACGGTTACTGCCGTGGGCGGCACCGCGCCCGCGCAAAACGTGACCCTCTCCATCGCGCTGCCTGCGGGCGTGGCGAGCGTGAGCGCGCCGGGGGCGGCCACAAGCTCCACGACCACAATCACCTGGAACATGGGCACGCTCGCGGCCGGCACGTCGGTTTCGCACACCTTCGACATGACCTACAGCACGCTCGGCGCGAAGAACCTGACGGCCACTATCGCCTCGAACCCGGTGGACGCCAACACCAGCAACAACAGCGCCCCCGCCGCAACCACCGTCACGACGCCCAACCTGGCCGCGACCATCACGAACAAGGCCACCCTCACCTCGGTCGCGCCCGGCGAGCCGTTCGCCTACCAGCTCACGGTCTCGAATCTGGCGACGCAGCGCGCGGCGACCGTCCCAAGCGCCACACTCGTCGGCGGGCAGCAGGCCATCGTGCAGGTCGTCCTCCCCGATGGGCTCATGAACGTCGTGCCGAGCGTGCCGCCAGGATGGACAGTTGCGAGCGATACGACGAGTGGAGCGGGGGTGAGGACCATCCGCTGGAATGCCGGGACGCTGGCGGCGAGCACCAGCCAGAGCTTCAGCATCGCCGCGCAGCCCCGCACCACCGGCACGCTGCCCTCGAGCCTGCCCTTCACGGTGAGCGTGAGCAACACGCCGACGACCACCGCCGACGCGACGAGCGACAACACCGACACGCTGACGACGCCGGTGCGCTACCCGGACCTGGTGGTGGACATCAGCGCTCAGGCTCAGGCAGGCGAGGGGGGGTGGCTCCCCTACACTGTCACCTACCGCAACGAGGGGGACGAGAGCGCGATGAGCGCCACACTGTCGGTGACGCTGCCGGCGGGGGTGACGCTCGACGCCTCGGGCGTGACGAACGGGAGCTACACCCTGAGCAACGGCGGGCGCACGCTCACCTGGAGCCTGGGCACGCTCGCGGCCGGCGCCAGCGGAACAGCTATCACCATCCCCACGACGGTGAACACAGGCACCGCCGCCACCTCGTCGCCGCTCGTGGCCCAGGCCAGCATCAGGAGCGCCACGCCCGAGCGCGACCTGAGCGACAACGACGACAGCGCCAGCACGGCGATCTCCCCGCCGCCGCCCGCGCCGAGCGGCACGACCGGCGGGATGCTCCTCGCCATCCACTCCGACCTTGACCCCAAGAGCAACAACACGCTGCCCACAGACGCCGTGTACCGCTCGACGGGCGCGGAGATCACCTGGCCGGCAGGCGAGGTGCTGGACTTCACGCCGCGCGCCAGTGTCACGCTGCCGAGCATGACGGCTGCGGAGGCGCAGTTCTATGAGTACAAAGCGCGCATCACCGGCTGGAGCGTAGTGTCGTTCGCGGCCAACGGTGAGACAGTCACCGCAAGGGGGGATCGGGACGCGCTCGGGCGCAACGGCTGCCGCCAGGGGACGACGACCCGCAGCGGCCTCGATGGCTGCGTCTACAACTACATCGGCGGCGACGACGCGACGAAGCCGGTTGACCAGCAGACGATGCCGACCGAGACGCAGATTGCCGCGCAGGCACACGTCTACTGGTCGCCACACCGCCCAGGCTCGATGCGGCCCGATGTCTACACCTACAAGATCAGGGGGCTTGTCACGACCAGCATGGTCGTGCAGGTTCAGGTGGAAGTGGACGTGGTGAGCCGCGATACCGGCGTCGTGCTCGACACGCGCACAACCGCCTACCCGCAGACCTACACCGTGCGGCTCGTCGCCCCTCGGAGCGTGAGGTAGCAAAGAGCGGGGCGGGAGGATACCCTCCCGCCCCGCCCTTCGAGGAAGCCGATGCACCTAATTAACTTCCATCGCCATTGTTGCAAAGCCGTGCAGGAAGCCGATGCCGATCTCGTAGACGGCGTTCGGGTCGTAGCCAGGGAAACCGGGGTGCAGAGAGCTCTCACACGACAGGATGAGCGCGCGGTGCCCGCTGCTCGCCATCCAGGCGTTGACGACGATCTCGGGCGAGCTAGAGCCCGACAGGTTCTCGCCCACGGCGGTGCTGTCAAAGCCGCCGTTCTCGGGGCGTCGATACCAGCCATAGGGGCTGTGCTGGTAGATGCCATTCACCCGCATGTAGGTACTCCAGTTGCGGGCACCGATGGTCAGGCGGGCGTCACGGACGGCGGCGGGGCAGCCGACCTTTGCGCGCTCGACGTTGATGACGCGGATGATCTCGATCTCGCACGCCTCGTTGTCCCAGGTGTCGGTGGCCGGGAAGAAGCAGCCGTTGCCGATGCTGTAGTCGGGCGGAGTGGGCGAGGCTGTGGGGAACGGCGTGGTGGTGGCCGTAGCCGTGGGCCATATCACCCGCTCACCGCTGCCGCTCACCATCGGCATGTAGCTGCGCGGGGTGAGCGCGTCGAGGATAGTCTGCGCGGCGGCGGTGCCGGCAAGGGCCAGCACAGCGGCGAGGGCGAGCAGCAGACGAGTCGAGGTTCGCATCGGGGTTGGCTCCTTCGAGGGCGGTACGCCTGTGGCTGAGATGTTGTACCAATCACAGTATACACTCTAAAGGATATATTGTCAATGGAACACTATATGTTTGCGCGTTCCTTTGCTCCACACCACACGCCGGGACAGTCAATAGTCGAGTTCGCCCTGGTGCTCCCGATCTTCCTGATGCTGGTCCTGGGCTTCACGTGCGTGATGCAGATCATGCTCGTGCAGGACACTGTGGCTCAGGCCACTCGCGCCGCAGCTCACCAGGCCGCGCTCATCGGCGGCTCGAATGGCGAGAACGGCAGCCTGGAGACGGTGGGCGGGGATGTGGCCGACGCCGCCCGCGCCGTGCTCGACGGCTCGATCGCCGCCCGCTCCGAGGGCGCGACCATCACCGTGTCCTGTGCTGACCAGAGCGCCGCAGAGACCGGGGCGCAGTGCCGCCGCTACGACCCCATCACCGTGACCATCTCCTACGCCGACGTGCCGTGGGTGCCGATCCCCCCGCTCTTCACCGAGGTTCAGGCGGAGGTCAGCGCCACGCGCATTTCAGAGAACGACCAGCAGTAGGTCGTCGCGCAATTGTGCCGCAGCACCCCGCCTTCGAGCGGTGCGGAACGGAGCCGAAAAGAATGCACTTTCCTCGCCTCGCAGGTCACCGCGCCCGCGGCCAGACGCTCCCGCTCACCGCCATCATCATGGTCTTTTTGATCATGCTGATGACCACCGGGATCGAGGTCCACGAGCGCGTCTACCAGCGCAACGTCGTTGAGGACAGCTTGCAGCAGGCCACACGCTCGGCCGCGCAGACCTTCGACTACGCCCAGTTCGCGGCCAACCAGAACGGCTTTGTGGTCGAGGGGGGCGCGGTGACCAAGACCGGCTGCGCCTCAGCCCCCGCCAACAGCGCCCGCGCCATCGCCTGCCAGGTCTTCATCGCCAATCTGCAGGGCATGGCGCGCGGGCTTCTGGAGACACCCGAGGCCACCGCTGAGCGTGTGGCGTGGACGATCTACCCCGGTGGCTCCACACAAACCTGCACGTTTCCTGCTGGCCGCGCCTCCGTCTCGAGTGACCGCCCGCTGGTCTGCGCCACCCTCCGCCCGCGCATGGAGGGCATGCTTGGCTGGGGAGAGTTCTCGCCCCAGATTGATGCCTCTGAAGTTCTCGACCGTTCGCAGTAGTTATCACCACAGGAGCACCGCACTCATGGCTATCTCCACAGCCCCCAAGACCCTGAGCGAGTCTGCTGAGAAAGAGCGGCGCCCGAGCGTGCTGCCGTTCGCGCTGCTCGCGATCGGGATGCTCATCGCCCTCGGCTTCGGCGTCTGGAGCTTCTACGCCCGCGAGGCCACCGAGCGCGTTGTCATCCTGGCGCGCGATGTCCCGGCCGGGCGTCAGATCACCGCCGACGATCTCACAGCGATCGAGGTTGACCGCTACCGCCCGCAGCAACTCGCCGGCATCACCGACCCGGCCCACATCGTCGGCCAGTGGGCGGCCCGCGACCTGGGGGCCAACGACTACGCGCAGCCGTCGATGTTCCAGGCCGAGCCGCCCGCCGAGCCGGTCTACCCCAACGGGCGCAAGCTCACACCGAACATGGTGCCGGTGCCCTTCTCGATTGCCACCGTCGGCCCCATCACCGACCGCGACCGGCTCAACCTACTGTTCACGACCGACGACCAGAAGCTCTGCGACGACGTGACAGGCGTTCACTCTTCCGCCCCCGCGGGCCGCACCTTCGCTTGCCGCTTCCTGACGGACGTCCACATCCTCTACGTCGAAGGTGGCACCGCCTACCTGGAGATGACCCCCTACCAGGCACACGCCGTCCTCGCGCTCACTGGCGAGGGCATCGCGCTCGTGGGTGAGCGGTACGGCCTGACCTCGGACCCGCTCACGCCGCTGGACCCGCTGGACGCAAGCGAGATCACGCTACAGGAGCTCA
>JBDLTZ010000161.1:0-3234 GCA_039805565.1 Chloroflexota bacterium | reverse complement strand
ACAGGTCACGTAACAGGTCACGTAACAGGTCACATGGACGCTGCTACGCGCGCACCGACGGCTGAACATTCGTCGGATCGTCGTTCGGCGGCGGCGGTTGATTCGCGTTTGTTGCCCACCTCTCCGGCGGCTCAGGGTTCGGCGCATCTTTCGGTAACGCTGCTGTGCCCGCCTGCTGGCCGGTGCGTGTACCCGGTCGCTGGCCGGTGCGTGTACCCGCCTGTTGGCCGCTCCTTGATGGCGGGGTGATGACAAGCTCCCCGCTCGCGCGGCGCACTCGGAAGGTCTCGATCTCCGCCAGCAGCCGGGGGCGGGCGTACCCCAGGCGCGAGAGCCACGTCTGGCGCTCCTCACGGTCGGGGATGCAGCCAGGGTTATCGAGGATGTACTGCCGCTGTGCCTGCGCGATCTGCGCCCAGCGGGCCTGCATCAGCATCCACTCGTCGTCGCTCAGGGTTTCCGCCATCGCCATTGCGAGATCGTCGGTGTAGGGCTCCTGGTAGCACAGCTTCAGCAGGCGCTCGTCGTAGGTTCTGACCATCTCCCCAAGCTCCTCGTCTACCGGGCCGGGCAGAGCCAGAAGGCTCGGCGGCGGCGGGCGCACCCTCTGCCAGTGCGGCCCGTCATACGGCTCCAGCAGGATGGTGAGCGGCTGCGGCCAGGGCAGCGGCACGGCTGAGAACGGCCCGCACGGCTTGCCCGCCACCGGGAAGCGCACGTAGATGTGCTCGCGCGGCTCCTGTGAGGCGATGTCTGCCCCGGTCAGCCCCGCCGCCGCGTACTGCCGGGCGTACAGGCTCGCGTCGGGCTCCTGGGTGCGGAAGATCGCCCGGTTCTCGGCGTTGATCAGCATCAGGCTTTGCAGGTCGCCAATCTGCGACATGCCCTGGTGGACGTAGAGGGTCGGGATGCCGAGCGAGCGTAGCTGCGTGACCGCGGTTGCTACGTCCTGCGTTGCGCCGTTCTCCACAAGCACCTGGAACTCGTCGATGATCAGCGGGTAGTCCTCGCGGGTCGCAGCCGAGCCGGGCCGCTCGAATGCCGCCCGGAGCACGCTCTGGAACAGCAGCATTGCCGCCGTGGACGCCAGGGGGCCGTAGCGCACATGGGGGATCGGGCAGAGGACGATGAGCTTCTCCGTGATCGCCTGCCCGAACTGGAAGGTCGGGAGCTCCTGGGCCATCAGCAGGCGTACCACGTCGGAGAGCACCAGCTTGTCGAAGCGCCGCATCAGGGCATTCAAACTGGTCTTCTGCTGCTCGCTGCTCGACGGGTAGACCACCGTCCAGAAGGTCTTGACGTCGATCTTCTTGCAGCCCTCTAGCAGCTTCGTGCGGTAGCCTTCGTCCAACAGACATTGCTTGACGTGCAGCACGGTCGGATGGGCGACCGTCTCGACCACCAGGCGCGTGCCCATCTCAAGGAACTGCTGCATACCGGGCGCAGACGACCAGCCCTCGGGATCGAGGCGGGCGAAGATGCTCTGCATGGTGGCGGCAAGCTGGTCAATTGCGCCGGGCGTGTCGGCTGAGATACCGGCCAGCGGGTTGAGTGACACGGGCCAGTCGGTATCTCCGAAGTTGAGGATGACCAGCCGCCCCTCATCGTGCAGCGGGATGTATCGCCGCACGGTGTTGGTCAGGTTGCCCTCGTCGTCGCCCTTGCCGTCGATCAGGACGAAGCCGTGTGGGATGACCTGCTTGCTGAAGTTGGCGAGGAACTGGCTTTTGCCGCCGCCCATGCCCGCGGTGCCGCTGAAGATGTTGCGGATGTCGTAGAGCGACGGGCCGACGGGGGCCAGTTGCCCGTCGCTTCGCACCGCGTGGCCGAATGTGATGCGCGGGCTGCGCTGCCCGGTAGGCGTCGTGATGGTCGAGCTGTCGATGAACGCCTCGCGGGGTGGAGGGATGAGGCGCGACGGGAGCCAGCGGGCGAGTGTCCCCAGGTTGGGGCTCGGCAAGTGCCACAGGCCCCCGAGCTCTCCGGCGCTGAGCACAGCCGGCGCACGCCACATCGGGACGGCGGCGAGCCAGAGCTGCGGCGGGGCCAGGCGTGGGGCGCGGGCCAGCAGGCGAGTGAGTTGCTTGCGGGCCGGGATGCCCTGGAGGTGGTATTCCACGCTCAGCACCGCGAGGGCGAGGGCCAGCGCCAGCAGCGGCTCGCCCAGGACGACGAGGATCGCGGCGAAAAACAGGCTGGCGCCAAGTGTCTGGATGGTGCGCGTGTGCGGGCGTGAGTCTGCCGGCAGACGGCTCAGGGGCAGCTTGCCCGATGCCGCCACCGTCCAGCGCTGCTGCACATGGCCGCTGCGGCGGGCGTAGGTGCCGAGCGCGGCCGTCACGTCTTGCAGCAGGCTCCGGGCGTGGCGGGGGTGCTCTGCCAGCACGACAACCCGCAGGGTGGTATCGGCGGCGGGGCCGTCCAGCTTCTGCTCGAGGGCGCGGCCGTCGCCGCTCAGGAAGCCGCCGTAGGTCTTCCCACGCATCGTCCCCAGGCGGCGGTGTGCGGCCGCGCGCCACGAGCGGTCGTCCATGCGCCAGTCGTGCCGCATCTGCGCGGCGATCTGGACCTCGGCGTAGCGCACCGCGCCGGTGCGGGGCCGGATAGCGGCGACAAGCTGCGCCATGAGGTCGCTGTCGGCGTCGGCGGGGGTGCGGAGCGGGTAGGCGGGGCTGTGCAGCAGCAGGTACTCGCGCCACACGAGAACGGCCCGGGAGTCGGGCGATGTCGCCTGCTGGATGGCCGTCTCCAGCGGGTCGGGGGTTATCTGCACCTCGGCTTCGCTGTTGGCGCCGATGATGATCTGGCGCAGCGCGGCGGCGGCGCGGTCAAGGGTTTCCTCGGCGCGCTTGCTCCGCCCGTTGTTGCCGATAACAGCGTGGAAGGCGACCGGCTCATCCGGCGCTGCGCCGAGGGTCGTGGAGAGCCAGCCGCCCGGCCCGTCGCCGGCCCGCTGGAGCTGGTTGGCGGCGTACCATAGCTCGGTGCCGTTGGGCGTGTTCAGCCCCGTCGTGCCCTGGGTGATCTGCGGGTTAGGGGTGCGGATGCGAAGCACCCGGCGCTGCGCGCGGCGCTGCGCGTGGCGGCGCGTGACGAGGCTGAGCGCGGCGCTGCATAGCTCGACGACGACGATCACGGCGCCGAAGCCCGCGACGAGCACGATGAGCATCCAGAGCTGGGGCGGCGGCGTCCACTTCACGCCCAGGAGAGGTAGCGCGTCGCGGAGCGGGACGG
>JBDLTZ010000160.1:0-5480 GCA_039805565.1 Chloroflexota bacterium | reverse complement strand
AGGCCCGTCGCTCATCAGGCGCAAGCGGCTCGGCGAGCTCAGGGATCGCGGGCAGCGGCTGCACCAGCCCCTCGCTTGTGAGGGCGATGTCCGAGGGCGTCACGGCGAGCGGTTCGCCGCTCATGTTGCTGAGAGTCACCTGGAGGGTGTCAGCCCCCGCGCCTTCCACCTCGGCGCGGAGCGCGGCGCGGAGCACTGCATCACGCGCCGGGGGGACATCAAGGCGGGTGAGCCAGCGGCTTGCTTGGGGCGCACCTGGCGGGGTGATGCTCAGCGCAGCCTCAATCGGCGCGCTTGGCAACGCGACCAGGAAGGTGAGCGCGGCGCCGTCTTCCGTCGAGCGCGTCTCGGCAGGTGATACCCGCGCCCCGGTGATGGTGATGAGCGTCGGCGCGTAGTCGGGCCAGGTGAGCGCCTGGGTGACGGTCTGCGGGCCGGTGATGCGCACCAGAGCGGTGACGCGGGCCTGGTCGGGTGGGAGCGTCGGGTCCGCGCCGGGGCCGATGATGGTCAGACTCGCCAGGGTGAGTGCAAGATCGCCGGGGAGCATCACCTGGTCGCCCACATTGCTGACGGTCGGCGGCTCAGTGCCGGTGAGTGTTCCGTAGCGCGTGGTGGCCTCTCCACCGCACGCAACGATGATCAGGTCGGGCCGGGCAGGCGCTGTGGCGCTCAGGGTGTAGGCGCGGGTCGCGTGGTCGCCACCGCTGAGCACCGTCGCCTGGGTCACGCCCGCCAGGAGGTCGCCGGGGGCGCAGAGCTGGAGCGGCAGCGCGTTCGTGCTCCGCCAGGCTGCGCCGGCAGCTTCTGCCGGCCACGCGCCGCTGACCGGGCTGACGGGAAGGTCGGTGTTAGCCGCGCCGGTCAGGGTGAGCTGTAGCGGCGTCCAGAGCACGGCGGGCGCGCTGTTCACCGTCGCGGGCTGGATAGCCCGCGCGCTGGTGCTCGATTCCCCGCCCATTGTGAGCGAGAGGATGAAGCCCACGATACCGAGGATGGCGACGCACCCGGCCATGAGCAGCCGCCGCTTGACTTCATCCTGCGGCAGACCACGCCGCACCGCGTAGGTCGCGGCATCGGGGGCTATGAGCAGGGCGCGCAAATCGAGTTGGTACAGTTGGTCGGTCATCGGGACGACGCCCCAGCCCTGGGGCAGTTGATCGGACTCGCCGGATGCCTCGTCGAGTAGCTGCCGGAGCGCCTCGCGCTCCACGTCGTCAGGGTCGCGCAGCCACACGCCGCCTGTGCCACCGCTCGGAGCGTCGGCAAGGTGTTGGAGGCGCTGCACTCGATCCTCGAGCGTGCGCGTGAACACCTCGCGCTGGTCGGGCGTGAGGCGGGCAAGCTCTGCCTCTGCTCGGCTGGCGGGGGTCGCCATATCTGGGGTTTGCTCGAATGCATCGCGGATTGCGCCGATGGTGTCGGCCGCGTCCAGTAGGACGCGCCGGGCCATCAGGAATGTGCGCCACGTCCGCCACTGCGCGATGTATTGCTCCTCATTCGCCGCGTGGGCAATGCGGCTGGCGCTGACGCCAGAGACGGTGCTGTTGATCATCAGACTCCTCCTCGGGCCGGGATAGTGATCGTCAGCGCCGGCTCTGCGATGTCCACCGGGGTTTCGAGGCCGAGCGCCGGGAGGCGCAGCAGCACCGCGGTGCGTGGGGCGATGGCGCGCTGGAGCGTGACGCTGCCGGCGCCGTCGGTGTTGGCCTCGGCCAGCACGCGCCCGAAGGCGTCCACGAGTTGCACGCGCTCACCTATGGCGGGCTGTCGTCGCTCGCCCATCGCCTCCTGCACGGTCACGGCGACGGAGAGGGCCACCGCGGGCTGCTGCGGAGCCGCTGCGGGCAGCGGCGCATCTTCGAGCGGCGTAGCGCGCAGGGTAGCGGATGAGGGGACCGGGGTAGCGTTCGCCTGGGGCGCAGATGCTGACGGGCTCTCAGCATCCGATCCCATCCCTGGTGATGTGGTAGTGTTCGTGTCCTCTGCCGCACCATCCTCGCCAAGCGCGCGGAGGGTGCGGTAGTCCACCCACCCGGCCAGGATGCCGCCAACCGGCTTGACCATCACCCACAGGCCGCTCGCGCGACCGAGCAGCGTCACCCGGGAGTCGGCGCGCAGTGGCTCCATCTCCGTGCCGGTCGCGCCTGCCTCCAGCCGCAGCACCGTGTTGGTGGTCACCAGCGCCGTGCCGGTGGTCACAAACTCGGTCCTGATGCTGGCCTGCGTGGGGGCGGGGTCGGCCGGGGCATTCTCTCCGCTCGTGGGGGGCTGTGTGGCAGAAGTGGACGTTGGCGCGGGACTGCTGCCCTGCCCCCCGGTGGTCGTGGCCGGCTGAGGAGCGGCGAGCCCGGCCTGCCCGTGGATCCGCTCAATAATCTGTGTGCCCAGGTCGCTCTCGGCAAGGGCGATGGCGAAGCGGTAGGTCGCGGCTTTGGCCTCGAACACCACCAAGCGCTCCCTTCCGGTGCGTGGGCCGACGCGTACGATGGCGTCCCCGTTCGCCGGGGCCGTCCAGCGCAGCATGCTCACGAAGCTCTTGCCCGGCGCCACGTCGTCATTTGTCGCGGTGGGGGTTCCGGCATCGCGCCAGAACAGGTCGATCGTGGTGTCCACGCCGGGGCCGAGGTCGAAGGCGCCAACCACGTAGGTGATGCCCGCCTTGACCGGCACGCGCAGGTAATCGTGGTCGCCCCCGGCGCAGCTCCCCGTTACCGGGCACGTGAAGTTGAGGTCGTAGATCGCGCCGACTGCGATAGGTGCGGCCGTCTCCACGCTCCAGTTGTTCTCGAGCGCGTCGGGGGCGGGCTCCTTCGCCGCCGCCAGGGCGTCGGGGACTACGGGGCCGGGGGGCGGCAGCACGCGCCGCACCTCCATCCGGTAGCTCTGCCCATTCGCCAGCGCCGCTGCCCGGTTCTCCACCCGCACGACCACCCAGCCGGTCACGTCGGCGCGCAGCGTGGTGGTGGTCACGGGCTGCGTGAAGGTGGCGAGCGGCGCGTCCTCGCCGGCGCGGGTGATGGTCGCGCGGAGGTCCAGGCCCCCCGTGCCGCGCACGGTGATCTGCGTCTCCAGGCCGGTTGCCTCGGCCCCCAGGTTCAGGCTGTAGTAGTCCTGGTCGCCTTCGGGGAGGAAGGTGAAGGGGCCGTGTACCGCGTCGAGCGCGAGCGCGCAGGCCCGCGCGGCGCTGTCGTTGCGCTCGCAGCGGTCGGCCTGCTGGTCGGCCGCGGGCGTGGCCGTTGGCGTGACCTCTGCGAACACGCGTGGTTGATGAGCCACAAGCGTGAGGGCGAGGAGTGCAAGGAGTATGAGGCGTTGCATCACGAACGGGTCGCTTTCTTTGGAGCAGGATCGGGCTGCTGGAGCTCGCCGGCGGCACGCAGCGCCTCGGGCCGGAACTGTGGGGCTGACGCACGCTGCGTCGCCTGGGTGAAGCCCAGCTCGCGCTTTCGGCGAGCGATCTGCTGCTGCACCTCGGTGCGCTCGCGCTCGATGCGCGCGGTGCGGCGCTGCGCTCGGTGCTGCACCTTCCACGTCGCCCGGTCGCTCGCCGGGGGAAGCTCCTCGGCCTCCGTCGCCGCGACGACGGACTCGCGGTTGAGCGCGGCGGCGCGGCTCTCGTAGGTGGCGATGTCGATCTGCGTCTGGACCTGCCCGGCGGTGGCCGGGTCGGAGAGCCCATCGCTGATAAGTTCCTGCTCGCGCAGCTCCAGCTTCATGCGGTGGTAGTCAGCGTCCCCCTCGGCTTCGCCGGCTGCCAGGGCGTGACGCTGCTCGCTCAGCGCGGCGTGGGCCTCCTGAAGCCGCGCGATCCGCGCCTGCTCCGTCGCCCGGGGCTGTGGCTCAGGTGTCGACTCGAGCACGGACGGCGCGGCCGTGCTAACCTCGGCGTGCTGCGCCTGCGCCTCGCGGGACTGCCGGGCGAGCGGCGATTCGTCGTCCCGCTGCCGTCGGGCAACAGCGCGGCGCGGGAGCGGCATGCGCGCAACACCAGGCCCGCCAGCCCCCTTGCTCGCGGTAGGTGCCTCGTTCTTCCAGTAGGACACGGAGGCAATGGCGTCGTCGTCGTCGGTGTTGTACTGCCAGGTGTAGCCCCGCGCAGACAGGAGCGAGGGATTGACCGCTTGCAGATCAGTCTCGGTCGTGACTCCCTGTGAGTCGGGCGCCCGCCGCTCGGCCGCAACCAGGCGGTTGCCGTCCAGACGTACCGCGGTGCGCCTCGGGTCGGGGCGGGCTGCTGCTGCGGATGTGACCGACTCCTGCCGGTCCAGAGCTGCGGCGCGGCGTGGGTTGCGCGCCGCGCCGGCGATGCCGCGTTGGGCACTCTGCACCGTGGCTCGGGCGCGGTCAGCGGCGCCGAGCACCTTGCCGCCCATCCGGTCCCCGGCGTCCTGTGCTGCCTGGAACAGCTCGCCGTCTGCGAACGCACCGGCCGCGTTGCGCGCCCTGGTCACGGCGTCGTCGAGCCGCTCGCGCTTCGAGGGCCGCATCTGGTGGGCGATGGCGCGGGCGGTGGCACGCTCACCTATCGTGGTGCCATCGGCCAGCTTGGTCTTCTGGTCGGCGTCGATCTGGCGGCGCATGGCGCGGAAGTCGCCCTTGCCGTCGGCGCGCGAACCGGCGTACAGCCCGGCGCGTATCTCCTCGTCCTTCAGGAGCCCCATCGCCGCCGCAACCTCGCCAAGCTGCGCGATTGGCTTGATGGTGCCGAGGCGCGCAGCGCGTGCGTAGCGGCTGCTGCCGGATGCCTCCATCGCCGCGTGGCCGGCAATCGAGGCCTGCACCGCTCCCCCCACGCCGCCCGCCACGCCCTGCGCCGCGCCCGCTGCGCCGCCAAGGGCCACGCGCGCGGCCCCGCCTGCGATCTGCCCGAGCCCGCCGAGCGAGAGGCCGGTGGCGGCGCCGGCGACGCTGCCGAAAGCCGCGAAGCCCTGGCGCACGGTGCCCGCGGCGAGGCTGGCGACGTAGGCGGTTACGACCAGCGAGCCGATCGAGAAGCCGATGTAGGCCGTGGCGTTCCCCAGGCGGGCGGTCTGCTCAACGCACACGAAGATGAGTCCCAGGACGAAGCTCCCGGCCCAGGACGCCTTGAGGATGTCCAGCCCTTGCTGGAATAGGCGAGTGAGCGCGCCCGTGTCTCGCTGGAACAACATGAACAAGAGCGCGATCGGCAGGCTCGCCCACAACACCATCAGCGAGAGCGAGAAGATAAGCTGGACCAGCGCCTCGAGCACCGCCAGAACGGACGGGACGATGCCGAGCGTGAGGCGGTTGATGCCCTGCTGCGTGCGGGCGATCTGGCCGGCGCGAAGGCTTGCATCATCCATACCCCGGAGCGCGTTCGCGTCGGCGTAGCCGGGGGTCGGCTGGTAAAACTGGGCGGGAAGCGTCGGGCGTCCCTCGTCGAGCGAGGGGCAATGGATGTCCCTCGCGTCGGCCCACAGCAACGCGGCGGCCATGTCGTCCATCATATGCGGCTG
>JBDLTZ010000159.1:0-17981 GCA_039805565.1 Chloroflexota bacterium | reverse complement strand
GGTGGTGTCGATCGACATCGCCAATGACAGCGCCCGGCGCGCCTTCGAGCTCTCCACTGAGACTGTCGCCGGCCGCGCGACCCACCAGATAGTGGGGGGACCCACCGGCCTGGATGAGGCGCTCTACCGCGAACTGCGAGTCGAGCTCGGCGTGCGCGAGTCGGCCCCGCTGGTGGAGGGGTACGCCGCCGCGCCTGATCACCCCGGCCTGACGCTGCATATCCTCGGGGTGGACCCGCTAGCCGAGTCGGTGGTGCGCTCGTTCGCGGGCGGCGGTGACACGCCGGCCACCTTCTTCCTACGGCCCGGGGCGGCGCTGCTCTCGGCCCAGACCGCCTCGGCCTACGGGATCGCCAACGGCGCCGAGCTGACGCTGCGGATCGGCGGTCGCGTCGAGCGGGCGCTGGTTGTGGGACTGCTCGAGCCCGAGGACGAGGCGAGCGGCCGGGCGTTGGACGGGCTGCTGATCGTGGACATCGCCACCGCCCAGGAGTGGTTCGGCAAGGTCGGGCGGCTGGACCGCATCGACCTGACGTTGCCCGAAGGGCCGGCCGGCGAGGATGCTCTGCGGCGGGTGGAGGGCGCGCTCCCGCCAGGGGTGCAGGTGGAGACCCCCGAGCGCCGCACGAGCGCCATCCAGCAGATGACGGCCGCCTTCGAATTGAACCTGACGGCGCTGAGCCTGCTGGCGCTGGTGGTCGGCATGTTCCTGATCTACAACACCATCACCTTCTCGGTGGTGCAGCGGCGCGCCCAGATCGGGACGCTGCGCTGCCTGGGCGTGACGCGCGGGCAGGTGTTCGCGCTGGTGCTCGGCGAGGCGCTGCTGGTGGGGCTGCTCGGGGCGCTGGCGGGCCTGGCGCTGGGAGTAGTGCTCGGGCGCGGGCTGGTGGGCCTGGTAACGCAGACGATCAACGACCTGTACTTCGCTGTGACGGTGCGCGAGGTGGCCATCAGCCCGCTGCCGCTGCTGAAGGGGTTCGCACTCGGGCTGGGCGCCACACTCCTGGCCGCCGCCGTGCCCGCCGCCGAAGCCACCGCGACCCAGCCTCGCTCGGTGCTGCGCCGCTCCTCCTACGAGGACCGCGCGCGCCGGCTGCTGCCGCTTGCCTTCGCCGGGGGCCTCGCGCTGCTCGGGGCGGGCGGCGGGCTGCTGGCGCTACCGAGCAAAGATATCATCCTGGCGTTCAGCGGGCTGCTGCTGCTGACCCTGGGCGCCGCGGCGGTGACGCCGCTCTGCACGCTCGCGCTGATGCGGCTAGCCCGGCCCATCATGGGCGGCGCCTTCGGGCTGCTCGGGCGCATGGCCGCGCGCGACGTCACCGCCTCGCTCAGCCGCACCTCAGTGGCGGTGGCCGCGTTGATGATCGCCGTGTCCGTGACGATCGGCGTGGGCCTGATGGTCGGCAGCTTCCGCAACACAGTGGTGAGCTGGCTCGACAGCACCATCCGCGCCGATGTGTTCGTCTCCGCACCGAGCGTCTCGGCCAACCGCCTGGACCAACCCCTGCCGCCGGAGGTGGTCGAGCGGCTGGTGTCGGCGCCAGGGGTGGAGCGGGCGCGGCGCTACCGCAGCGTCACCGTGCCGAGCGAGGTGGGGCCGCTGCTGACGATCGCGCTCGAGGTGGCGCCGCCGGACCGCGCGGCGTTCCAGTGGGTCGGCCCGGAGCCACCGGGCGTCTGGGAGGGCTACGCGCGCGGCGAGGTGCTGGTGTCCGAGCCGCTGGCCTACCGGCACGACCTCCAGGTCGGCGACACGCTGCGGGTGCTGACCGACAGGGGCGAGCAGGCGCTACGGGTGGCGGGCGTGTTCTTCGACTACGGCAGCGACCAGGGGGTGGCGATGCTGGCGTTCGAGCGCTACCGCGAGCTGTGGGACGACCCGGGCGTCTCGTCGCTCGGGCTCTACGCGGCGCCCGGCAAGGACGTGGACGCGCTGGTGCGCGAGCTGCGCGACCTGGCGGGGGGCGTGGGGGAGGACGGGGCGCTGCTGGAGATCCGCTCCAACCGGGCGCTGCGCGAAACCTCGCTCGCGATCTTCGACCGGACCTTCGCGATCACCAACGTGCTCCAGCTCCTGGCGACGATCGTCGCGTTCGTGGGGATCCTGGCCGCGCTCATGGCCCTGCAGCTGGAGCGGGCGCGCGAGCTGGGCATGCTGCGCGCGAACGGTCTGACGCCACGGCAGCTGTGGGGGCTGGTGATCGGGCAGACGGGGCTGATGGGGCTGGCGGCCGGGCTGCTGGCGGCGCCGGTGGGCGTGATGATGGCGACAGTGCTGGTGTACGTGATCAACAAGCGCTCGTTCGGCTGGACGCTGCTGTTCCAGCTGGACTGGACGCTGTTCGGGCAGGCGCTGCTGGTTGCCGTGGCGGCGGCGCTCTTGGCGGGCATCTACCCCGCCTGGCGCATGGGCCGCACCTCGCCGGCGCTGGCGCTGCGTGAGGAGTAGGGTAGGGTTTGCGGGGAGGGCCTGCCCCTTCCCGCACCCTGCGGTACGAACAATGCATATCAAAGTTCTGTGCATCGCGCTGCTGGCAGCGCTGCTGGCGGCCTGCGCGACACCGGCCGGCGAGCCGAGCGCCCGCCTCACGGTGGCCGAGGCGATGGCTGGGTCGGCCGACGCGGGCTTCGCGCGGGCCGTCGAGCCGCGCCCGTTCGTCTTCCCCCAGGACCACGGGCCGCACCCCGAGTACGCGATCGAGTGGTGGTACTACACCGGCAACCTGGCGGACGCTGCTGGCCGCCGCTTCGGCTTCCAGCTGACCTTCTTCCGCTTCGGGCTGGCACCCGAGCCGCCCGAGCGCGAGTCGGCATGGGCCACCTCGAGCGTCTGGATGGCGCATTTCGCGCTGTCGGACGTGAGTGCCGGGCGATTCTACGCCTTCGAGCGCTTCAGCAGGGGCGCCGCGGGGCTAGCCGGCGCCGAGGGCGAGCCGTTCCGCGTCTGGCTCGAGGACTGGAGCGCCGAGGGACTCGGGCCCCAGGGCACGCCGATGCGGCTGCGCGCGGCCCAGGGCGATGTAGCGCTCGATCTCACGCTGGAGGCTGGCAAGCCGCCGGTGCTCCAGGGGGACCGAGGGCTGAGCCAGAAGAGCGCCGAGCGCGGCAACGCCTCGTACTACTACTCGCTGACGCGCATGCCCGCCACTGGGACCATGCGCGCGGGCGGGGCCGAGCACGCCGTCTCAGGGCTGGCCTGGATGGACCGCGAGTGGAGCACCAGCGCGCTCGGGCCGGACCAGGTCGGGTGGGACTGGTTCGCACTGCACCTGGACGATGGACGTGACCTGATGTTCTACCAGCTTCGGCTGCGGGACGGCGCCAGCGACCCGTACTCGAAGGGGGTGCTGGTGGCCGCCGACGGGACATCACGGCGGCTGGCGCGCGACGAGGTGACCCTGGAGACGACGGGCGAGTGGACGAGCCCGCGCACCGGTGGGGCGTACCCGGCCGGCTGGCGCCTCGCGGTGCCCGCCGAGGGGATCGACCTGACGGTCACGCCGCTGCTGGCCGACCAGGAGCTCCCGGTCACGGTGACCTACTGGGAGGGCACGGTGCGCGTGGCCGGCAGCGCCACGGGCTACGGCTACCTCGAGATGACCGGCTACGCCGACGAGGCAGAGCGGGGAGTCGTGAGCCGTGCGCCGTGAGCCATATCAGGAGACGCGCGTCAGCGCCGAGCGCGGGTTTGTGGACGCAGCCATGCTCTTACACGCCTCTATTGTGAACAAATGCACCACTTTTCCGAAAACGTGCTATACTAAATCGGTTTGATGTATCGAGGGGCTGAGAGTGCGACTTGGCTCATCTCGCTTGCCAAGTAAGGACTCTTCGTGTCTTTTGATCAGTTCAAGTTCCACCCGCGGGTCGCCGCGGGCGTCCGCGCGGCCGGCTACCAGACCCCCACCCCCATCCAGGCTCAGGCCATCCCCCCGGTGATGACAGGCCGCGACGTCATGGGCCTGGCGCAGACGGGCACCGGCAAGACCGCCGCCTTCGCCCTGCCGATCCTCCAGCGCCTGCTCGACGGCACGCGCGGCCGCGTGCGCGCCCTGGTCGTCGCCCCCACTCGTGAGCTCGCCGAGCAGATCCACGAGTCGTTCGTGGCGCTGGGCAAAGAGACAGGGCTCCGCAGCGTCACGCTGTATGGTGGCGTCGGAATGCAGCCGCAGGTGCAGAAGCTCCGCGCCGGCGTCGACATCGTGGTGGCCTGCCCGGGCCGCCTGCTCGACCACATCGGCCAGGGCACGGTGGACCTGTCGCAGCTCGAGGTGCTGGTGCTGGACGAGGCGGACCACATGTTCGACATGGGCTTCCTGCCGGACGTGCGCCGCATCCTGCGGAGCGTGCCGGCCAAGCGCCAGACACTGCTCTTCTCAGCCACCATGCCGCAGGATATCCGCGCGCTGGCCCAGGAGGCGCTGCGCGACCCGGTGACGGTGCAGATCGGCCACATCGCGCCGGCCGAGACCGTCTCGCACGCGCTCTACCCGGTGCCACAGCACCTGAAGACCCCGCTGCTGCTGGACTGGCTCAAGCACACCGAGACACAATCGGTGCTGATCTTCACCGGCACCAAGTACCGCGCCAAGCGGCTCGGCGAGAAGCTCGAGCAGCTGGGCTACAAGGCCACCTCGCTGCAGGGCAACCTGAGCCAGAACCGGCGCCAGGCGGCGCTCGACGGCTTCCGGGACGGCGAGTACAAGATCATGGTCGCCACCGACATCGCGGCGCGCGGCATCGACGTGTCGCGGGTGTCGCACGTGATCAACTACGACATGCCGACCACGGCCGAGGCCTACACCCACCGCATCGGCCGCACTGGCCGCGCCTCGCGCAGCGGCTCGGCGCTTTCGCTGGTGACGACGGAGGACGACGCGATGGTGCGGGCGATCGAGCGGCTGATCGGCACGCGCATCGAGCGGCGCAAGCTCGAGGGCTTCGACTACAGCGTGTCCGCACCGGCGCGCGACCAGGAGTTCGCCCGGCCGCCGCGTGAGCCGCAGCAGCGCCGCCGGCAGCCCGAGCCGCAGGGCCAGCGCCCCCAGGCCCAGGCGCAGCCGCGCGCGCACGCCCGCCCGGCCGAGCCACGCTACAACACGCCCACCGCCGAGCCGCGCCACACCTCGCCGAGCGAGCCGCGCCACACCCTCGGCAATGCGGCCCCCCGACGCGACGAGCGCGGCAGCCGTGAGTCCGGCCAGGGCCGCGGCCGCGGTCGGTAGATCCCGCACCGAAACCAACGGTTGAACAAACCGAGGCCCCCGTGGACGAGCGTGCGGTGTACCACCGCCCTCGGCCCGGGGGCTTGTCGTTGGTAACCCCGCGGCGATGCCATCGTGGTGGTGCGGCTCTGGCGAACACTGTGTTCGCCGCAATGCAGGCGACTATATTGAGGCACGCGGCCAACGACTGGCGCATACTGTCGGCGTATCCGTAGAGTATAATGCAGCCCGAGAAGCCAAATCACGCACATAGGTATCATTAGGTGAGCAAGACGCCTGGCCCGCTGCTGCTGATCGGCGGCGCGGAAGACAAAGTGGGCGGCCGGACGATCCTGAGCCGCTTCGTGCAGCTGTCGGGCGGCGAGGGGGCACGAATCGCCGTGCTCGCAACGGCGTCGTCGTTCCAGGATCTGGTGGGCCAGCGCTACGTCGCGCTGTTCTCGGCCCTGGGCGCCGCGCACGTCGAGGTGCTGCGGGTGAGCGACCGGTCACAGGCACGCATGGAGGAGCCGCTGGCGCAGCTCGCACACGCGACGGGCATCTTCGTGACTGGCGGCGACCAGCTGAAGCTGACGGCCGTGCTGGGCGGGACGCGAGTGGCGGAGATGATCCGGCAACGGCACCTGGCGGGCGTAGCGGTGGGCGGCACGAGCGCCGGAGCCTCGGCGGCGGCGGAGCACATGCTGGCCTACGGGGCGAGCGGCATCCCGCCACGCAAGGCGATGATGCACTTCGGGCCGGGCCTGGGGCTGGTGCGCGGCGTGGTGGTGGACCAGCACTTCGGGGCGCGCGGCCGGGCAGGCCGCCTGATGACGGCGGTGGCGCATAACCCGGAGCTGCTCGGCATCGGGCTGGACGAGGACACAGCGGTGGAGATCGACGCCGCCGGGGCGATGACCGTGCTCGGCCGCGGCTCGGTGATCGTGGTGGACGGCGCCGGGATGACCCACACCGATATCCACAGCGTGCCGGACCACGCGCCGCTGACGATCTTTGACATGCGGGTCCACGTCCTCTCCAGCGGCTACCGCTACGACATCCCCTCGCGCACGCCGCACCTGGCGAGCGAGCCGCCCCCGTACGTGGAGACCGGGTACGTGGGGGGCGAGGGGATATGACGAGTCTTGAGTGCTGAGTGCTCAGTGCTCAGTGCTCAGTGCTCAGTGCTCAGTGCTCAGTGCTCAGTGCTCAGTGCTCAGTGCTGAGTGCTGAGTGCTGAGGTGGGAGGGCATGCCCCTCCCTGAAACCCACCCCCCGATAACGAGCGACAGCAAAGTTCAGGGAGCGAACGCTATGCGCGTGGTGGAGACCAGGGTGTACCGCGGGCCGAGCCCGTACGGCTACCGGCCGGCCATCCGTATCACGCTGGACCTCGAGGAGCTCGAGGAGTGGCCCTCGGCGCGGATCCCGGGGTTCAACGAGCGCCTGCTGGCGCTGGTGCCGACGCTGGCCGATCACGGCTGCTCCTACGGCGAGCCCGGCGGGTTCGTGCGGCGCCTCTCGGACGACAACGGTGACGGGACTCACGGCACATGGATGGGGCATATCATCGAGCACATCGCGCTCGAGATCCAGTCTCTGGCCGGGACCGAGGTGACCTACGGCAAGACGCGCTCAGTCCCGGACCAGCCGGGCGTCTATCACGTGATCTACTCGTTCCGCGAGGAGCGCGTGGGGCTCGAGGCCGGCGAGCTGGCGATGCGCCTGGCGCGCTCGCTGCTGCCGCCCGAGCTGCCGAGCGCCCTGCCGCCCGAGGAGCTGGCGGCGTTCGACTTCACCCGCGAGCGGGACGAGCTGATCGCCAGGGCGCAGGACATCGTACTCGGCCCGACCACCGCCTCGCTGGTGGAGGAGGCTCGCCGGCGCGGCATCCCCGCCATCCGCCTGGACGAGCACAGCCTGGTGCAGCTCGGGTATGGCAAGTACCAGCAGCGCATCCGCGCCAGCGTGACCAGCAAGACCAGCAACATCGCGGTTGAGACCGCCAGCGACAAAGAGCTGACCATCCGTCTGCTGAGCGACGTGGGCATCCCGACGCCGCGTAATCGGCTGGTGCGGAGCGCCGAGGAGGCTCTGGCCGCCGCTGATGCGCTGGACTTCCCGCTGGTGACCAAGCCGCTCGACGTGAGCCACGGGCGCGGCATCTCGCTCAACCTGCGGACGCCCGACGAGGTACGGCGCGGCTACGAGGTGGCGAGTGAGTACACGCGCAGCGTGCTGGTCGAGACCTTCCTGCCGGGGCGCGACTACCGCGTGCTGGTGATCGGCGGCGAGGTGGTTGCGGTGGCCGAGCGGGTGCCGGCGCACGTGGTGGGGGATGGGCGCAGCACCATCGCCGAGCTGATCGAGCGGGTGAACGCCGACCCTCGGCGCGGCTTCGGGCACGAGAAGGTGCTGACCAGGATCAAGGTCACGCACCAGAGCGAGCTGCTGCTGGAGCGCGCCGGCTACACGCTGAAGACCGTGCTGCGGGACGGCGAGCGCTTCTTCCTGGCCAGCACCGCGAACCTGAGCACCGGCGGGACAGCGATCGACCGGACGACGGAGATCCACTACGAGACGCGCGAGCTGGCGCGGCGCGCGGCGATGGTGATCGGGCTGGACGTGGCGGGGATCGACATCGTCACACCCGACATCAGCCAGCCGCTGCGCGAGGTGGGCGGCGGCGTGGTGGAGGTGAACGCCGGGCCGGGGTTCCGCATGCACATCCAGCCGAGCGATGGGCAGGGGCGCAACGTGGCGCGCCACGTGATCGACTCGCTGTTCCCGCCCGGGACCCCCGCGCGCGTGCCGATCGTCTCGATCACCGGGACGAACGGCAAGACCACCACGACCCGCATGGTGGCCCACATCCTCAAGATGGACGGCCGGCGCGTGGGCATGACCACCACCGACGGGATCTACATCGACGGGCAGCTGTATATGCGCGGCGACATGACCGGGCCGTGGAGCGCCCGCATGGTGCTGCGCGACCCGACGGTGGACGCGGCGGTGCTGGAGACGGCGCGCGGCGGCATCCTGCGCGAGGGGCTGGGGTTCGAGCAGTGCGACGTAGGCGCGGTGCTGAATGTGAGCAACGACCACCTGGGGCACCGCGGCGTGAACACGCTGGATGACATCGCCTGGGTCAAGGGTGTGGTGGTGGAGAGCGTGCGCAAGGACGGCGCGAGCGTGCTGAACGCCGACGACCCGCGGGTGGCGGCGATGGCCGAGGCGGCCGGCGGGCGGGTGGTGTACTTCAGCATGCACGGTGGCGAGAGCGCGAGCGCCCTGGTGCGCGGCCACATTGCGTCGGGCGGCTGCGCGGTCGTGCTCCAGCACGGCGTACGCGGCGATATGCTCGCGATCTATGACGATGAGCAGTACATCCCGCTGCTGTGGACTCACCTGATCCCGGCGACGCTGGAGGGCAAGGCGCTGCACAATGTGGCTAACGCCCTGGCCGCGGCGGCGGTGTCCTACGCCCTGGGTGTGGGGGTGGAGAACATCCGGCAAGGACTGCGGACCTTCACCACCAGCTTCTACCAGACACCGGGGCGGCTGAACGTGTTTGACGAGCACCCCTTCCGCGTGATCGTGGACTACGCGCACAACCCGGCCGCCTTCCGCGCGATGAGCGAGCTGGTGGCGCGGCTGCGGCCGAACCACGCGCGCGTGATCGGCGTGGTGAGCGCCCCCGGGGACCGGCGCGACGAGGATATCCGCGAGGACGCGCAGGTGGCGGCCGGCATGTTCGATGTGATGGTGGTCAAGGAGGACGACGACCGGCGCGGGCGCCAGATCGGGGCTATCGCGGCGCTGATGTGTGAGGCCGCGCTGGCCGCGGGGAAGCGCCCGGATGAGATCGTGACCGTGCTGGACGAGCGCGAGGCGGTGCGGCACGCGCTCAGCCTGGCGCGGACACGCGACCTCGTGGTGGTCTTCGCTGACGCGATCACCCCCGTTTGGAAAGAGGTCATCTACTTCGGAAAAGAGGGCGGCGAGGAGAGCGCGGGCACGAAAAGCGCCAAAAAAGGCGTATAATAGAATTCCCCTGCCCGGTCATACGGACAGGAACCCAGCTGCGTACCCCTCCGAACGGTGGGGGCGTTTACAGAGGGTAGAGGGCACACAACATGCGTCGGCCATGGCGGCCAGCAGCCTCGTCGGGGCGTCGAGTATCGCTGGACCGCGCTGCGGCCGCGTACCGACGCCCCGCGGCCTGTTTACCACTGGAGAAGCCATGAGCGTCATCGACACTGAGGTCACCCCGCAGGAGACGGGGTCGCAGGACCGCCCGCCCATCATCAACGATTTCTCGATTGTGGCAGCGACGGTCAACGGCTCGGGGAGCCAGACAGCGAACAACGTGCTCATCCGAGCCATCTTCAAGATGGGTATCCCGGTGAGCGGCAAGAACCTCTTCCCCTCGAACATCCAGGGCCTCCCCACCTGGTACACCATCCGCGTGAGCAAGGACGGCTACACCGCGCGGCGCGAGGGGACCGAGATCCTGGTGGCGTTCAACCCGAAAACCGCCGATGAGGACCTGGCGGCGCTGCCGGCGGGGGGCGTCTGCCTCCACCCGGACGACCTGAACTTCGCCCAGCCGCGCGCGGATGTGACCTACTACCCGCTGCCAGTGAAGGAGCTGGTGAAGCAGAGCGGCGCGGACGTGAAGCTGCGCGACTACATCGCCAATATGGCGTACGTGGGCGCCCTGACCGAGCTGCTGGCGATCGACACCAGCCAGATCTACGGCGCGCTCGACAAGCACTTCAAGGGCAAGCGAAAGGCGATCGACCTGAACTACGGCATGGTCCAGGCGGCCGCCGCCTGGGTGCGGGAGAACCTGCCGAAGCGCGACCCGTTCCGGGTGGCCCCGATGAACGAGACTGCCGGCATGATCCTGATCGACGGCAACACCGCCGGCGCGCTCGGCGCGCTGGTGGGTGGCGTCTCGGTGCTGGCCTGGTACCCGATCACCCCCTCGACGAGCCTGGCGGACGCCCTGACCGACTACGCGCCGCTGCTGCGGGCCGACGCCGAGAGCGGCACGACGACCTACGCGATCGTGCAGGCCGAGGACGAGCTGGCCGCGGCCGGGATCGTGGTGGGCGCCGGCTGGGCCGGGGCGCGCGCGATGACCAACACCTCGGGCCCGGGCATCTCGCTGATGAACGAGTTCGTCGGCCTGGCGTACTTCGCCGAGGTCCCGGCCGTGATCTGGGACGTGGTGCGCATGGGCCCGGCGACCGGCCTGCCGACGCGCGTCTCACAGGGCGATGTGCTGAGCGCCTATCACATGGGCCACGGCGACACGCGCCACGTGGTGCTGTTCCCCGGCTCGATGCGCGAGTGCTTCGAGTTCGGCTGGCGCGCCTTTGACCTGGCCGAGCGCCTCCAGACGCCAGTGCTGGTGCTGAGCGACCTCGACCTGGGCATGAACAACTGGATGACCCCCCCGCTCGAGTACCCCGAGGAGCCGATGGACCGCGGCAAGGTGCTCACGGCCGAGCAGATCGCCGAGATCGAGGAGAAGTTCGGCCGCTACGGGCGCTACAAGGACGTGGATGGCGACGGCATCCCGTACCGCACGCTCCCCGGCAACATCAACCCCAAGGGCACCTACCTCGCGCGCGGCACCGGCCACAACGAGTTCGCGGTGTACAGCGAGCGCGCCGAGGACTGGCAGAAGAACCTCGACCGCCTGAGCCTGAAGCACGAGACGGCGCGCGGGCTGGTGCCGCAGCCGGTGGTGGACCAGGTGGACGGCGCGCCCGTGGGCATCATCGCCTTCGGCTCCACCGACCCGGCGATCGTCGAGGCGCGCGACCGCCTACGGGCCGAGGGAGTCGAGACGAGCTACCTGCGGGTGCGCGCGCTGCCGCTCAGCGAGTCGGTGCGGGCGTTCGTGGAGCAGCACGAGCGGGTGTACGTGGCCGAGCTGAACCAGGACGGCCAGATGCACCAGCTGGTCCAGCTGCACGCGCCGGAGCTGGCTGGCCAGGTGCGCTCGGTGCGCATCTGCAACGGCATGCCGATGAGCGCCCGGTTCGTGACCGAGGAGATCCTGAAGCAGGAGCAGCGCTAGACGGAGGGCCCAGGGGAGGGCAGGCCCTTCCCTTGAACCCGCCCACACTACGGAGTGGAATAGCATGACCACTGAGACTAAGACGAACGGCAAGCCCGCCAACGTCAATAAGATCGGCCTGACGCAGCAGGAGTACCGCGGCGGCGACACGACCCTGTGCCAGGGGTGCGGGCACAACTCGATCACCAGCCAGATCATCGCCGCCGCCTACGACCTCTCGATCGCGCCGCACCAGGTGATCAAGATGAGCGGCATCGGCTGCTCCTCGAAGACGCCGGCCTATTTCCTGAACCGCTCGCACGGCTTCAACACGCTGCACGGCCGCATGCCCTCGGTGACCACCGGCGCGGTGCTGGCGAACCGCCACATGCTGGCGATCGGCGTGAGCGGCGACGGCGACACCGGCTCAATCGGGCTGGGGCAGTTCAAGCACATGGTGCGCCGCAACGTCCCGATGGTGTACATCGTCGAGAACAACGGCGTCTACGGCCTGACAAAGGGCCAGCACTCGGCCACCGCCGACGTGGGCCAGAACCTGAAGTACGCCGGCACGAACGTGCTGCCGCCGATCGACGTCTGCATCGAGGCGCTGGTGGCCGACTGCGGCTTCGTGGCGCGCTCGTTCGCGGGCGACGCCAAGCAGGTGCGCGAGCTGCTGAAGGCAGCCATGAGCTACGACGGCACCGCGGTGCTGGACATCATCAGCCCGTGCGTGACCTTCAACAACCACCACGAGTCCAGCAAGAGCTACGACTACGGCAAGGCGAAGGAGGAGCGGATCCAGGACATCCAGTTCATCCCGAGCTTCAACGAAGTGCAGGTGGACTACGACGAGGGCGAGGAGCGGATCGTGCAGCTCCACGACGGGCCGGCGATCAAGCTGAAGAAGCTGGACCGCGAGTACGACCCGACGAACAAGTGGCAGGCGCTCGAGATGCTGGAGACGGCGCGGCACAACCACGAGTTCCTCACCGGCCTGCTGTACATCAACACCGAGCGGCAGACCCTGCCGCAGGTGATGCAGCTGAGCGACACGCCGCTGGCGGAGCTGCCCGCGGAGAAGCTCCGCCCGACGCGCGAGGCCTTCGCGCGGGTGATGGCCGAGTTCGAGTAGCACTGGCAGGGGTTCGGGGGCCTACGGCCCCCGAGAAGTATTTCTCTCGGAGGGGCTTCGCCCCTCCGAACCTCCCCTGAGCCCCCGCACTATTTGACACCCCCCGCTCCGCCTGCTAGGATCTCCGGCATACAAAAGAGCCTCTCGACAGCATCCTCGCTCATTCATCTTTCTCTCCTCGAGGCGCCCCACCCGGCCGGAGGTCCATTGTCCTATACACTTCGCATTGGCACCCGCATCGGCTCAGCGGACCCCTTCTGGGTCCAAGTGCGGGAGGCAGTCCACCAGCGCGCGCAGCAGCTGGGCGTTGAGCTTGTCGAGATCGACCTCGGCCGCTCGCTGACCCTCTCGCGCGACGCGCAGCTCGGCGTGGTCGAGGCGCTCCAGGCGCAAGACCTTGACGCTCTGGTCAGCGCCTACACCCCGAGCCCCCTGGCCCACCGCATCCTGACGAGCGGGCTACCGCTGGTCCACCTGACCGAGTCCGACGTCCACCACCCGCGCTTCGTCTCCCCGATCGGCTTCTACGACATCGGCAGGCAGGTGGCCCAGTTCCTGGCCAAGCAGCTCGGCGGGCACGGGCTCGTGCTCGCGGTGGGCGGCGGGCTGGCGAACTACGGCGAGGACGGCCGGAGCAGGCTGGCGGGCATGACAGATACGCTGCGCGCGATGCCGGCGGTGCAGCTGCACCACGTGCCGAGCACCTGGCGCTACGACCGCGCCTACCCGCAGATCGAGGCGGCGCTGCGCGCGCTGCCCGAGCCGCCCGACGCCATCTTCGGGCTCTCCGACTCGCTGGCCCTGGCGGCCCGAGACTGCGCGCAGACCATGGGCCTGCTGCGCCCCGGGACGCCGGTGGTGGGTATCAACGGCGACCCGCTGGCCCTTGCAGCGGTGGCCGAGGGGCGCCTGGCCGCAACCGTAGACACATCCGCCGCCGAGTTCGGCGCCCGGGCGGTGGACCTGGCCTGCCAGGCCGCCCGGGGCGAGCGCGTGGCGGCGCACTTCCCCTACCCGGTGCGCTTCGTGACGGCCGAGAACGTGGCGGAGATCGCGATGGAGAAGCTGATCGCGATCGCCAGCCTGCCGAACCGGCTGGTGGGTGTGCACCGGGAGCGCGACCGCCAGCGCATGGCGCAGATCGAGGCGACCCAGGCGATCAACCAGCTGATCGGCACGATCGAGGACCGGCGCCGGCTGGCGCGCGAGATCGTCGAGCTGATCCGCTCGAACTACGGCTTCGACGCGGCGCAGCTCTCGTTCTGGTGCGAGCAGGACGAGGCGCTGGTGCTCAACGCCCCCGACGCCTCGCAGCGGGCACCTCGCCTGCCGCTGGCGCAGTCCGGCCTGCTGGGTCAGGTGGTGGCGCGCGGCGAGGCTGTGTACATCCCTGACACACGGCACAGCCACCGCTTCGCGCCGGACCCCGCCTGGGCCGAGGTTCGCTCGCGCGTGGTGCTGCCGGTGCGCTCGGGGCAGACGCTGCTCGGGGTGCTGGACCTGCACAGCAGCCGGCAGGGGCAGCGCAGCGATGAGGAGCTGGCGGGCCTCCAGCTGCTGGCGGACCAGCTGGGGATCGCGCTGCGGAACGTCGACCTGGCCTTCGACGCGCGGGCAGCGCGCGCCGAGAAGGGCCACACCGGCGAGCTCGTGGGCCGGGCGGTGGCCTACATTCAGCTCCACCACGCCCGCGACCTCTCGCGGCAGGAGATCGCCGCGCACGTGGGCGTCAGCGAGAACTACCTGACCCTCATCTTCCACCGCGAGTTCGATGTCTCGCCGTGGGAGTACCTCCACCGCTACCGCGTGGAGCGCGCCAAGGCGCTGCTGCGCGAGACGGACGATAGCATCACCGCGATCGCGGCGGCGGTCGGGTTCGGCGACCCGGCCTACTTCAGCCGCGTGTTCCGCAAGCTCGAGGGGTGCGCCCCGCGCGAGTACCGCGAGCGAGAGCTGCGGGCGGCGAGTGTTCTATCGTCCAAATAATCTGTGTGTTTTTGTCCAAGACACACAGGCTTCTTTTCTTTATGCTATCCCCTGTGTACCTCCACACAAGTTGAGCTTCTTCCGCGCCGCCCTGCGCCAAGCTCCTTGTCTCCCACCAGCTCTCGTGAGCATCCAGAGCGCAGGGCCGCGCCAGAGTCATAGGCAGACATATGGCCGACACCGCCGTCGCGGAGCGCATCCTGGAGATCAAAAACCTCCAGACACACTTCAAGCTTGAGGCCGGCACCATCAAGGCGGTGAACGGCATTGACTTCTCGTTGGACCGCAAGCAAACCCTAGGCGTGGTGGGCGAGAGCGGCTGCGGCAAGAGCGTGACTGCCATGTCGATCATGCGGCTGGTGCGCAACCCGCCGGGCAAGATCGTGGGCGGCGAGATCCTGCTGCACCAGGGCGCGAACGGCTCGCGCAGCACCGTGGACCTGACGAAGCTCGAGGCGAACGGGCCGAAGATGCGCAGCATCCGCGGCGGCGAGATCGCCATGATCTTCCAGGAGCCCATGACCTCGCTCAACCCGCTGTACACCGTGGGCACACAGATCGCCGAGACCGTGCGCCTGCACCAGAGGGTGGGCGCGAAGGAGGCGATGGACCGGGCGCTGGAGATGCTGCAGAAGGTGCAGATCGCCGACGCCCGGCGGCGCCTGAACGAGTACCCACACCAGCTCTCGGGCGGCATGCGCCAGCGCGTGATGATCGCGCTGGCGCTTTCGTGCAACCCGGCGGTCCTGATCGCCGACGAGCCGACCACCGCGCTCGACGTGACGGTGCAGGCCCAGATCCTGGACCTGATGCGCCAGCTGCAGGAGGACTTCGGCTCCTCCATCATGATGATCACCCACAACCTCGGCGTGGTCTCGCAGATGGCGGACCACGTGGTGGTGATGTACCTGGGCAAGGTGGTGGAGGAGGCGGCGACGCGCGACCTGTACCACCACCCGCAGCACCCGTACACCGTGGGGCTGCTGAACTCAGTGCCGGTGCTGGGGCGCAAGGGTCGCAAGACGCTGGTGCCGATCAAAGGCATGGTGCCGAAGCTCACCGAGGACATCCGGGGCTGCCCGTTCGCCTCGCGCTGCCCGCACACCATGAAGATCTGCACCGAGGAGACTCCCCAGCTGCGCGAGGTGCGGCCGGGGCACAAGGCGGCCTGCTGGCTTCACCAGTAGGCCCTTCCGATGGTCTTCCTGCCACGGCGGCTACGCCGCGGCTGAGACAAAACACACGGCAAATGCTCTAGGAGGGAACGATGTCAATGGACGACACCACCCGCATCAGCCGACGCAAATTCCTCCGCCTCGCGGCGATGAGCGCGGGCTCTGCGGTTCTTGCTGCCTGTGCAGCGCCGGCCACCGGCCCGGCCCCCACCTCGGCCCCGGCGGCCGAGCCTACCGCCGCCGGCGCAGCGACCGCCGCCCCCGCCGCCGAGGCCACCGCCGCCCCCGCGGCTGAGGCCACCGCCGCCCCCGCCGGCGCCGCCGAGCTGGCTGGCCCGATCCCCTACCCGCCCGGGCAGGTGATGGCCGGCGGCCGCGAGCCGAAGCTCTTCAACCTCGACGAGATGATGCAGTACCGCAAGCTGGACACCTACAGCGAGCCGGACTACATCAAGGCGCTGGTGGACGCGGGCAAGCTCCCGCCGGTGGCCGAGCGCCTCCCGGAGGAGCCGCAGGTCATCCCGAACACCTTCTTCTCGGACGGGCCGGGTGAGTACGGCGGCGTCATGCGCGACGTCTGGGCCGCGCCGACCGAGGGCTGGAACTGGGCCGCCGGCATCAGCCAGGGTTGGTTCGGCATCGAGGCCATCGTCCAGGAGCCGCTGGTGATGACCGGCCCGATGTGGCTGCGCGGCGACAAGCTGGAGCCCGTGCCGAACCTGGCGAAGAGCTGGGAGTGGAGCGAGGACGGCACCCAGCTGACGATGAACCTGGTGAAGGGCGTCAAGTGGTCGGACGGGCAGCCGTTCACCGCCGACGACGTCATGTTCACCTGGGAGGACTGCATCCTGGACCCGGGCGTCACGCGCGCCTGGACCAAGCGCAGCGCCTGGCAGATCGACGGAAAGGACATCAACCTCGAGAAGGTTGACGACTCCACCATCCGCTGGACCTTCCCGGTGGCGGGCGCGGCCTACAAGCTGTTCGATATGAACGAGCTGACCTGGTCGGTGGCGCCGAAGCACGTGCTGTCGAAGTTCCACCCGAAGTACGAGCCGAGCTCAGACTACCAGAAGTTCGCCGACGCGCTGCCGCCAAACGCGCTGCCGCCGGTCACGATGGGACCCTGGGTCCCCGTCGAGTACAAGACCGACGAGATCATGATCTTCCGCCGCAACCCGTACTACTGGAAGGTGGACGAGAGCGGCAAGCAGCTGCCCTACCTGAACGAGATCATCTTCGAGAAGGCGGCCACGGGCGTGATCCGCACCGCCAAGGTGATCGCGGGCGCCGCGGACCACACCAACGTCGAGAACCCCTCAACCTTCCGCGAGGTGGCGACGAAGGCGCAGGACGCCAATGCGCCGTTCCGCATGGAGTGGGGCCCCGAGACGCTGGGCTTCTCGCTGGTAATCAACCAGTCGAGCGACTTCGGCGCCAAGGACGACCGCGCGAAGGACATCCGCAAGCTGTTCCGCGAGGTCAAGTTCCGCCGCGCGCTGACCCAGGCGATCGACCGCGACGGCATCGCCAAGTCGGTGGCTGACGGGCCGTTCTTCCGCGCCTGGCCGGGCGGGCTCTACCCGGGCAGCCAGTTCTTCGACATCAACAGCACGGTGTACTACCCGTTCGCGCCTGACACCTCGAAGGCGCTGCTGACGGAGCTGGGCTTCACCGAGTCGAACAGCGAGGGCGTCCTGCTGTGGCCCGAGGGCTACTCGCAGGCCGGCCAGCCGGTGGTGCTGGGCCTGACCGCCATCGAAGACACGGAGGGCGCGTCGACGATCGCCGAGGCGCTGGTGACCCTGTTCAAGGACATCGGCATCCAGGTGAACTTCCGCAAGATCCAGGGCACCGTGCGCGACCAGCAGTCGCGCGAGACGGGCGAGTGGGAGATGCACGTGGACCGCATGGGCCAGGAGTGGGGCGTGCCAAACGTGCGCTACCGCGACGTCGCCCCGCTGACGCTGCAGTCCCCGTCCTGGAGCCGCGGCGCCGAGGGCGTGAACCGCACCCTGCAGCCGTTCGAGGAGGAGCTGGTCGCCCTGGCCCAGGGCATGGCCGACGAGACCGACTTCGGCAAGCAGAAGGAGCTGATGGCGCAGTACCAGAAGCTCCACACCGAGAACGTCTACTCGATGGGCGTCGTGATCAGCCGCTACGGCCTGGGCATGGCGAAGCGGCTCAAGAACGTCCCGGTCGGCGCGCCGGCGTTCTTCTACCAGTGGGACTACAACAACTTCATCCCGGAGCAGTTCTGGGTGCCGGCGGCGGAGCAGGGCGAGGTGCCCGAGACCAAGCCGGAGACGATCGCCGAGTACCCGCAGGCGTAGTTCACTCCTCAGCGGGGGCGCGGGGGCCTTGCGGCCCCCGCAAAAAGATCTTTCTCTTTCTTTTGCGGAGGG
>JBDLTZ010000158.1:0-3549 GCA_039805565.1 Chloroflexota bacterium | reverse complement strand
GGAGTGGCCGCTTTCGGCCCTGGACGGCGAGCTCGCGTCGGGTGTGTGGTCGCTGCGCGTGACCGACAGGTGGCAGCACGATATTGGTGCAATCACAGCCTTCTCGCTGGCGCTCAGCACGGCTCGCTATACCTGCAATGGCGTGGTCGCTCCCTCACCCACTCCCTCACCCACCCCGGCGCCCACTCCCTCACCCACCCCGGCGCCCACTGACCCGCCCGCGACTCAGCCGGGCGAGGTGGACAGTACTCCGCCGACGGTTGATGATGTGGCGGTCGACGGGGGGGCGGACTGGGTCGCGGGGAGACAGGTCACACTCACGATCACGGCGTTCGACGAAGAGGGTGGCTCTGGTGTCACCGACATCGCCGTCATCGAGTACGCGCTGGTAGAAGCGCAGTGGGTGCAGGTGGGTGGAAGCGGCTGGGTGCCGTACGCCGAGGCCCTGTCTGGTGTCGTCTGGCTGCTCTCGCCGGAGCCAGGCGCCCGCTACTTGCACGTCTACGCCGCTGACGCGGCTGGAAATGTGAGTCCTCAGCCGTTTGTGCGGGCGGTCAATCTGATCTCGCCCGGCAGCGTGGTTCGGCAGGGCGAAGTCCACGTGTACCGTCTTGTGCTCGCATCAGGCTCTTCGCTCACGCTGCGCTCGTCCGGCGATGCCGACCTGTATGTCTGGGATAGGAGTGGGAATCTGGTTGCATCTGCCGTGACGGACGTGCAGCCGGAAGTGACGATCCCGGGGGGCAGGGAGCTCCAGACCTATCAGGTGGAGGTGGAGGGGTCGGAGGCTGCGGCGTACGATCTGCAGGTAGCTCATGGCACGTCGGCAGCATACGATGAGCCGATGGTGTCTTCCCAGATGCGCCTCCAGCCGATCATCAGCCCGAGCGAAACACCGCTTCCGGTACGGCCGTGGTCGCCGCAGCGGGTGTACCTGCCTGCCGTGGGGCGCTAACGCTGTAACCGACTCATACTCAGGCGGGAGAGCCAGCGAGGGTAGCCCTCCCTCAATCTACGTTCTACCACGCATGCCACGCCGCCGGACGAGCGTGGCACGCTTGGAGGGACCTGCCCGAGGCGACCTAGCGCAGCACCGGATCCCTTGGGCGCTCAGCCGTATGGCGCATCACGCGGCGACGAACCCCCCCTCTCCCGCGGCAGGGAGAGGGGGGTGAGGGCCTCCAACGCTTCCCAACGCTCGCCGCACGCTCACTCACCCCGAGGGCACCGGCGACACCCGGAGCACGCACACGATCATCTCACAAGCGGCGCCTATGGCGGCTGTGTATCTTGACGGGGCTGTGATACGCTCCTCTTCGACTCACACATCTCCTAGGAGCTCACGTCGCGCCTATGCATCGTCGCCTCGCTCTCCTGATGCTCGCCGCATTCGTCTGCCAGATGCTTGCCCCGCATCGGCTATCGGTGGCCGCTCCTCGCGCACCAGCCATAGACGATGGCCAGACAGACCAGATCATCGTGCAGCTCCGTCCCTCCGCTGATATCACGCCGCAGTCCGGCATCGTCGTGCGCGAGTCACGGTTGCGGTCGCTGAGCTCGGTCGCGGGCGTCTCGCTCGACTACGCTCGCATCATGTCCGGGGGTGCGCACGTGCTGCGGCTCCCACGCGCGGTCCCGCTCGCAGAGGCCTGGAAGATGGCGGCGCGCCTACAGGCCGCCCCCGATGTGCTGATGGCTGAGCCCGATCGGCCAATGCGCGCGCTGCGTGAGCCCACCGACCCGCGCTTCTCCGAGCAGTGGCACCTCCGCAGCGCCTCAGCGAGCAGCTACGGCGCCAACCTTCCCGCCGCGTGGGATATCACGACAGGCTCCCCGGACCTCGTCGTGGCTGTGCTCGACACCGGCATCCTCTGGACTCACCCTGACCTCGCCGGGCGCCTGCTGGCCGGGTACGACTTCATCAGCAATGTTTCCACTGCCAACGACGGCGACGGGCGCGACGCCAACCCCGCCGACCCGGGCGACTGGTACACGTCAGGGCAGTGCGGCGGCAGCGGGAGCGACGACAGTAGCTGGCACGGCTCACACGTGGCCGGCACCATCGGCGCAAGCGCTAACAATGGCGCTGGTGTGACCGGCATCAACTGGGGCTCGAAGATTCTGCCGGTGCGGGTCCTCGGCAGATGCGGCGGCTCAGTGTCCGATATCGTCGACGCGATGCGCTGGTCGGCTGGCCTCACCGTCCCTGGCGTGCCGGCCAACCCGTCCCCGGCGCGCGTCCTGAACCTGAGCCTCGGTGCCTCCGGGTCCTGCGGTGTGGTCCAGAGTGCGGTGGACGACGTCGTCGCGGCGGGGGCTGTGGTGGTGGTGGCCGCGGGGAACAGCGCCCAGGACGCGTCCGGGTTCTCCCCGGCGTCGTGTCAGGCGGTTGTGACCGTCGGCGCGATCGGTCCGACAGGCGCCAGGGCCTACTACAGCAACTTCGGGTCGACGGTGGAGATAAGTGCGCCCGGCGGTGATATGTCGCTCGGCACAACCAGCGGGGTGCTCTCGACAATCAACAGCGGCACGCGTGAGCCAGGGGCGCATTCCTACGGCTGGTACCAAGGCACCAGTATGGCCGCCCCGCACATCGCCGGTGTCGTGTCGCTGATGCTCTCGGCAAACCCCGGCCTGTTGCCCGAGCGCGTGCTAGACATCCTGCAGCGCAGCGCGCGCTCGTTCCCCTCGGGGTCCGGCTGTGGGCCCAGCCAGTGTGGCGCCGGGATTGTGGACGCCGCCGCCGCAGTCCGCGCTGCCACGCTCCCCGCCCTGCGGCAGGTGTCCGCGCGCTGGGACGAGGTCTCTGGCGATGGCGACGCGGTGGTAGACCCCGGCGAGATAATCGAGCTGTCGGCCGACGTGCTCAACTACGGCGGCTCGGTCGCGTCCGGCATGAACGGCGTGCTGACAGTGAGCTCGGGCAGCGCTCGTGTGCTGCAGGGCACCTCGGTCTACGCCAATATCGCCCCTGGCTCGACGGCCTCCCCCGCTGCGCCCTACCGCGCCACCATCCAGGACGACCAGCCGTGTGGCTCACCTGTTGTCTTCCGACAGACGGTGACCTTCGGCGGCGGGCAGCCGTTCGCCGACACTATCGTCGTGCCGGTAGGCCGCGCCTGGGTCGGTGACCCGCAGTCGATCGCCTACACCGGCGCTCCCGGCGCTATCGCCGACAACACGACCACCACCCTCCCGCTTGCGGTGGCCGAGGCGGGGAAGGTGGGCGACGTCGACGTGTCCGTGACGCTGAACCATACCTATGACAGTGACCTGACGCTGGAGCTTGTGTCGCCTGCTGGGACGGTGGTGCTGCTGGCGGACCAGCGGGGCGGCAGCGGGGATAACTACAGCAACACGGTGTTTGACGATGAGGCCGGCATCGCTATTGGCGAAGGGGTGGCGCCCTTCACCGGTCGTTACCGTCCGGAGTGGCCGCTTTCGGCCCTGGACGGCGAGCTCGCGTCGGGTGTGTGGTCGCTGCGCGTGACCGACAGGTGGCAGCACGATATTGGTGCAATCACAGCCTTCTCGCTGGCGCTCAGCACG
>JBDLTZ010000157.1:0-3219 GCA_039805565.1 Chloroflexota bacterium | reverse complement strand
GTTGTTCCGCTGAGCGGTGAAGTCGAACAGGGAGAACTCGGCCAGCACGTTCTGCCAGGTGCCCCAGGCTCCGTTTGCGTCGATGGCGATGCGGTCCACGCGGGCGCGGAGGTGGCTGCGCCACTGCTCCACCTCGCCGCTGCACACGGCGCCCACGTAGAGGTAGCCGCCCCGGTGCGCGAGCGCGAACGGGCGGTACGCGGAGCGGCCTCCTGCGCCGTTGCCGCTCCCCCCGGTGCAGGGCTCGGGCACGCCTGCTGCCCATATCAGGCTCGTGAGCGGCCTGACGGTGCTCTGCGGGGAGGCGGACCAGGTGTCGATCTGGTAGACGGCCTTCTGGTTCAGGTTGACGGCGTACAGGAAGCGCTCGTTCTCGTCGATCTCGAGGTCGCCCAGGCTCGTGCGACCCGCACCCCACGCGCCTGAGTAGTCAGTGCCGCTCTGCTGGTCCCGCAGCTTATGAATGCCGCCGGTGGTGAGCCTGGCGGTGGTCGCGGTGTCGCCGTTCTTGAATGCGGTGAACGCCGTTCCATTCCAGTCCGAGCCGCCCATGTTGAGCGTGGCATCCGTCGCCGGGCCGGGAACTACCGAAGGAATGGTGACGTAGCGGGCGATGGTCGGAGGGGATGTGTTCGTGCGAACGTAGATTGCGCCGGGGCCGGAGTCGCCATAGCGCGTCACCCTCTTGGTGTAGGCCGCGGCGAAGGTGCGCGACACGCGGATCGCGCTCGGTGAGGCCGGAGCATTGGGGTTCTCGCCGGTGCTGTACGCCAGCCCGTAGACCGAGCCGACATCGGAGACGGTTGCGATGGGGTCGCCCAGCCACTCGCTCACGCTATCGTTCCCCTGTGCGTCCTTGGTATCCCCAAAGGTGAGCATCGCCGTGTCGGTGGACAGCGCGTTCCCCGTGCCCCCGGTCGAGTCGCTGTAGTCGTAGAAATCCCACAGCGACGCGTAGCAGCTCGTGACGAACCGCGGGTTGAAGCCGTGGCCCTGTCCGAACGCAGCCGAAGACTGGATGCAGTTCACGATGCTCGTAGCGGCCTGTGTGGTGTTGGTCCCGGCTGTGATGTGCGCGTTCGCCGGCGGCGGCGAGACGCTGAGGGGAGCGCCGGGAACGGCTGGAAGTGTCCCTAGCACCAGGGCCAGGGACACAACCGCAAAGAGGCGGCGGATTGTGGATGCGTGACGCATGGCTAGGGCTCCCGTGTTGTCGAGGCGAGCGCGGCGAGTACCTGCTCGGCCACCTGGCGGCCTTGTGCGGCGCCGGCGTCAATGTCGAGCGGCCAGTGGATGCCCCCGACGACGCGCGAGCGCGAGGCGTCGTGTGCCTGTGCTTCGAGCGCGGCGGCGTCCTGCGGGAAGTACTGCCCAAGCACCGTGGCTGCGGCGGCGGAGATCGCGGAGTGCCCCGAGGGGTACGACGGGTGGTTGGGCGTGTCACCGAGCACCGGGAGCCACATCGGGTCAAACTCAGCCTGCATCCACTGGATCGGGCGCGCAACGCGGTAGTGGTACTTGCTCTCCCAGCAGGCGATCACCGAGTCGTTGATGGCCGCGCCAAGCACGGCGAAGATACGCGCGGCGTCAGAGGCGCTCAGCTTGTCGCGCAACACGAGGTCGCGGGCGATGAGATACCAGGCGCCCACCGGCGTCGGCGTGCTCGGGCGCAGATCCCACTTCCAGGCCAGGGCGACATCGGACGCGCTCACCGCATCCGCTGTGGCCTTGAAATCGCTGCGAACCGTCGCAAACTCGGCGCTATCCCAGGCCGGTGGGGCGGGCACACGCGCCGCGGCCCCGGACTGGAGCACGAGGGGGCGCACCTGACCCCACAGAGGGTCGGCGCCGGGCTTGTTCATGCGCCCGGTCGGCACCCACACGCCTGGTGCGCGGGCCACGGGGTCGCCGTTCGCGTCATACTCAGTAAGCTCGGCGCGTGGTGCGTCCGCCGCCCCATCGGTCGCAGCTGCACCAAGCACCGCGTCTGCAACCTGACGCCCAATCGCTTGGCCCAACGCAACGCTTTCAGGGGTGTCGTGGCCCAGCCAGTACCCTGTCCAGGCGGCGACCTCGGCATCTCGGCTGATCGTCGAGCCCGAGGCAAGCAGCGGCTGCACCGCGAGCATAATGGTGCTGGCGGCGCTTGAGACTGCCGCGTGATCAGAAACGGCGTGACCGGCAGCGCGCTCACGTCCAGCAGCCCCTAATGCCGCATCCATCCCGATCGACATGAGCGCCAGCATGCGCGCCGCCCGAGTGGGCGACATCGCTGTGAGCTCTACGGCGCCAACGCCGGTCGTGACCCAGCCGGCTACGGGGTGTATCCAGTGTGCGTCGGCCGCGATGCCCTCGGGGGCGGCGGGCGGGGAGAGGGGAGTGGACAAGGGGAGAGCAGCGGCCGGCAGTTGACTCGAGTCGGCCAGCAGCACGAGCGGTGAGCCAGTGGCAATGGTGGTGTGGGGGCGGGATACCTCGGGGGGGAGTGGGCTGGCACAGGACACTAGCGCGAGTAGCGCTACGCAGAGCAGCAGGGCTTGTGCTGGCTGACGGCGAGACATTGCGCCGCCTGATCCGATGTTTGGATGTCTACATCGAGAGAACATAGAACCTCAACACAAAAATGCGACCGCTCGTGACCAAAGGCCACGAAGGGTCGCATAACCATTTAACGCCCGCTGCTGGGCTATGAAGTTGTCGGAGCTAGTCGCCTACCGGGAGTCACCGTCGTCGAGTGGCCCCAAATCTTCGATCTTTCGCAGGAGCATTTTCAGCTCCCGAGCCGGCTGTCGCTCCTGGTGTTGCCGGAGTAGCCGCCTCGTATCAAGGATAAAGTCCAGGGGGACAAGGAGAAACTTCTCTGGATTGCCGGCACTGGATGAATCAGGGTCGAACGGGGTCACAGACACGGTAGGCCTCGTCCCGATATATATATGGGTGATCTGAGACTAAGTATAGCGAGCAAAAAAGTTGCTGACAATTAACCTTCTGGGATGTATTGCATTCGCCAAAGGGGTAGGGGGAATGGGGACTAAAGCATCCGTAACGAAAGTTCAGTTCGTGCGGTAGGCTGTGGCGCTGAGGGGGCGATGCGGAAGTTTCTGATCTGGAAGAATATCCGCACCGCAGAGAGGTTCCGATATAGGATGCGCGACAAAGACACGCTGCGCCTCACGCTGATGAGGTGATCTGGCTATCATCGCTGTTCGCCTGCATCTG
>JBDLTZ010000156.1:0-3498 GCA_039805565.1 Chloroflexota bacterium | reverse complement strand
TCGGCTCAGCGTGAACTGCTTCTCGCGCATCGGAGCGGCCTTTCGTTACCAAGGTCGCTTCAGCATAACACTTGACACCTGTCCTGCCAACACCGACCAGACCTATTTCCGCCAGCTATATCTCCGGCGCAGTTCCTCTTGCAGAGAAAGGGCGGACCATCGTACCAGGTTGCGAGCGCTGCGTAGACCGCCGAGATGGAGGGAACCGCCTCCGGTCTCCCGCCGGCAATCGCAACGGCCGCCGCGATGCGCCGGGCTTTGTTAGCGGCCCACGCGTCGAACGAGGGGTAGACCGGGTAGGGACGCGGCAGCAGGTCGCCAAACGCGTCAACGGTGACGGTGTGCAGGCGTCGCAGCTGCCGACCGAGGTCTGTCGCTGCCGCCAGCACCCGTGCGGTGGACAGGGTGTCTGGCACGAAGGGACGTCCGCGAACCACGGTCTCGACGCTCCAGACGTAGCGGCCGTCGGTCGTCGCCGTGCTGCCGTGCGCGATCGTTTCAGGAACGCGGACACCTGCTGCGTGCGCGCGGGCCTGGGCGTCGATGGCGCGCAGCAGCGAGAGCGCCGGTTCGCGTTCGACCCGCGCGACCCACGTCCTCCGCCCGTCGATGGCGCGGTAGGCGCGCCGGTTCGTCCCTCCAGTGAGCAGCATGAGAACCACGCAGGGAACCGAGAGGGCGTGCACTATCGCCGCCCTCACCTCCGGTGGGATAGGGGTGAGGGATGGGCCACTCGGTTGGCTCACTTGTGGCTCCCGCTGCTGACTCCATCATCGGCTGCATTCCACTGCCTGGTGGCTACAGGTCGACCGGGCGGCCGCTCGCAGCGGACTCGCTGATCGCTGCCAGCACGCGGGTCACGCGCAGGCCGTCCTCACCTGTGGCGAGCAGCGGTCGGTCATCCGCCACCGCGTCCACGAAGCGCGCGACCGCCTCGAGCACGAATCCGTGCAGCCGCGGCGAGTCGCCGTCCGGCAGCCCGAGCACATCGGGGAGGCGCGAGCCTGAGGACGTGAAGGCCTCGATGGCCCGGTGGTCGGAGGCGTTGACCGTGATGGCCCCCGAGCTTCCCAGGATCTCGACCTTGAAGTCGAACACGTTCGGCGCGCTCTCGGGCAGGATCCAGGCGCTCTCCAGGTTGACCACCGCCCCACCTGCGAACTCGACGATCGCCGCGTGGAAGTCGGGCGCGTCCACTCCACGCTCCCGCAGGATGCCGGAGCGGCTGACGGCGTAGACCCGTCGCGGTTCGTCGTCGAGCAGCCAGTGGGCCAGGTCCACCGTGTGGCTGGCCAGGAACCACAGCGCTGACGTGCGGCCGGCCCAGGCGAGCATGCGGGTCGGCACGAAGGTGGTGTTGCTGAGCCGAGCGTAAAGGTAGGCTGGTCGGCCGATCTCGCCGGCGCGGATGCTGCGCTGCGCCGCCACAAATGGCGGGTTGACGCGGTTGTGGAAGTCCACCATCAGCTTCACGCCGGCCCGGCGCGCCGCGGCCACAATCGCCTCGGCCTCCGGCACCGTGGTGGCGAGCGGCTTCTCCACCAGGATGTGCTTGCCGGCCTCGGCGGCCGTCACGGCAATCTCGTGGTGGGCGAAGTCGGGCGTGGCAACCGAGACGGCGGCAATGTCCGGCCGCGCCAGCAGCTCGCGGTAGTCAGTGTAGACGGCCGCACCGCCATTCACCTGCGCCACCTCCGCCGCCCGCCGCTCATCCAGGTCGCACACCGCCACCAGCCGCGCCTGCGGGTGGCGCGCGTAGACGTGTGCGTGCCACGCGCCGCCGACGATGCCCGTTCCGATCACACCGAACCCCAGCGGCTCCCTCGCGCTCATGTGGCTTCCTCTCCGCCCGCTCGTGAGCAGGTCACGCCCACGCTGCGGCTATTGTCTATCGCGCGATGCAGTGCCAGCCCCGCGCATCTCATCGCGTCGCATCGGCATCGAGTCGATCAGACCAAACAGGTCGGCCGCCGGCACGACTCGCCCGCTGCGGAGCTTCTCGGTGCCATCCTTGCCAATGAGCAGGACGGTCAACGAGTTCGTCGATACGCCGAAGCGCGTGCGAAGATCCGCCGCCTGTGCTGGGCTGACGACCTGGCTGTCGCCCTCGCCATCGGCCGTCGCGAACAGCACGAAGACCAGCAGCCCGCGCTCGGCCAGCCCCGAGCGATGCGCCGCCAGCTCGTCCTGCTGCACGACGAACAGCGGGTCGTCCGCTGCCGGTGCGAAGAGCAGCAGCAGACGGTTGCGCCACTGGTAGCGCCCAAGATCCAGCCCGTTCATCGTATCATCCATGCCGCCTCTCGATTCCCTGTCCGTATCCCGGCCGTCTCGTTCGGCAGTATACTCCCACCGGAGCAGTGCTCGCGCGTGCCGCCGCGTTGAGGAGCGCATCGATGCCAGTACCGGTCGGTCTCAACCTCTGGTCACGCCTGCTCGACACGGCCTTCCCGTATCTGGACCAGGTGGGCGACTGCTTCGACTCGCTGTGGTTCCCGGACCACGTGCAGTACGAGCACCACCCGGTCGCCGAGGGCTGGACGATGCTGGCGTATGCCCTGGCGCGCTACCCGGACAAGCTGTGCGGCCACGAGGTGCTCTGCAACAGCTTCCGCAACCCCGCGCACCTCGCGAAGATGGCGGCCACCGCGCAGGCGATCTCGGGCGGGCGGTTCGTCTTGGGGATCGGCGCCGGCTGGCACGCTGAGGAGTACCACGCGTACGGCTGGCCGTTCCCCAGCACGCGCACGCGCATCGCACAGCTCGCTGAGGGGTAGTGGCCCAATCTCTACTGAGGCAAGGAAACCCCATCGTTGGAGACGACGGTTGTAGTGGTCGATGAAGAGGCCGATGCGCGCCTCATGGAACAGCCCATCGCGGCTGAACGAGAGCGTTTTGTGGACCAGGGTGGCATAGCGTGTCGAGCATGCTGTAGCAGTTGCAGTCTTTACAGTGAACCTGCTGTCGCCCGTCTTTGGTGCGACCGTTCTTGCGCAGCTTGACCGAGCCACAGCGACGGCAGGTGAGTGCCAGCAGACCACCCTCCTCAGGCTCCTATCGATCAGTGTCTGGCTCCAATTCTAGCACAGCCATCAGTAGACATTGGGTCACTACCCACCGCAACTCATCACGACTCACTGCAACTCACCGTTGCGCGCATGGGGCTGAGCCACTACGATGGCAGGAGGGGTTAACGGTGCCCACGCTTGATGATGCACTGACGCCGTGGTGGCTCGCGTGTGGTGGTCGATTTGCGACGACTGAGCAGCTCGTGCGCTCGGCCAAGTAACCACAAGGCCCAGCAGGCACAGCCGAAGTCCATCAGCAGGACAGTGACGCGCTCGGGCGCCGTCACGCGCCCTCGTTCCCAATCAAACATCTGAGTAACTAACACTTACCATACCAGACCGGTTCGGGTCGAAACGGCTTGAGACGGAGGGTACAGGGGGGCGGGGTTGCACAGCTCAAAAGCCGTCGGAGGAGACGCCAGCCAAGCTG
>JBDLTZ010000155.1:0-3014 GCA_039805565.1 Chloroflexota bacterium | reverse complement strand
GAGCCCCAGACCTGCTGGTAGGAGAGGTTGCGCTCCTCGAGCGGCTGACCGCCGAACAAGTTTCCGAGCATTAGAGGCCTCTCTCAAGCGCGACACCGAAAGCCAGCCCGCACACGCCGGCGACAACGAAACCGAGCCACGGCGCCACCAGCGCAGCACCGACAATCAGCGCGACACAGCCAGCGACCTGCAAAGCGAGTGCGATGCGCATAGGGCTCCTAGACTGAGAAGAATCCGGCGACCGGGGGTTCCGGCTCCGCCTCACGGCGATGCGTAGCCCGGTCGAAAGCAATAAGCGCCGCGACGGCGGCGTCAATTTTGCGAGGCGAACCGCGGTGCTCCTTCACGACCCGCGGGCCCTTCTGGTCCGTCTTGATGACGCAGTTGTCCAGGTGGCGGGAAAGAGCGGGAGAATGATCGTGCGCGACCTCGCCTGATACCACCGCGTCAAAGAACTTGGCCGTGGCTGGGACCATGCGAGCTGGGCTCGAGCTCGGGTATTCAGTAATCGGAACGCCGGCGTCGGCAAGTGCCTCCATCGACCGCTGCCAGCGGAACGGGTCACACGCGACCTCAACGACGTTGAGCCTGCCGCACGTCTCCAGAATCCGAGCCTCAACCCCGCCAATATCCACCCGCCAGTCATCGCGGTCGGTGGGCTGCTTCTCCCACAAATCGACTAGCCACACGCGGGGTACTTCCTCAATCGTCACGCCGACAATCGCCGTCGTGTCACCCGAAAACGAACCATCAAACCCGAGCACCACCGGGGTGCCGTCGGCAACCGGGTCCATCTCCGGCAGCTGGTCCCAGGCCCCGTGAGGCAACCAAGCCTGCTGCGAAGAGACGAACACGTTGGTGCGCTTCGTGCGGAACTCCGCCTCCGGGGTCCGCTTCACCGAGGACTCAAAGTCCTCGGGGTCTTGAATGTCGCCGTAGCCAGGGTTGGCGATCTGCCAATTCCTTGGGTCGCGGTGGTCGCAATCCGCCGGCGCCTGCCACCAGGCCCCGAAGAACGAAGGATCCTCGACCTCGCCAGCAGCGACCCGCTGGGCGTACTGGTACAGCGAATAACACACCGAGTCCTGCCCGGTCGTGTCCGTCCGCACCCCAGCCGTCGTGATCGCCAACGTCAGCGCGTCATACCTGGCCGCCTGGGCCAGCGTCATCACGTCCCACAACTCACGATTGGGGGCCGCATGCAGCTCGTCATAAACAACGAGCGTCGGAGACAGGCCCTCTTTTGTGAAGGCTTCAGAAGAAAGTACCCGGTAAACCGAGCCCGTCGCAGGAATCTCAATCGCGTCCCGGTACAACTTCGCCTGCTCGGCCAACTCCGGCGACATCTCAACCATCTGCTTCGCAGACCCAAACACGATCCGCGCCTGCTCGCGGTCAGCCGCACACGAGTAGACCTCGCCACCTCGAGGCCCCATGAACAAGCCATAGAGCGCGATGCCTGAGCCCAGCGCAGACTTGCCGTTCTTACGGGGAAGGCCAACAACTGCTACCCGGTGCCTTAGCCGCTTGTCAGCCCGACGCGCAAACAGGCTGTCCATCAGCTTGCGCTGCCAAGGCCGCAGAATCAAAGGCTCCCCAGCGCGGCCCCCAACCGAATCCTTCACCTGAGGGCACAAAGCCTCAATGAACTCGGCGACCAAAGGACCGTCACCGCGCTTGATGTCAGGTTGAGGGACAGGAGTCAGGATGGCCGGCGGCCAACCCTTCACCTTCCTGGGTGCCATGCGCAGGGCTCCAGAGGTAGGCTCAAAGAAAAGGGGGACACATGAGTTACAGCAACTGGGACGGCGGGCGCCTCGAAGACGACGGCACCATAAGCGGCACTTGGTACATCGCCGACATTGACCATGCCGCCTGCTACGAGATCCACAACCAAGAACCCGCAGGTGACAAAACCCTGCCAGCGAAAGCCGAACTTGTAGGCAAGCGGTACGTCGTCACCATCAACGGCAAAACCGTCGCAAACCTGCCAACCGACTGGACACAACTCCCGCACGCCATCAAGAAGCGCGGCCCACTAAACGGCGAAGCCGTCATCAAATGGCGTGCCTACGACGAACCCCAGCGCTTCATGGTCAACCTGTACCTCAAGCACGCCTAAGACTTAGCCCGCTTCTGCTGCAACTTCTCCAAAGTCGAAGCGGCCTTCACCTCAGCCAGCCCAAGGCGGGCACGAGCCGTCGGGTCAAAACCTAGGAGCGACAGCCACTCGCTGATCTCCTTGTTCAGATCCCGCAGCTGCTTCCTCGCCTCAGTCGACGACTCCGCCACCGGCAACAACCTGGCCCGCTCCTCGAGCGACTGCCTCAGCATCGCCAGCCGAATCGAATCCGTGCGAGCCAGCCACGGCGACCCAGTCGCCATGATCTCCTCGAAGACCTGGGCAGCATCGTGCTCATAAGGCTCAAGCTCTACAGGCTCAACCGCGGCAATAGCAGCACCCTGCTTCTTCCCGTGACGGGTCGCATTCCAAGTACCCGTGCGCTTGTGCTGCTCCAGAGGCTTCGGCGGGCGACCAGTCCTCGCCATCAAGCCTCCTAAGTCAGTTCAAGTCTCAGCGACTCAACCTTCGCGCGCGTCCAATCCGTACCGCCGCCAGCCGCCAGCACGGCCTCGTACTGGCGCAGCTGCAAAGCCTTATGCCGGCGCGCATCCGACTCGGGCACCCGGCCCCGACGCTCAGCGATCTTCTTCTTCGAGTCATACCGCTTCGCCGACCGATGCGCGGCCACCCGGCATCGGCCACCGCAGAAGCGGGCGTCAGCTCGAGCGGCACGAGGAATCGGGCCGAAGCACCAGGCGCAGGTCACGAAATGAGTGTAACGGCTACGCGGGCAAATGCGGGCCGTTAGACGCGACAACCGATGACGGAGTTTTCGCGCGCGACGTCGCGTCGAACTAGGCCGTCAGCGACGTCAGCAGCGGCCAAATCGCCGCCGTCGATGTTGCGTTTGGGCAGACAGCATTGCGACTTGTGCAAAACTTTTCGTGCG
>JBDLTZ010000154.1:0-13752 GCA_039805565.1 Chloroflexota bacterium | reverse complement strand
ACCACCGCCACGCCGAGCGCCACGCCCAGCACGGCCAGCCAGAGCTGCCACGGGTGCTTCACGAGGTGCCGCCAGGAGGTTTTGAGGAGGGTGGGGGTCATGGGATGCTCCGGCTCAAGGCTCAAGACTCATGACTCTGGTGTCCTCCACCAGGTGCCCCTCGCTGATGCGAAATACCCGGTCGGCCAGCCCTACCACGTCCTCGCTGTGCGTCACCATCAGCAGGTTCTTGCCGGCGCGGCGCGTGAGCGTGTCCAGCAGGTCCAGCACCTGGCGGCCGGTCTCGAGGTCCAGGTTGCCGGTGGGCTCGTCCGCGAGCACCAGGGGCGGGTCGTGGACCAGGGCGCGCGCCACGGCCACACGCTGCTGCTCGCCGCCGGAGAGCCGGTCCGGGTAGGTGTCGCGCCGGTCGGCCAGGCCCACCTGCTCCAGCAGCCCCAGGGCGGCGTCGCGGTCGCGGGGGGAGGTGCGGCCGTTCAGTTCCAGCGGCAGCAGCAAGTTCTCCAGCACCGTGAGCGTGGGCACCAGGTTGTAGAACTGGAAGATAAAGCCGATGCTGGTGCGGCGGAAGAGCGTGCGCTCGCGCTCGGAGAGGCGTGTGAGCGAGCGCCCCGCCACGCGCACATCGCCGGAGCTCGGTGTGTCGATGCCGCTCACCAGGTTGAGGAGCGTGCTCTTGCCCGACCCGCTGCGCCCCAGCAGCACCACGAACTCGCCGCGCGCGAAGGTGGCGCTGACCTCGTGGAGCACGGTGCGGAGGCGCCCGGCCTCCTCGTAGCTCTTGCTGACGCGGTCGAGCACGATCAGGGGCTCGCCCGCTATGTCTATCGCTTGGTGTGTCATCGGGACTCCGCTGCGCCGCCGGCCCTGCGCCGTGGCGGTTGTGCCTTCTTGCACAAATGATATTACGCAGCGACAAGCCGCGCGGATGCGCTGTACAGCAAACAGAGGGCCGCGCGTGTGCACGGCCCTCTGAACGATGGCGGTGACGAAGGGCTACGGGGAGGTGCTTATAGTGCCGGAGGCCACGCCGAGCGCTACGGCGATCGCACCGAAAATGCTGATAATGATGGCGCCGATCACGAGCTGCGCCACGATCGCGAGCACCATCGTCAGGATGGCCTTGTTCTGGTCGAGGTTCATGCTCGAGCGGGCGGCGAGGTAGCCCAGGTAGAGCTGGTAGATGCCGAGCCCGAGCGTGACCGGGGCCGCGAGGCAGCCGAGGATCGGGATGGCGCCCACCGCGCCGGTCACGGCGAGGATCGGGGCTGCGTACAGCGAGTTGGTGTAGAACACCTCGTCCTGCGTGCCGGTGCCGCCCTGGCTTCGTCCAATGGTGTACACCAGGAACGAGAAGACGAAGAAGCCGATGACAGGCAGGAGGAAGGCCATCACGCCGCCGAGGATCGCCGCCACGATACCGCTGAGCAGGCCGAACAGCAGCGCCGCGATGCCGGCAACCGCGGCGGCGGCAACAACGTACGTCAAGGCCTCGCGCTGACCGCCGCGCTTCTCGAACTGCTCGAAGGTTGCCACGCCGGGCTTGGTGAGGACAGTTACGCTTTGGTTCAGCATCTCGCTGATCGAAACGCCCTGGACGATCATTGGTGTGTCTCCTTTGAACTGTTACGATGAACCCTTGCGCTGTGAGGTCGACTATGTCACTGGGTGGCGGCACCAGGTAGCGTTCGCTGCACCTCCCCTCAAGCAGATACCAGCCGAACGTTGTGCGCACGCATGGTAGTACGCGCGCGACTGGGACGAGGTTTCGTGCCCGGCTGGCAAAGTGACAAGGTCAAGGGTAGTTCTTCTCGTAGCGGCGAGGGTATTATACTCGAGGTGTCCCCCCCAGCCGCAGTAGCCGGCCGTGTCACGCGATCTCGCGCAACGCGGCGAGCTGTGCGGCTGCCTCGCGGACCTCGTCCGCTCGCCCGGTGCGCAGCCAGGCTCCCGCCGCCATCAGCAGGGCGCGCTCGTCACGCCGGTCTAGCGCCAGAGCACGCCCCCAGCAGGCGCGGGGCCTCCTGATAGGCCCCGCGCCCCAGACGATCGCCGCGAGCCCCTTCCACGCGGCGGCGATCGTCGGGGCGAGTCGGGCTGCCTGCTGGAGCTCGGCCTCCGCCACGCGCACGTCCCCGGTATCGCGCGCGAGCGTACGCGGCATGGGCCTCGCCGCTCCTCGGCAGTGCAGCCGCCGCATCTGGTCGTACAGGCGCCGCAGCGCCGGGTCGGAGAGGACGCGGCCGGAGACCTCGAGCAGCGACTGGCGCCGCGCGGGCTCGGCTGCGAGCGTGCTTGGGTCGTCGGGGAACAGCACATGCAGCTGGCGGTAGCGTCGGGCAACCTGGTGCGTCGTCGCGTTGCGCGCGATGCCGAGCAGTCGGTAGAAGTCCAGCCCACGCGCCACGGCCGCGGCAACCTGTGGCGCACCGAGGTCGAGGCCGCGGAAGAAGGTGCGCGTGAGGGCGCCGCAGGCGGTGCAGACGCCCTCCGAGTCGAGTGGGGCCGCGCAGGAGGGGCAGTTCGTCATTGCGTCCAGTGCTGAGTGCTGAGTGTCGAGCGCTGATACACTCTACACCCTGCGGGCGCACACCGGTGTGCCAAAATGGGAACGGAGACGAGTCAATACACGTATAGCTCGGCCTCCGGTGCAGGGTACGCGCGGTTCATGATGGGTCTCTCAACTTTCGGCGTAGCGCACCGCGAGCTTGCCGAACGTGATCTGGTCGCCGTCGCGCAGCACCTGCGGCCGGCGCGGCGTAAGGCGCTGCCCGTTGAGCAGCGTGCCGTTGGTGCTGTCGAGGTCCTCCACCATCACTTCGCCGCCGGCGATGAACAGGCGCGCCTGCCGCCGCCCCACGCCCTGGTCCAGCGCCCCGTGCGGCGTCATGTCGATGTCGGGGAAGAACTGGCTCACCGGGTCCGCGCGGCCCACCACCGCCTGCGCCGCGGCGGGGAGCGGCAGCCCGGCGCCGGTGCTCACTACGACGAGGCGGGCGGGCGCCAGCATGCTCCGCGTCGCGGCCGGCGGCGGCGCGGCCGGCGCCGGAGTATAGCTCGGTGGTGCGGCGGGATAGGGCGGGGGCGTGGAGCTCGGCTGCGGCGGCGGGTAGGTCGCCTGGGGCGGCACCGCACTGGCGGCGGGCGGCGGTGTGATGGGGGCCACGGGGCGTGCGGGGGCGCTCAGCGGCGCACCGCAGTTCTCGCAGAACGCCTCGCCGGGCAGGGCCTGCGTCCCGCACTGCGGGCAGGTCACGGCGCCGCTCGCGGAGGGCGCTACGGCAGGGGCGGCCGCGGGGACGGCAGCCGGCGTGCTCAGCGGGACGAGCATCGACCCGCACTGGTCACAGAAGCGGGCGCCGTCGGGGTTATCGACGCCACACTGAGGGCAAAAGGGCACCGCGGGCCTCCTTGTCGGTCCTCTCGAGCGGGCGCGCGATTGGTGGAGCGCGCCCATTGGCACTACCTTCTGGGACGCAGAGCGCGCTGTAGTTGTTGCGCTCGCACAGACGATGGTACCACAGCGCGCCGGCGGCCGGGCAGGCGTGGGTTGCGATATAATGCCCGTACCAAGCATAGCGGAGCGACGAAAGATATGTCCATGCCCCTCATCGGTATCACCTGCGGCTCGATCACCGACCACCAATGGTGCCCGCCGTTCATCGGCCACCGCGCGTACTATATCGACGCCGTGGCGGCCGCGGGGGGCGCGCCCCTGCTCATCCCCCATGTGGACGACGAGGAAGCGGTGCGCGCGCTCTACGATCGGGTGGACGGCATCCTCTTCTCCGGCGGGGGGGATGTGGACCCGCGCCACTACGGTGAGGAGCCGCTCCCCGAGCTCGGCTCGGTGAACGCGCTGCGCGACCGGGTGGAGCTGTGGCTGGCGCGCTGGGCGCTGGCTGAGGGGAAGCCGGTGCTCGGCATCTGCCGCGGCATCCAGCTGCTCAACGTGGCGATGGGCGGCAGCCTGTACCAGGACATCCCCTCGCAGCTTGGTGGGGACGCGCACGACAGCTCGCACGCCGCCGAGGATTGGACGCACACCGCGCACGAGCTGCGGTTGGCGCCGGACTCCGGCCTGGCCGAGCTGTTCGGCGCCACGTCGTTGCCGACCAACTCGCTGCACCACCAGTCGATCAAGGCGCTGGCGCCGGGGCTGCGCCCGGTGGGGTGGGCGCCCGACGGCGTGGTGGAGGCGGTGGAGGGCACCGGCGACCGCTTCCTGATGGCCGTGCAGTGCCACCCGGAGGCTCTCCAGGCCGAGGCCGACCCGCGCTGGCGCGCGCTGTTCCGGGGGTTCGTGGAGAGCTGTTCCAGCCGTGAGCCGGCCACGAGTCGTGAGTCGTGAGCCGGCCACGAGTCGTGAGTCCTGAGTCTTGAGCATCGGGGCGCGTGAGCGCCGTACCCCTCTTGTCATACTGAGCGCGGCGAAGCATCTCTGGCTCAGACTCTTCGTTACGCCCAGAGTGACAAGGCTCGTATGGGACGAACCACTCACGACTCAAGACACTCAAGACTCACGACTCAAGACACTCAAGACTCAAGACACTCAAGACTCACGACTCAAGACACTGGAGACAACACATGCCCCGTCGACCCATCATCGGTATCCCCTGCGGCGTCGAGCCGCACGAGTGGTACACGCCCGCCCACGGCATCCCCGTCAGCTACCTGCGTGCGATTGAGGCGGCCGGGGGCATCCCGCTGCTGATCCACCTGACGCAGGACGAGGAGGTACTCGACCTGCACTACGGGCGCTGTGACGCGCTGCTGCTGGCGGGGGGCGACGATGTGGACCCGCAGACCTACGGCCACGAGCGCCACCCGAAGCTCGGAGTCACGACCCCGCTGCGCGACGAGGTCGAGGTGGCGCTGGCGCGCCGCGCGATCGAGGAGCGTAAGCCGGTGTTCGGCATCTGCCGCGGCATCCAGTCGCTCAACGTGGCGGTGGGGGGCACGCTGCACCAGGACATCGCCGCCGAGCTCCCCGACGCGCTGGACCACCGCGAGGCGTGGGACCTGAAGCGGACCGATGGGCTGGCGCACCCGATGGCGCTCGAGCCTGACTCGTGGTTTGCCGCGCAGCTCGGGGCCACCGAGGTGCTGGTGAACTCGCTCCACCACCAGGCGCTGCGCGACGTGTCGCCGGCGCTCAGAGTGGTGGGGTACGCGCCGGACGGCGTGGTGGAGGCGGTAGAGGGCACCGGCCCGGGGTTCGTGGCGGCAGTGCAGTGCCACCCCGAGGAGCTGTTCGAGCGCGCCGACCCGCGCTGGGCTGCGGTGTTCCGGGCGTTTGTGGCGATCGCGCGGGGCGAGGCCGGCGAGCGGTAGCCGCAGGGTCCGTGGCCGCTCGGGGCTGTGGGCCGATGCGCAGAGGCCGCTGGACGGGCGGTGGGCGGTCGGGCTGGCCAGGCAGGGCAGGGGCCAGGAAGATGGCCGGGCCGGCACGGCCTCGCTTTGCGCCAGCGAAAAAAAGCCGAGGCAAAAGATGAAGGACCAGGGAGGCGAGCGGCCGTCCTTGGTCCTTCGTCTTGCGTCTTTGGTCCTTTGTCTGCCGTCAGCGGATCGGTTGCCCCGCGGCCAGCTTCTCGATCGCCGGCCCCAGCTCGTCCTCGGTGATGCCGCCCTCGTAGCGCGCCACGATCGTCTGCTTCGCGTCGATCAGGAACAGCCAGGGCTCCGAGGGCAGGTTCCATGCCGCCATCGCATCCGAGAGCCCCTGGCGGCGCTCCTCGTCCGTAGGCGCTCGGTTCTCCTGGGCCAGCCGCGTGAACAGCTCCTCCTGCGCCCGGAACGAATCCCCAAACGGGTGCTGATACACCTCCACGTGGATGAAGTTGACCTGGTCGCCGTACTGCTTCCGCAGGCCCTGCATCACCTGGAGGCTCGGCCCGCAGACGGCCGTGCGGCAGAAGGCCGGTGTGGCGAACAGCAGCGCCGTGGGCTTGCCGGACAGGAGCGCCTGATCCAGGCTCACCTGGTAGAGCGACAGGTCCTCCACCTTGCCGGACGACAGGTATGACGGGTCTGGCACGTCGGCCGGCGTGAGGGTTTTGACCGAGATCGCGGGTTGGCCGACGTTGGGCGCCAGCGACTCCTCGCGGACCTCGAGGCGCAGCCGCCGCACGCTCGGCTCGGCCTGGCCCGTAAGCGTGGTGGAGACCTCGATGCCCCACTCGCCGGCCTTGGGGAAGCTGGGGTAGGCCACGTAGACCGCCGCCGGCAGGCCCGCGCCGTAGTAGGTGGCCTGGGCCTCGCCCTGGGGCTGCGCGCTCGTGTCAGACAGGTCGAAGAAGCGCAGCCGCACCTGCGCGCCGGGGTCGTTCACTGGCGAGCCGTTTCGCACCAGGCCGAGCGCGATCCGGTTCGGGCCGACCACCGCCTCGCTGAAGGCGAACACCGGCTCGACGGCGGCGTCCGCGGCTGGCGAGGGCTGGGCCTGCTGCGCGGGCTGGCCGCAGGCAGCGAGCAGCAGCACGAGCGCGGCGTATGTGGCAAAGCGTCGGAGCATCTATCATCTCTCCTTTCCGGGAGCGTGAATTTCATCACGCATGATACCACTACTCGGCGGCCTCGGCGATACTTGACAACCCCGATCCGCGGTGCTATAGTTAGTGTGCAAATGACACTATCGAGCGGGGGAGCGCGGCATGTCGGACGAGCCAACCAACGAGACCGCCGGAACCTACGACCTCACGCGCTACGAGCGTCCATCCGTCACCGTGGACGTCGTCATCTTCACCCTGATCGAGCGCGACCTGAACGTCCTGCTGGTGCGGCGCAAGCGCTGGCCGCACGAGGGCATGTGGGCCATCCCGGGCGGCTTTGTTCAGATGGACGAGTCGCTCGAGACGGCGGCGCGGCGCGAGCTCGAGGAAGAGACCGGCGTGCGCGACATCTACCTCGAGCAGCTCTACACCTTCGGCGAGCCGAAGCGTGACCCGCGCACGCGCGTCATCAGCGTGGCGTACATCGCGCTGGTGCGGGCCGACAAGCAGAAGCTGCGCGTCTCTGAGGAGAGCATGGATGTGCGCTGGTTCCCGGTGCGCCGCCTCCCGGGGCCGTTGGCCTTCGACCACGACAGCATCCTGGCCTCGGCGCTCGGGCGGCTGCGCTCGAAGCTGGAGTACACCACGCTGGCCTTCGAGCTGCTGCCCGAAGTGTTCTCGATCCTCGAGCTCAAGAACATTTACGATCAGATCTGGGGCGAGGATAACCTCGAGGGCGGCAAGAAGATCGACAAAGGCAACTTCTATCGGAAGATACGGGACGCAAACATCCTGGAGGACACTGGTATGCGCCGCGAGGGCCGCGGCCGGCCTACAACACTCTACCGATTCCGACGCAACCGGGATGACAAGCAGTTCGTCTTCCGCTGGCGCGAAGACCGAGTCGATAGGGACGATGACGAGGAGTAGCCGTGGAGCCGCTTGGCATCAACTGGCCGCTGCTGATCGCCCAGCTTGTGAATATTGGCTTGATCTTCGCGTGGGTCGCGCTGGCGGTGGCAGCCCTGGTGTCGCTGCGCCGTCGTGTACTACCGCCCACCGCCGCCGCCATCTGGGCCGTGCTCATCCTGCTCGTGCCGGTGCTCGGCGCGCTGGCCTTCTTTGTCGTCCGCCCGGCGCGGGGCTAGAGGAGACACACATGCAGCTCACTATCGCGATGGCCCAGCTCAAGCCGCGCAAGGGCCACTACGCGCAGAACCTCGAGCGGCTCGGCGCGGTCTTCGCGCAGTTGGGCTCGCTCCAGCCGCGGCCCGACCTGCTGGCGCTGCCGGAGACGGCGCTCACCGGCTACTTCCTGGAGGGCGGCGTGCGCGAGGTGGCGCGCACCGCCGGGGAGCTGCACGCCGACCTGCAGCGCACCTACCTGGCGGCCTGCGGCGCGCATGCCGCGCCGCTCGACATCGTGCTCGGCTTCTACGAGCGCTACCGCGACCGGCTCTACAACGCGGCGCTGTACGCCACGCTCGGCCCCGAGCCGGCCATCCGCCACGTCCACCGCAAGGTGTTCCTGCCCACCTACGGCGTGTTCGACGAGGCCCGCTTCGTGGACGCCGGCCGCCAGATCGCGGCGTTCGACACACGCTGGGGCCGGGCGGCGATCCTGATCTGCGAGGACGCCTGGCACAGCCTGAGCGGCACCGTGGCCGCCCTAGACGGCGCGCAGGTGGTGTTCGTGGTGAGCGCCTCGCCAGCGCGCGGGGCCCACGGCGCGCGCCCGGACAACGTCGAGCATTGGGAGGACCTCGTCCACCGCATCGCCGACGAGCACGGTGTATTCGCCACCCTGACGCAGCTGGTGGGCTTCGAGGGCGGCAAGGGGTTCCCCGGCGCGTCGCTGGTGATGGGGCCGCGCGGCGACGTACGCGTGACGGGGCCGCTGTGGGAGGAGGCGCTTGTCACCGCCACGCTCGACCTGCGTGACCTGGCGCTGGCGCGGGCCGACCTGCCGCTGCTGGCGAACACTGAGACGCTCCTGCCGCACCTGCAGATCGAGCTGGAGCGGACGCGGCGCGGCGAGCCGGCGCGCGCCGGGTGGGACGCGGCCCCGGAAGCGCAACGCGCGGCGTGCAACGCGCAGGACGCAGCGCCAGCGACAGCGGGGAAACGTGTACCTGCTCACTCTACGCTCCCGGTCGTGTCTGCGCCGGCGTTCGACGCGGCCGCTCCGGTGACGCTGCTGAACCCCGAGCTGACGCGCCGCTGGCTGGTGGAGTTCCTGCGCGACGAGGTCGGGCGGCGGCGCGGCTTCACCCAGGTGGTGGTGGGGCTCTCCGGCGGCGTGGACTCGGCGCTCACCACCTACCTGTGCGCCGAGGCCTTCGGGCCGCAGAACGTGCTGGCCGTGCGGATGCCCTACCGCACCTCCAGCCGCGAGAGCCTGGAGCACGCCCAGCTGGTGATCGACGACCTCGGCATCCGCCACACCACCGTGGACATCAGCGCGGCGGTGGACGGCTACGCCTCGCTCGACCCCGAGATGGACGGCCGGCGCAAGGGCAACATCATGGCCCGCACCCGCATGATCGTGCTGTTCGACCACTCGCAGAAGCTGGGCTGCATCCCGATCGGCACCGGCAACAAGACCGAGCGCCTGTTCGGCTACTACACCTGGCACGCCGACGACTCGCCGCCGGTGAACCCGCTCGGCGACCTGTTCAAGACCCAGGTCTGGCAGCTCGCCGCGCACGTGGGCGTCCCGGCGCCGATCGTGGAGAAGCCCGCCTCAGCCGACCTGGTGGTAGGCCAGACCGATGAGGCCGACTTCGGCATCAGCTACCTTGCCGCCGACCGCATTCTGCACTACATGCTGCAGGGCTACAGCCCGGAGCGCCTCGCCGAGCTCGGCTTCCGCGAGGCCGACGTCCAGCTGGTGAAGCGCCGCGTGGACGGCACCCACTGGAAGCGGCGCCTGCCCAGCACGGCTATGCTCTCCAGCACCGCGATCGGCGAGTTCTACCTGCGCCCGGTGGATTATTAGGATCTCTTCCGGCAACTTCGCTTAGGCTCGTTGCCGGAGTGTAGGTTTCAGGGAGGGCGCAGCCCTCCCTGACCCTCCCGGTTATACATCAGGCCGCGCCGGGAGCGTGTGGCTGCCCGACCTGTCGGACCTGGCCAAGAGCCCATCGTTTCCGCGACCTGTCTGACCGCGCTGGGAGCGGGTACCTGCCTCAAGCCGGTAGGCCCGACAGGTCTAGAGTCGGAGGATCCCATGAACCTTGCTGAAACCGCCCGCCCCTTCCTCGCCTACCTGGACGAGTGGTACGACGCGCTGCCGGACCTGCCGCTGGCGAAGGTGATCGGCGCCGAGCCCGAGCGCGTGGCCGTGATCTCGATCGACGTCATCAACGGCTTCTGCGTCGAGGGGCCGCTGGCGAGCGGGCGCGTCGGACGCATCGCGCGCCCCGTGGCCGACCTGTTCTCCCGCGCCCACGCGCTCGGGGTGCGGCACTTCGCGCTCACCCAGGACACGCACGAGCCCAACACGCCCGAGTTCGGCGCCTACCCGCGGCACTGCGTCCGGGGCACGCCCGAGAGCGAGGCGGTGGAGGAGCTGAAGGCGCTGCCGTTCTACGACGCGATCAAGATCGTGCCGAAGAACTCGATCAGCTCGCACATCGGCACCGACCTCGGCATGTGGATTATGATGCGGACGCGGGTGGATACCTTCATCGTGGTGGGCGACTGCTCGGACCTGTGCACCTACCAGGCGGCGATGCAGCTGCGGCTCGAGGCCAACGCGGGGAACTTCTTCCGCCGCGTGGTGGTGCCGGCCAACGCGGTGGATACCTTCGACACGCCGGTCTCTGCGGCGCGCGAGCTGGGCATCAAGGCGCACGACGGCGACCTGCACCACGTGCTGTTTCTGCACCACATGGCGCTCAACGGTGTCGAGGTGGTCCGCAGCCTGGCGTAGTCGAGACCAACGACGAAAGACCAATGACCGCAGCACCCGCACGGCATTGGTCTTTCGTCGCTCGCCCGCTATCCTTGCGAGTTTCGTACTTGCGGAACAGGTCCTGGAGCGCCTCGCGCGGCTGGCCCTAGTCCTCCCAGAACGGCCGCGCCCAGTCACGTCGCACCAGCCCCTCGCGCAGCTCCAGCATCGCCGTATAGGTCGGTAGCGCGTAGAGGGTCTCGCCCGCCGGGAGCGCGTCGAGCGCCGTGTCGAGCGCCTGCTCGAGATCCTCCCGCACGGCGATTCGCTCCGCCTCGACGCCGGCGTACTTCAGGCGCACGGCCATATCCGCCGCCCGTGTTCCGCCTACCGTGGCCTGCGCCACCCGCCCCGCCAGCCGCTCGAAGTCCGCGTCCCACAGCCACGAGACATCTGTCCCGTCGGCGTGGCGGTCGTTGATCAGGACGAGGAGGTGGAGAGGTCTCCCTGTCGTAAGTCGTACGTCGTGAGTCGTGAGCGCGGTTTCCTCGCTGTCCGGCTGGGCAGTCGTGCTCGGCTCATCGCCGTCGGTGGTCGGTGGTCGGTGGTCGGCTCCCACCAGCATCCGCACCGTCTCGCTGGCGCCCACCGGGTTTTTGATCAGTGCCACGAGCAGCGGCCTGCCTCCGGCGTCCACCCGCTCGATCCGCCCGAAGGCGGCGCTGAAGCGCTCGAGGGTGTCGCGGGCGCGGGCGGCCGGGACGCCCAGCTCCAGGACGGCGGCCACGGCGGCCAGCGCGTTGGCGGCGTTGTAGAGCCCGGGCAGCGGCAGGCGGACCTCCATCGCCCCGCCGGGGTAGGTCACGCGGAGCACGCTCGCCTCGGTGCCCAGCAGCTCGAGGCGCTCGAGGCGGTAGTGCGGCGCGGGACGGGCGTGGCCGCAGCGCGGGCAGGCGTAGTGCCCCACGTGGGCGTAGAAGCGCGCACTGTAGGCGTAGGGCGCGCCGCAGCGCCGGCAAAACTGCGAGTCGGCCACGTGCGCCGCCGAGCCCGAGGCGTGGCTGGTGTCCTCGATGCCGTAGTAGCGCACCCGCGCCGTCAGTCCCTCGCCCAGCGCCGCGATCGCCGGGTCATCGGCGTTGAGCAGCAGAGTGGAGCTCGCCGGCAGGCGCTCGAGCGATGCACGCCAGGCCGCGGCGATCGTGTCCACCTCGCCGTAGCGGTCGAGCTGGTCGCGGAAGAGGTTGTGCAGCAGCACCAGCCGGGGGCGGGTCTCGTCGGCCACGCGCGGGAAGGCGGCCTCGTCGGTCTCGAACAGCCCCAGGGGGGCCTGAGGGCGGCCGGTGAGCGAGCTCCCGGCCAGCGCGGTGGCGGTGATCCCGCTCACGAGGTTCGCCCCTGCGCGGTTGTGCAGCGGCGGGCGGCCGTCGGCCTCGAGCGCGGCCGCGATCATGCGGGTGGTGGTGGTCTTGCCGTTGGTGCCGGCCACGAGCGTCACGCCCTGTGGCAGCGCGGCGGCGAGCTTGCGCAGCGCGCCGGGGTCCAGGCGCAGCGCCACAACGCCCGGGAGGGTGGTGCCGCCTCCCGCCCGCAGCACACGGCTCGCGATCCCGGCGGCTCTGGCGGCCACGGCGGCGGTGAGGAGTCGAAGGTCAGGCATGCGTTTCGACCGCCAGCTCCCAGCCGGTTTCGTCGCGGAAGGCCTGTCGCGCCACCTCGATCGCATCGGCCGTAGCCTGCCCGCTACAGCGCACCGTCACGCGCCGGTCGGCGGCGCGGATCGACGGGCTGCGCTCAGCGCTCAGGCCTTTGGGCAGCGCCCGCAGAGCCGAGGTTGCGAGGTTCCCCTGGTGCACCGCGGGGTGCAGTTCCACGCGCCAGCCGCTCTCGCGCTCCACCCGCGCGATCTCCCGCGCGTACCGCTCGCGTGCCACATCAGGGTAGCTGAAGCGCACCGCGAGCACCCTGGCCTCCTGGCGAGCTCCTATGGCGTAGCAGCCCATCTCGGGTGTCAGGTGCTGCCGCGCCACTCCCAGCGCGGCGTTGCTCTCGAGCGGCTCCGACGGGGCCGGTGGCGGCGCGGAGATCGGTGCGGGGAGCGGCGCACCGGGCCGCCCCCGGACACGCGGCCGCATCACCATGGGGAGCGGCGGCGGCGGGGGGTGCACTGGGAGCACCGGGTGACTCTTGCTCTTGCCCTGGCCCTGGCCCTTGCTCTGGCGCTGGCGCTGGCGCGGCGGGAACAGGGCTACGGCCGCCTCGGCCTGCCCGGTCTCCTCCAGATGCTGCTTCACGAGCGCGAAGAACACGCCCCCTGGCGTCCTGCGGCGGCTGCCGTCGCTGGTGGGCATGCCGCCGGCTTGCTCGATCTCCCGCACCCGGTCGACAATCGCCCCTGTCTGGACATGTCCGAGGCGGCGCAGGATACGGCCGATCAGCGCGATCGGCTGCGGCTGAGTTTCACCAAGCTGGGCGGCAATGTCGTACGCATCACTCATCGTGTCGGTCATCTCATTGTTACGAAAGGACAGCGTGGATTGTAGCCGGGGGGGGTCGCCTCTGTCAATGCGGCGTATAGCGATGATGTCAAGTCTGTAATCCCCTGGTCGCATCGAATCTGATATTTCTGAGTTTTTCTCTCTGCAACGTGTCGCCGACACCCTCACGGCGTGAGCGTAGACCGCCAGCCTATGTGTCCCGGCTGATAGGCTTTCTCACTGTGCCGACGCACCGCGTGGACCGTGCCGCTTCCATCGCCCATGCAGTGTACCCCGGCGAGCTCGGCTTCGTAGGATGAATGCTCTCCGTGTGGCGCCCTACGGTGCTACGACTGACTGTACGCCCTTGAGACACGAGGTGCCATGACGTACGAACTGCTCACCTGCGAAGGCCTCGTCCGCCGCCTCATGCCGCCGCCCCAGCCGGCACCCCGCTGCTCGGCAACGGCACTATGCTCAGCCGTGGCTGTGTTCTCCGCACTGCCGCGATGAGCCACATGCTCTGCTCCGCTGGCCTGAACGCTATCCTGGGTGCCCCTTGTCGACAGCTGTACGGGCTGGCTTTTGAGGCCGAGCCCGGCCGACAGGCACGGTTCTTCTCGTCTACAGAGCCCATACGACTGCACGCCGATCGCAACCATGACTGAAAGGGCCTCATTGATGCCTTCGACCTCGGACCGCCGTCCTCGCACGCGGCGCAGGCGGCTCCCGCTACTCCTCGGGGTGCTGACGCTTCTGTTCGCAGTCGTTTCCTCCGCCCAGGCTATGCCTACATCTGTCGATATCCTCAGCGATACGAACACGCCGATCCCGCCGACGAGCACGCTGACGAACACGCCGACGAACACGCCGACGAACACGCCGACGA
>JBDLTZ010000153.1:0-3459 GCA_039805565.1 Chloroflexota bacterium | reverse complement strand
AGATCCGCGCCACCGGCGGCGGCGGCAAGAGCCCGATGTGGCGCCAGATGCAGGCCGACGTCTACGGCGCCGAGGTGGCCACCCTGGCCGCCGAGGAGGGCCCGGCCTACGGCGCAGCGCTTCTGGCCGGCGTAGCGTCGGGCGTCTACCGCGATGTCTACGAGGCAGTAGACCGCTGCGTGGTGGTCACGGGGACGACAGCGCCCGACGCGGCGGCCGTGGCGGCCTACGAGCGCGTATACGGCGTCTACCGCGACATGTACGGCGCGTTGCGGGACGGCATGCACCGGCTCGCCGCACTCTAGCACATCGGCCGGCTATCGACCACGGAGTCCGCAGCGAGCTGGGGGAGGATCGTCGCACGCCCCTGTGCTCCGTAGTAGCTCTCGACGCACTCATCTGTCACGGAGGCCGCGGAGGGGAGGCGAAAGCGCCTGTTCCTCTCTGTGGTCTCTGTGCACGTTATGGCAAGAAGAAGCAATGCAGCTCGAACTCTGGCAGTGGGCGCTCGGCGCGCTCGGCGCCTTCCTCGTCGGCCTCTCGAAGACAGGCATCCCCGGCCTGGGCATCCTCAACGTCGCCATCTTCGCGCTCGTGTTCCCGGCGCGCGAGTCGGTGGGTCTGGTGCTGATCATCCTGATCTGCGCCGACATCGTCGCGGTGAGCGCCTACCGGCGCGACGCAAGCTGGGGACACCTGTGGCGACTGCTGCCGTGGGCAGCGGCGGGCGTGGTGGCCGGCTACCTGGCACTCGGGCGGGTGGACGACACCCAGATGCGGCGCCTGATCGGTGTGATCCTGCTCGTCCTCGTCGTGTTCCAGTACATCCGCTCGCGCCGACCCGCGCCGCCCGAGGGGGAGTCGCAGCCGGCCAGCCGCTGGTTCGCCCCACTCACCGGCATGACGGCCGGGTTCACCACAATGGTCGCGAACGCCGCCGGGCCGGTGATGATGCTGTACCTGCTGGCCATGCGCCTGCCGAAGATCGTCTTCGTCGGGACGGCCGCGTGGTACTTCCTGATCCTCAATACGTTCAAGGTGCCCTTCAGCGCCTCGCTCGGGCTGATCAACCCGGCGTCGCTGGGTATATCGCTCTCGCTGGGGGTATTCGCGGTGGGCGGGGCGCTTCTGGGCCGCCCGATCGTCGAGCGCCTCAACCAGCGCACCTTCGAGCTGATCGCCTTAGGTCTGACCTTTGTGGCCGCCCTCGCAATGCTACGGTAACCACGCCGAGTATCCTTTAGGGCGTGCCAAGCGGTTAAGAACTGGCGACCATCTCAGCATCTCAGCCAACGATCCGACGGAGACAGTGTGAACACGTTTGACCACGCGAGCGATTCGCTGAGGCAGGACCTCACATCCTACGCGCAGGCGCTGCGGACGCTGGTGGCGTCGCTGCCGCGAGCCCAGGCGTTATGCGAGCGCGTGCTGAAGGAGGTTCGCCTGGCGCGAGCGCTGCTGGCCTTCGCGAGCGGCGCGCAGATCGGGGAGCTCGCGTCAGTCCTCTACAAGCTCTCGAACCTCTGGCCGTACCGGGACCTGGCGTTCGCGCGGACGCTCGGCTTCAGAGACGAGATCGCCGAGGCGCAGGCGCTGCGCGAGGAGGCACGGCGCGGCATGGCGCTGCTGAGCCGTCACCCCGACACTCTCGCCAGCGAGATAACGACCTGCCTGATGAACATCGTAGGTCTGCTGGAGGAGGAGCAGCGGCTGCTGGAGGAGTGTGATGCCTCGATCCGCCCACACGCAGCGAACATGGAGCTCACGCACAAGCGGCTGGACCTGCTAGTAGCGGCGGTGGACGCGCGCATGCCGGTGAGCCCCGAGCAGGGCGCGGCGCTACGGTCCTACGGCGAGGCGGCTGAGCTACTGCGGAATTGGGAGAACGGCGTACCGCTGGACGAGCAGGGCATCGCCATCCTCGAACACTGCATCGGCTTGCTCCAGGGCACAAGCGTGACCTACTTCGCGGCTCTGGCGCCGGCAGCCGCGCGAGTCCAGGTGTAACAGGAGCGACGAACGACGAACGACGACCGGCCGCGGAGCACACCGCGGCCGGTCGTCGTTCGTACCCGCCACGAGCCGACGACGGGCGAATCGTTGCTCAAGGAGGAGGCGTGCCGGCAGCCGGCGTGGCTGTGGTCGGCGTCGCGCTTGTTGGGCCAGGGGTCGCCGCGGGGCCTATCGCGGGCGGGGCCGCCTGGCCAGCCACCGGAAGACGGCGCTGGGCCGTAGCGGGCGGCAGCGCGGTGGCGGGCAGCCAGCCGACGGCGGCGGGGGCGCGGACGCGGTACCAGCGCCCGTCGCCGCTGCGGTCCAGGAGCTGCACCGACTCGCGCCTCAGCAGCTTCGCGGCGGGCGGGGCATCCGGGCTCGGGGCGGAGAGCAGCGTAGTGTCAGCCACAACCGCGGCGCTCACGACCGGAGCAGGCCGCAGCCGCAGCGCGTCGCGGGGCGCGAGGACGCGCAGGGAACGGCTCCCGATATCCGACACACGCAGCAGGAGATCCGCGCTGAAGCGGTCGGCGCGGCGCGGCGGCTGGTAGCCCGAGACCGTCACGCGGATCTGGCGCACGTAGCCGTCGTCGCAGAGCCACGCGAGGTACTCGGCGCGCTCGAGGCGGGCGTCGCGGAGCTGCTGCGCCACACCCGCGGTTACTTCACGCGTGACGGGCCGGCCGAAGCGCACGAGCGCCGCGGTGACAGACTCGGCGCTACCGCGGAGCACCGAGCAGCGCTTGCCATCGAGTTGCTCGAACCGCAGACGAGTCAGCTGCTCTGGATCGATGCCCCCGGCCAAGATATTCAGCGCGGTCGAGGCGTCCATCGGCGGTCGCAGGACGGGAGGGCTCTGGCCGCCGAGGTTATACCAGCGCTGCTCGGCGGCGCCGCCCAGGGGCAGCGGGCCAACGGCGTAGGTGGTGCCGCGCACAACAAGCATCTCGATCATGCGCTGCGGGTCGAACCCCAGCACCCCTGCATCGGTCGCGCGGTAGGTGAGCCCGACATCGCCGCGCGCGAAGAGGCCGCTAAAGTCGGCTAGCACCACCTCGCCGAGGGCGGGCGTCTCGGCGAGCGGCGCGGCCATCGTGCCGGTGGCGCGGGCAGTGAAGCGCAGGCGGTAGGTTTGCAGCGCGGCGGTCTTCTCAAGCGCCGCGGCAAAGACCTGGGCCGGCTGCGCGGGCTGCGCGAGTGCGGCAGAGCGAGGCGCGAGCAGTGCGAACAGCAGCGTCGCGAGAACAAGGTAGCGCATAGCGCGTAGTACCCCTGAGGTGCGGCGAGTGCGGCCGCCTGGGCGGCGGGCGTCTCGGGATGTGTACGATGAGGATATTCTAACACCAGGGCTAATGCAAAGTCAGCGGCGGAAGAGCCAGCGGTCAACGGCGGCATCGAGTGAGCGCTGGAGAGCGGCCAAGTTCGTGACGCCGGCGCGGGCGGTGAGAGCGCAGACCAGGTTGT
>JBDLTZ010000152.1:0-23197 GCA_039805565.1 Chloroflexota bacterium | reverse complement strand
CCGAGCAGCAGGTGCAGCAGCGTAGACTTGCCGGACCCGTTCGGCCCGAGCAGCCCGTACACCTGGCCCTCGGCGACGTGTAGGGTAAGGCCGCGCAGCACCTCGACTGCGTCGTACGACTTGTGCAGGTTGTCGACCTCGATGGCGCTCATGCGAGTCGTGATTTGTGTGTCGTGAGTCGTGAGCGAGATAGCTCCAGCGGCCGGTGCTCACGACTCACGACTCGCGGCTTTAGGCTAGACGGCGATCACATACACTAGCGCGGCGGCAGCGAGCGGCAGAGCGCGCGCCCAGCACCACCGCAGCGCGCCGGGTAGCGTGGTGCGGGGCAGGTCAGCGGTAGCGCGGCCGATAGCGAGCGCGGCGGCGGCGTACGCGCCGAGCGAGAGCGCAAGGGCTGCCGGCGCGGCGGCGGGAAGGGGGAGGGGTCCGCCGAGCCTGGGCGGCAGCGACGCGACGACCAGCGTTGCCATGAGGGTCGCAGCCCGCGCGGCGCGCGCAAAGCGTAGCAGACGTATCGCCTCGTCGTCAAGACCCTCCTCGGCGCCGGATGGGCTCAGGCTGCGCTCAGGGCCGAACGGGCCGATGCCGGCAGCGGCCGGTAGGGCCATCAGGCCGGCCGCAAGCGCCAGCAGCCTGCCGGGGAGGTCGCCCGGCGACCACCCGGCGCCGCCCCAGAGCGCCACACCGATCGCCAGCCACACCACCATGCGTCCGGCGACGCTGATCTGGGCCTCGCGCGAGGCGGCGCGTGCTGCGAGCGGCGAGGGGGCGAGCAGGCCGGGGAGCAGCGGCACCAGGAACGCACCCTCGATGACCGCCCAGAGCACCACCGGGTGGCCCACCCAGGGGTGCTCGCCGGCGGGGTGCAGGGGCCACGGGATCAGGGCCAGTGTGGCGGCGGCGAGAAGCAGGCTTGCTGCGGCGGTCAGCCCGTCGGCGCTGCCGGCAACAGCGGCGAGGGAGCGCGGGAGCTCGAGGGCGCGCCGCTCAGCCAGGCCCACGAACGCCAGCGCCAGGGCCGGCGTCAGCACGAGCGCCAGGGCGGCGGTGAGTATCAGGTCCACGAGCAGATCCTTCCCTCCATCAGCGCCCGGCCTGACGCATCACGTTGCGCAGGGCCTCGACGATCTTCTCGGGGGCCGGCGGGCAGCCGTCAAGCTTCAGCCGCGCGTCGATCTCGGGGCGCTCAGCGAGCCCGCCCCGCCCGAACGGCCGACCGTCGATCGCGCAGCGCCCGATGGCGACCAGCGGCACCTGGTCACCCGTCTGCGCCAGCACCGCGTCGAAGGCTGGCCGAGCGCTCGGGAGGTTCGGGCCAGTGAGCAGTATCACATCGGCTTGGGCCGGGCTCGCGGCCCACACGAGCTGCCCGGCCGCCACCGCCGCTTCGATCTCGGCGTCGCAGCCGCCGCAGGAGCCGGTGTTCACCCTGAAGATGCGTATTGGGCGCGTGTTCGTCATCGCTCCCCCTAGGCCGGTCGCACGAAGGTCAGCCCGCGGATAACCTCCTCGATGGTGCTCAGGAACGGCTGCGGGTTGAGGCCGATCGCCAGGCTGAGCCCCAGCAGGGCCACTGCCAGCAGGGCCGGCCCGCGCGGCTCAGGATCGAGCCGGCGCTCCGCCGGGCGGTCGAGCTCGGTCTCGCCGATCAGCGGTGGCGGCGCGTCCGGCTGCATGCCCTCGGGTTGGCCGAGCAGCCGCTCGCGGGCGAGGCGGACCAGCGCCAGACCGGCCAGCGCGGTCGCCAGCAGCAGTGCGGCCAGGTAGCCCGCGCCACGGCTTGCGGCAGCCTCGTAGATCAGAAGCTTGCTGGCAAACCCGCCGAAGGGCGGCAGACCGAGCAGCGCCAGCGACCCGCCGAGCAGACTGCTCCCCGCCACCGGCCAGCGCCACAGCAGATCGCCGCGGACCACGTTGCCCGGCCTCCCGTCCGGTCGCTCCAGCAGCCCCAGGCACAGAAACAGCAGCAGGACGATGAACAGCTGGTTGAAGGCCTCGAACACCGCGCCGGCCAGCCCGATCGGCGTGGTGGTGGCCAGGCCGAACAGCACCGTGCCGGCGTTGTAGACCAGCAGGTAGCCGAATGTGCGCCGCATACTGCTCTGGGCCAGTGCCAAGACGGCGCCGAGCACCGCCGTGACGGCGCCCACCGCCATCAGCAGGTCCATGCCGCGCTCGTTCTCGATCACGACCACTGGGAAGAACTGGAACGAGTTGATCAGGAACAGCAGGCTGGTGGTGTTGATGACCGCGACCACCAGCACCGAGACCATCGGCGCGGCGTCCTCTGCTAGGTCCGGCAGCCAGGAGTGGAACGGCACCACTGCCAGGCGGAGGCCAAACCCCACCACCATCAGCGCCAGGATGAGGTGCGCGGGCGACGCACGACCCGGCAGGTCGCCGGGGCGGTAGATATTCACCAGCACGAAGGCCATGTACATCAGTACCCCGGCGAGCAGCATCAGCACGAGGTACTTGAGGGCTGTGGCGATGGCCGAGCGCTCCACCAGCCGCAGTGCGCCGGTGGGCAGGTCCACGATCGCCAGCACCGCCATCAGGCCGGCGCTCACGAGCAGCAGCGAGACGACGAACGGCTCCTGGAGCAGCACCAGGATCGCGCAGACGAGCCCGAGGATCACCAGCGCGATTGGCACGAAGTTCTCGCCGTGCGGCAGGCTGAGCGTGGTGAGGAACGCCAGCGCCCCGACGGCAAGGAAGGCTAGCAGGAACAGTCGGCTGAGCGGGTCGAGCGTCAGGGTGAGGCCGAGGAGCCGGGCGGGCTCGTCGGTCGGGATCTGGGCGACCAGCGCGATCTGCACCAGCGTGGTGAGCACAGCCGCGCCGACCACCAGACCCGTCTGCTTGCGGAGCAGAAAGCTGCTGGCGCCCATGGCTATTGGAAATAAAATGAGTAGGAGGTACGTCATCTATCGTTTATACAGCTCATTGAGCTCCAGCGTCTTCAGACGCCCATAGAGCAGGCCCGAGAGGTACGCCACCGCGAGGGCGAGGACGATCGTCATCAGGCTAAGCAGTGCGAGCGGGAAGACCTGCACGGTGCTGGCGATCGCGGTGTAGAGCAGGTCGACGCTGGCGGCACAGAGCATGAGCCCGAGCCCGATCTTGAGCGTATCGCTGGCGGTGACGAGAGTGAATAGGCCGGTGAGACCGAGCCAGTACCAGGCGAAGTCGACCTCGTTGGTGCCGATCGGGTAGAGCCGCGGCAGCGCCAGGCTGGCGAGCGTGGCCAGCACCAGCGCCCAGAACGGCACGATGTAGTCGCCTGGGCGGAATGGCTCGGCGGCGCTCTGGCGCTGGGCCCGGCGCGCGGCGCGGCGCAGCTCGGCCAGCGAGAACTCGTCCAGGTCCTCCAGATTGTACTCGCGCGAGAAGGTCAGCGCGGTGATCGCCAGGATGGCGGTGGCAGCGAAGCCGGTGATGAGCTTGACGAGCACCGTGGTGCTCACGCCCACTCCGCTGATCCGCAGGTCAGGCGTGATGAACTGCTGCTGCGTGAGGAACAGCGCGACGAAGATGTAGCTGGCGAGCAGCGCCGAGCAGGTGATGCGCCAGTCCCGCACGAGCAGGATCAGCGCTCCCGAGAGGCCGATGCCGACGATGGCCCAGTTGATGTCGGAGATGCTCATCAGATAAAGACCAGAATCACGATGATCATGGCGATCAGCAGGCCGGCCAGGTAGTAGCGGCGCTCAAACAGGGCAAGTATGCGGCCCACGGCTGCGCTGAGCCAGCGTACGGCGTCCCACAGGCGGGCGAAGGCCACGTCGGGCGACCCGACCCAGGCGAGGCCACGCAGGCTGTGGCCGAGTGCGGCCGGCGGCATGATGCCCTCGGCGCGGGTCTCCGGGTCTGCCTGAAGTGGGCGGGTGCTCCCGCGGCGCGCGAGGGGCGGTAAGGCCACCAGGGCCAGGGCCGCGAGCGCGACGGCAGCTTGCGCGATCCCCTCGGGGAGCAGCGGAGCAGCGGTGCGCGCATCCGGTGTAAGGACCTGCTGAGTCTCTGCCAGCCATACTCCCCACAGCATGCCCGGGGCAGCGCCTGCGATCAGGAGCGGCAGAACGGCCAGCGCGGCGAGGAGATCGGTGACACGGGTATCGGTGGGCGGGACCACGGCGGAGGGGTCGCGACGCCAGAAGGCGGCCACCGGCGCGACGTAGGTGAGCGCAAGTAGGGCTGAGCCAGCGAGCAGCAGCGCTATGCCCCAGGGCGCTGCGCTGAGTAGCGCGTCTGCGGTCCAGAGCCGCCCCCAGAAGCCCAGGGTGCCTGGGAAGCCGGCGGCGGATGCGGCCGCGACCAGCATTGCGAGTCCGGGGATGGGGAATGGCCCGCGCGAGCCGAGCGCAGAAAGGTCGTCTGTGCCAGTGCGGCGCTCGAGCGCGGCGATCGCCAGGAAGGTAGCGAGCGTGGTGGCTGCGGCGTTGGCGAGCAGGGTCGGTGCGGCGGCGGTGAGCGCCTGCCCGCCGAGCCCGATAGCCATAATCAAGGCGCCGCCCTGGGCGCTGAGCTGCCACCCGGCGATGCGCCGCATGCGCGTGGTGCCGGCCGCGCCGGCCGACGAGGCGAGGAGCGTCAGAGCGCCGAATGCGACCAGGCCGGCACGCCAGGATTCGGGGGCCACTGGGCCGATCGCGGCGCCGAAGTCGAGCAGGGCGTAGCCGCCGAGGAGGGGCAGGCCCAGCCCGAGGATGACGGCGGAGAGGGCCGCTGGCGCATCTGTGGCGGCCCCGACGGACGCGTGCAGGGGCGGTGCCCCGAGCGCGAGGATGCCGAGCAGAAGTGCCGCGGTAAGCGTGACGGCCGTGGGCGCCGCGCCGGGCTCGGAAGTGGCCAGCGAGATGGCGCCCGCGAAGGCCACGAGCACGCCGCCCACGCCGGCCAGCAGCGCGATCAAGGGTGCGTCGGAGCCGACCAGAGCGCCGCTTGCGCGCAGGGCTACGAAGGCTGAGATCGCGGCGACCATCCAGGGCAGCGGCAGGAGCAGCGGGTCGGCGCTGGCGAGCCCCACTGAGACGGCGAGCGGCGTGAGAACCAGCGCCGCCAGGAGCCCGCCGAAGCCGCGCAGGTCGCGCGGGAGGGTCAGAGCCAGGACAGCGAGGGCCAGCGCGCCGCCCAGGAGCGCGATGAGCGCGAGCGGCCATGTAGCCCCGTCGAAGCGCAGCAGCAGCCGCACGGGACGGTCGGCCAGCGCGAGCCAGTCGCGGTCTGCGAGCGTGACTGGGAGCCCGCCTACACGCCCGGCGATCAGCGCGAGACCTGCGACGGAGAGCGCGGCCGCCGCGCCGAGCCCGAGCCAGCGCGAGGCGACCGTGCGGCTCAGCGCGAGGCAGGCCACGGCGGCGATAGCGGGAAGGGCTAGAACGAGCAGGAGCATGTCACCCCGTCATCTCTCCGCGCAGGCGACGCACGGGTCGACCGAGGCGATGATCGCGACGGTGTCATCGGGCAGCGCGCCTGCGAGCAGCGTACGGGCCAGCAGACGGTCGAGCTGGCGCGGCGTGTCGATGCGAGCGCGGGTCAGGCGGTACCCGTCGCTCTCCAGGGTGTAGCGGATGAGGCCGTGCGGCCCCTCGGCGGCGCCGCTGGCCTGGCCGGCGGCGAGCTTCTCGGGGATCGCGCCGACGCATGCGCCCGCCGGGAGCTCGGCGAGGGCCTGCTCGACGAGCTTGACACTCTCGTAGGCCTCGAGCAGCAGCACCACCAGGCGTGCGTAGACGTCGCCGCCCTCCTGGACAACCGGGCGCAGCGCGAACTGCGGGTAGGCGGCGTAGGGGTAGTCCGCCCGGGCGTCGCGTGCGATACCGGAGGCGCGGGCCATGGGCCCGCGCACCCCGAACTGCTCGGCGGCGGTCCGCGGGAGCGAGCCGACCTCGATGGTGCGCGCGAGCAGCGCGCGGTTGTCGATCAGCGAGTCCACGATCCGGTAGAGGTCGCGATTGATGGCGGGCAGGTCGGCGAGGAGCTGCTCGCGCGCGCGGCCGGGGATGTCCCGCCGCACGCCGCCAGGCACAACGATGTCTGGTCCGACGCGCGCGCCCGCAAGCGAGGCGAGAGCCTGCTGGGCACGCTCACGGAGGCGATCGAGCTGGGCGGCGGAGCGCTCCATGCCGAGCGTCTGGAGGAGGGTAGCGGCGGCGCGGAGGTGCGAGGCGACACGCTCGGCCTCGGCGGCGGCGGCGCGCAGATAGGCGGCGCGCTCGGGGAGGGCCAGGCCGCAGAGCTGCTCGATCGCCTGACAGAAGGCCAGCGCGTGGGCCACGGAGCAGGTGCCGCAGATGCGGGAGACGAGCTGGAGCGCCTCGGGGAGGTCAAGGCGGGGGATACGCTCGGCGCAGCCACGCTCGTTGAGCCCGCTCTGGTACTCGACGTCCGCTATTTGCTCGCCGCTCACCCGGAAGATGAAGCGCTGCGGCCCGCGCCACGCGGGATGAAAGGGGCCGAGCGCCAGGGTGTAGGTCACTGTTACGCCTCACCGCTACTCCATTTGGGCGGGCATTATACCATACGCGCTCCGACGCGCCATACGACGCGTTATCTTGGCACCGGATGTGGCGTCAGAGCGTGGTTGGCAGTTGTTGCCGGCCGGGCACCTGGCGAAGCGGGAAGGCCGGCAGCACACTCCGGCATCAGATCGCGCGTAGCGCAGGATCAGCGGACGTAGCTGCCGCTGACGCCGCCGTCGACGGAGAGGGCGGCGCCGGTGGTGCGGCTGGAGCGTGGGCTGGCCAGAAAAGCCACCGCCTCGGCGACGTGCTCGGGAGTGATGGTGACCTTGAGCACGGTTCGCTGGCGGTAGTACTCGTCCAGGCCCTCGGGCGCGATGCCGTAGGCGGCGGCGCGGGCGGTGCGCCACTCGCTGTCCCAGATGCTGCTGCCCTGCATCACAGCATCGGGCAGGACGCTGTTGACGCGCACGGCGATCGGGCCGCCCTCCTCGGCGAGGCAGCGCGCGAGGTGCAGCTCGGCGGCCTTGGCGGCGCTGTAGGCGGCGTTGTTCCTGCCAGCCACGATGCTGTCCTTGCTGGCGATGAAGACCAGGCTGCCGCCCATCCTCTGCTGGCGCCAGAGGCGGAAGGCGGCCCGGCTCACCAGGAAGTAGCCGCGCGCCAGGACGTCGAAGGTGCGCTCCCAGACCTCGAGCGTGGTCTGCTCCACCGGCGCGCTGATGGCGATGCCAGCGGAGGCCACGACGACGTCCGCACCGCCGTAGGTCAGGACCACCTGCTCGCAGGCTGCGGCGACGGCGGCCTCGTCGGTGACGTCGCAGGGGACGGCGATGGCGCGGCGCGGGCCATGCTGGGCGCAGAGCTCATCGGCAACAGCTCGCGCGCCCTCGTGGTTGATGTCCATGATCGCGATGTGGGCGCCGTCCTGGGCGAGGCGGCGGGCAGTGGCGCGGCCGATGCCGCTGGCACCACCGCTGACCACGGCCACGCGCCCCGCCAGCTCGCGCGGCGCGGGGCGGAGGCTGAGCTTGTAGCGCTCGAGCGGCCAGTACTCGACGGCGTAGGCCTCCTCGGCGCTGAGGCTGGTGAAGCGGTCGACCGCCTCGCTGCCGGCCATGACGCGGATGGCGCGGTGGTAGAGCTGGGCGCTCACATCGGCGGCCTGGACGTCCGGCCCGGTGGTGACCATGCCGAGCCCGGGGATCAAAATGACGCGTGGGTAGGGGTCGAACATACGGTCGCCGGGGGCGCTGAGCTGCTGGAACGAGGCCGTGTAGCGTGCGGCGTAGTCGTTGACGGCGGCGGCGAGCTTCTTGGTGAGCGCCTCGGAGCCGCTCTCGGGCTGCCAGGGGACGAACATCGGCAGGCGCTTGGTGTGGATGAGGTGATCTGGGCAGGCGGCGCCCACCTGGGAGAGCTGGGCGGCGGCGGGGCTGTTGACGAAGGCCAGCACCTCGGGGCTCTGGTCCACCTGGAGCACGGCGGGGCGCTCGTGGCTAATCGCGCCGCGCAGCGCGGGGAGCGCGTGGACCAGCAGCTCGCGCGAGCCGGCGGCGGGCACCTCGGCGGCGGCGAAGACGCGGCGGCCGGCGGCGCGCGCGGCGATGAACTCCTCGGCGTCCTGCACGAAGCGGATGGTCTGGCTGTAGCACGCCTTGCTGGTGTCGCCCCAGGTGGTGAGGCCGTGCTTGCCCATCACCACCAACTCGGCGCGCGGGCTTGTGCGCAGGCCCTCGCCGATCCACTTGCTGAGGGTGAAGCCGGGCCGGATGTAGTCCACCCAGACGGCGCGCTCGCCCCACAGCTCGCGCACCAGCTCGGGGCCGCGGGCGGCGCAGGCCAGGCTGATCACCGCGTCGGGGTGGGTGTGGTCCACGTGGCGGGCGGGGATGAAGGCGTGCAGCAGCGTCTCGATGCTCTGGCGCGGCCGACCCTGCGCGAAGACCGTGTGGGCCAGGTAGGCCACCATCTCCTCGTCGGTCATGGCGTCGCGCGCTATCAGAGGCTGCACCTCGGCGAGGCGCAGGCCGGCGAAGCCGCGCTCGGTGATATCGGCCAGGTCGCCGCCGGAGCCCTTGACCCACAGCACGTCCGCCGGGCGGCCCATGTGGTCGGTCTCGGTGAGCTTGGCGGAGATGTTGCCGCCGTAGAGGTTGACGATGCTGCGGTCGGCGCCGAGGAGGCGGGCGCGGTAGACGGCGCCGTCGAGCGCCGGGAGGGCGCGGGCGTCGTCGTCGTTCCAGAGGTTCGCGGGCATAGAGGGCCTCAACTATCTGCGCTCGTGGGCGAGCGGTATGCAGTGGTACAGGGTTTGCATAATGTGAGGCAGGCTGCCGATGCGCCCGCGGCGCAGCGCCGCCGGCCCCAGTGCCGCGCGCCCGCGCCGTGACGATAGCAAGAAGGAGGCTGCGCTATGACGGAGCGCGAGTATCATCACGAGCACGAGGCTCCCGCGGCCGGTCAGCGGGAAGTGTATCACAGAACCGAGCGCGAGCGCTACGACGCCGCGCCGGACGACGCGCAGCGCGACGTGTACCGCGAGCAGGTGGTGGAGACGCCGGGCGACCGCTACGCCTACTCGGAGCACGTGAGCGTACCGAGCGAGGCCGAGCGGCGGGCGGCCACGGCCGAGCGAATCAAGCAGGTGATCTACTTCATCTTCGGGGCGGTGTGCGTGCTGCTTGCAGCGCGCTTCGTGCTGCTGCTGCTGGGGGCGAACCCGGCGAGCCCGTTTGTGAGCTTCATCTACGGCCTGAGCGGCGTGTTCGCGCTGCCGTTCACCGGGATCTTCGGCGAGCCGAGCTTCAACGCCTCGGTGCTGGAGTGGTCCTCGCTGGTGGGGATCGTGGTCTACTCGCTGGTGGCGTGGGGGCTGACGAAGCTGGTAGATGTGAGCTACGCGCCGGCACGGCGGACGTACGATGTGTGAGCCGGCCTACCCCGGCTCAGTGCTGTGGAGGGGCGGGGCTCCTCCACGGCACTGAGCCGGTGGCCCGAGACAGGCCTACGGCTCGAGCGTCACCTTGATCGAGCGGTCCCCGGCGCCCACCAGGTCGATGCCCTCCTGGAACTTCGCCAGGGGCATCTGGTGGGTGACGATGTGCTGCATCGGCAGCAGCCCCTTGCGGAGCATGTCGATCGCGATCGGGTAGCAGTAGGGGCCGAGGTGTGAGCCGTGGACGTTGAGCTCCTTGGTGTCGCCGATGATCGTCCAGTCCACCGTGACCGGCTCACGCATGACGCTGAACTCGACGAACGTGCCGAGCTTGCGGATCATGTGGAGCCCCTGCTCGACTGCCGCCGGGTGGCCGGTGGCCTCGATGTAGACGTCGCAGCCGTACCCCTCGGTGAGGCCGCGCACCTTGGCGATGGCGTCCTCCTTGCGAGGGTTGATCCCCATGTCCGCGCCGGCGGCCTTGGCCACCTCCAGGCGCTGGTCGTCCAGATCCAGGGCGATCAGCAGACCCGGGTTCTTGAGGCGCGCGGCGGCGATCATCCCCAGGCCGAGCGGCCCCGCGCCGGCGATCACCACCACGTCGCCGAACTCGATCTCGCCGCGCTGGACGGCGTGGATTGAGCAGGCCAGCGGCTCGATGAACACGGCGTGCTCGATCGGCACCTCGCGCGGGACCTTGTAGTTGAGCGCGCCCTTAGGGAACAGCATGAACTCCGCCATGGCGCCGAAGGTACGCTGGCGGAAGCCGTAGATGTCGTGGACCTGACACATCCAGTACTGGCCGCGCTTGCAGTAGCGGCACTGCCAGCAAGGGACGATCTGCTCGGACACGGCCAGGTCGCCGAGCTGGAGGTCGTACTGTTCGCTGGCCCCCTCGCCGAGGGCCACCACCTCGCCGACAAACTCGTGGCCGGGGATGACGGGCGGCTGGCAGTAGCCAGTGCGGTTCGCGTCGCCCCAGAAGAGCGGCGCGCCGGTGTAGCACTTAAGGTCCGAGGCGCAGATGCCGACGGACTTCACGCGCACCACCACCTCGCCGGGGCCAGGTTTCGGTACGGCCCACTCCTCGAGGCGGTAGTCGCGCGGGCCGCGACAGACGACGGCGGCCATGGTCTTGGGGAGGCTCTCGATGCCGGTTGCGCTCATGGTGTGGCTCCAGTGCAAAGGCCGGCCGACGCGCGTCAGCCGGCCTTCGTCAGGTAGTCGGTGTACGCGTCGAGGGCGTCGCGGTTGTGGTGCTTCACCAAGTCCTCGAGGCGGTCGTAGTCGTGCTCGCCCATGGCCGCGAGGATGCGGTGGTGCTCGCGGTGGGCCTGCTCCATGCGGTGGGCGAGCACACCGCTGAAGAAGTAGCGCCGCAGCCGGTCCCAGTGCGCCATCGCGCGCTCGGTCATCTCCTGCAGCATCGGCATGCCGGCGATGCGCGTGATCTGGCGGTGGAACTGCGTGTTGAGGTCGGCCCAGCGCTCGTGGTCGGCCTCGGCCAGCGCGCGGTCCATGTCGTCGAGCAGGGCTGTCAGCTCAGCCATGTCGGACGCGCCCATGCGGCGGGCGGCGGCGCGAGTGGCCACCAGCTCGAGCCCCTCCATCACGGTGAACACCTCGGCCACCGACTCGCGGGAGATGCGGGCGACGGTGGCACCGACGTGCGGGGTTGTATCCACCAGCCGCTCGGACTGGAGGATGTGCAGCGCCTCGCGGACGGGGATGGGGCTGACGGAGAGCTGACTGGCGATCTCCTCGATCACCAGCCGCTGCCCCGGCTGGAGCCGGCAGCGCATGATCGCCTCACGCAGCGTGTGGTACACCAGCTCCTGTTTGGTCTGGTAGCGCGTCCCGGCGGCGATCTCGAGCTGCATACCACCCCCGTCTCGTTAGTCGCTCTTGTGACTGTATATGATATACCGGCGGGCGCCGCTGTCAAACGTGGAAACCCCGGCTAGAGAGGCGTTCGGCCGACCATCACGTGCTGGTGTCGGACCGCCGCCCCTCAGACCAGGGTCTGCACGGAGTCTAGCACTGCTACCGAGGCGCCGTATATAGCCCGTAGGGGCGGAGGGCTGCGGCGCTGTCGGTCATGGTGGCGTCTGGTGCACGAGTCCTACGTCCAGCAGTGGCCGAGGAGGGGTGAGTGTGTGCGTTCTGTCAGTTACGCCCTCTTCCCCGAAGATAACCGTTTCTTTTCGACGCAGCGCGTCAGCCCCTGCTATGCTTCTCCCCGATGCTACGACGACGGAGCGTGCATACGTACGCTCCGTCGTTCTGTCTGCTCACCGCCGGTTTCTGGCATGGAGGTCATAACGTGGTCATCGTCTCTGTCATCGCACAGCTCATTTTCCTGGAGTGCATCCTCTCGATCGACAACGCCGCCGTGATGGGCGCGATGGTCGCGCACCTTCCGACGGACCGCACGACGCCCTGGCCCACCTGGCTTCGCCCGATCCTCGGCTGGTCGGACCGACTCCTGGGGTGCCAGAAGGATGCCGCGCTCAAGGTCGGCCTGTTCGGCGCCTACGCCGGGCGGGTGATCATGCTGGCCCTCGCCGCCTACATCATGCAGGCGCCGTGGATGCAGATCCTCGGCGCGGCGTACTTGATCTACCTCGGCATGAGCCACTTCGTGAAACACCAGCTCCACGTGAACGACGGCGAGGATGTCGCTCAGGCACGGAAGGGCGGATTCTGGAGCGTCGTGCTGGCGCTGAACCTGGCCGACATGGCCTTCAGCCTGGACAACGTCGTCGCCGCCGTGGCGCTCTCGGACCAGTTCTGGATCGTGGCGGTGGGCGTCGGCATCGGCATCGTGATGATGCGCTTCGCAGCGGTGATTTTCACCCGCCTCATGGCCTGGGAGCCGGCGCTGGAGCACGCCGCCTTCCTGCTGCTGTTCGCCATCGGCGGCGAGCTGCTCGCCTCCCGGCTGCTGCACGTCGAGCTGGACGAACTGACGAAGTTCGGCATCTCGATCGGCATCCTGGTGCTGACGGTGCTGTACGCGCGCGTACCGCTGCTCCGGCCGATGCGCTATGTCTTTCGCCCGCTGCTGGCGCCGTTCGTCGCACTGCACCTCGGCGTGGCGCTGCTGGTCTCGCTGGTGGCCGGGAACCGCGAGGTCTAGCCGAACTCCTTCGCCCCGATGTCGCCGCGGTACGCGCGCCCGTCGAACCGCACCCGGTCGGCGTTGACGAGTGCGCGTGCTCTGGTCCCAGCCAGGGTGACGCCCTGGGTCACCACGGTGAGCACCAGCCCTCCGGTGGTATGGAGCGAGCTTCCGCCGTGCCCGCCCAGGCCCATCAGCCCGCCGAGCATTGAGCCGAACGCCGCTGCAGGTCCGGCGCCGTGCCCGCCGTACGAGGTGCGAGGGGTGTAGCGCAGGGTGGCCGCCGGGTTCGCGGTGGAGCTGTGGAACAGCAGCACCCCCTCGTCGATCTCCTCGAGCCCGCCGACCGCCCCTCCGTAGGGGAAGTAGCCGGGGTAGCCGCGCGCGAACAGCCCGATGCCGACGGTCGGCGTCGGCGTCCAGCGCGGCGCGGGGAGCTCACCGAGCCGTCGCGCGATCGCCGCCTGGAGCAGCGGCGCCAGGTCGTCCTCGAGGCGGGGCAGCACGACCTGGGCCTCTCCCTCGCGCATGCTGAAGCGGATGGCCGTCAGTCGAGGGCCCCCGGGCGTGATGATGCAGTCGACCCCCAGCAGGCCCCACAGCGGCAGCCCCTCGCGCGCGGCGCCGGCCATCACCGGCAGGATGAACTTCTCGTGCAGGTAGCGCGTGAGCTGCTGCGCGAAGGCCGAGCTGCCGGTGTGTGCGCCGACGCCCGGGGCCACCGCGCCCGCGTCTCCCTCCTCCACCCGGTCGTAGAGCCTCGTCGCCAGCAGCGGCACAGCCGAGCTGCCGTCCACCAGGGCAGAGAGGACCACGTGCGGCCCTGGGAGGTAGCTCTCGACCACCACGCCTTCGCCCGCGCGCTCGTCCAGCCGGTTGGTGAAGATCCGCCGCAGCCCCTCGAGCGCCGCGTAGCGGTCGGTGAACCACTCCTCGCCGCCGGCGGGGCTGTCGGCCTTGATCATCACTGGTAGGGGCTGGGAGGCGAGGTAGCGCTCGGCGGTCTCCAGGCTGGTGAAGGCCCGGCCCGGCGCGGTGGGGATGCGGTGGCGCAGCATGAACTCCTTGGCCTGGCAGCGGCTGCACTCGAGGGCGGCGGCGCGCTGGGAGGCGCCGCACACGCCAATCTGGAGCGAGAGCACCTCCTCCGCCAGCCCGCCGTGGAGCGGCCGGCTGCCCGCGGGTACGATCAAGTCGAACAGCTCGTCGAAGGCCCAGCGCCCCACCGCGGGCACGTCGGTCTCCTCGAGGTCGGCCGTGAGCGTCAGCGGGGCGGTTCCGCCGTTCCCCGGCGCCACGACGACCTCGGGGTAGAGCGGGCTGTTGAGCAGCTTCCACGTCAGCGCGTGGGCGCGGCCGTCGTCGCCGAGGATCAGAATCTTCATAGTGCTCCCTCGGGGTCGCCCCCAGCACTCTCGCGCACTAGCGCATCCACTCAAGACTTACGCCTCACGCCTCACGCCTCAGCGCTCGCCTAGTTCGCCTAGTTCGCCACAATCCAGCCGAGGTCCTCGGCGGTGGTGCCGCCCGCCACCCGCCGCCGGGGGAGCGCGAGCAGATCGCCGTAGTCGTTGTCCCAGCGCGTCGTCGTGGCGCTCTCGTAGCCGGCTGCCCGCGCGGCCTCCACCACATGCGGGGCGTAGCGTCCGGCGGGGTAGCAGAAGCTGGTCACGCGCACTCCCAGCCGCGCCTCGAGCACTGCCTTGACCTCGCCCACCTGCCGTGCGAGCTCGGCGGCGTCCAGCGTCGTCAGGTCGGGATGGCTCACGCTGTGCGCGCCAATCTCCATGCCGGCGTCGCGCAGCGCGGCGAGCTGCTCCCAGCTCATGTACCCCGGCTGGCCGATGAAGTCGCTCACGATGTAGAACGTGGCCGTGAAGCCGTGGCGCTGGAGCACCGGCAGCGCCGCTGTGTAGGCGTCCTCGTAGCCGTCGTCGAAGGTTAGCGCCACCGGCCGCGGAGGGCATACGGGCTCACCCCGCATGCAGCGTGCCAGCAGGTCCATCCGCACTCCTGTGTAGCCGGCCTGCGCCAGCGAGGCCACGTGCTGCTCGAGCAGCTCCGGCGTCACCGAGAGCTCCCAGCCGAGCGGGTCGGCCGCCTGGTCCACGCTCCGGACGTAGTGGTACATCAGGATCGGTGCCGCGCCCACTGCCACGCTCCCGGCCGCGGGTGCGGGGGCCGGCTGCGGCGCGGGCTGTGACGCGGGAGGAGCATCGGCTGGCGCCTGACCCAGGGGCGGGGGCGCGGCATCGGCGGATGGCGGTGCCACCAGCGGTGGGGTGGGGACGAGCACCTCGGCAGTGGCGGGCGCCAGATCTGATATCACCGGGGGACGCGGCTGGGGCCGCGTCAGCACCACCAGCAGCAGCAGCGCGCTCGCCAGCGTCACCCCCGCCGCGAACAGCGTCCACTGCGCCTCGGGGTCTCGCCTCTGCCGCCGCATATCCAACTCGCGCATCGATCCGCCTTCCCCAGCTCTGCTGCACGTCTGTGCTGATTATACACCGGCAAACAAGAGTACCCCCGGACAACGTGCCTCCAGTACCACCGATGCGCTTGACCCGCCTCGCACGTCCATAGTATGCTGCGAGGCGTATCGGGGAGAGGTGCGGGTGTGCCCGCTTTGCGGAATGATGCTGATCGTGACGACGAGGCCCGCCGGCGAACAGAGTGAAGACCGTCCCACGCTGGACGCGCTTCTGGTGCGCCTGGAGCAGGAGCTCTACGCCGTGCCATCGCCCAGCGTCCGCGAGGTCGCGCGCTACCGTCCATTGACCCCCGTGCCCGGCGCACCCCCGGCGTTGCCCGGCATCCTGAGCCAGCGCGGCACGATCCTGCCTGTGGTCGACCCGCGCCTCCTCCTCGGCCTCGTCCAATCGCCCGTCACCCGCGCGTCGCGCCTTGTGATCGTCTCCCACGACGACATCGACATGGCGCTGCTGGTGGACGGCGTTCTGGACCTCGTGGCCCTGTCGTCCGACGCGATCGAGCCGGCCCCGCCCGGGCTCGACCCAACGCGTGCGCGCATGATCCGCGGCGTCGCGCGGTACGACTCCCAGCACGTGATGCTGCTTGACCTGAGTGAGCTTATCGCCGGCCTGCGCGACTGGACGTAACGATCTGTCGCGGGCCACGCGTCATCACTGCCTATGAACGGCCTGTTGCTCCTCGTCCGTACGCCGCTGCGGCGCTACGCCGTCCGGCGCGACGACTACACCGACGCGAGGCTCGTGACCTGCCCGGAGGATCTGGCTGCCGGGGATGGGCCTGGGCGGCCGTACATCGGCTTCGAGCTCGGCGCGCTGCTGGACCCGGCGGACCGGGGTGGGCAGGGGCGGCGGCGAGCGCTGGTGGTCCCGCTGCGGCGCCGCAAAATCGCGCTGCTGGTGGACCGCGTCGAGGAGCTTCTTGAGCTCCCAGCTGTTCAGCCGCTCCCGAGCCTGCTGCATGAGCGCCTGAGTGAGCCGTGGGTCACGGGAGTGCTGCTGGTCGAGGGAGATATTGTGCTCCAGCTTGACCTGCGCGCCGTCGCCCGCAGCGCCCTGCTCCAGTCGCAGGCCACGACGACATAGATGCTGGGGACAGCCCTCACCCCCGGCCCCTCTCCCTGCCGCGGGAGAGGGGGAGACTGCGGAAGCAGGGAGGTACGGAGGGCTGCAAGTCCTCCGCGAAGTAGAGACGTGCCGCCGGCTGGCGGTGCAGCTGCCAGCCGGCGGAGAGAAATCATGGAACACACAGCCGATCAACCGCTGTTCGCGCGTATGGTCACCAGTATCCAAGGTGACGACACGCAACGATCGCAGCTTCTGGTACACCTGGCCACCGCCTTCGCCGCCGTTGCGCTCGCCGGTTGCACGCTGGTGGCACTGCTGGGCATAGCCGGCGTTCTCGCGCCACAGGTCATTGGCGCCGCAGCGTCGATCGTGCTGATGGTCGGCGTCATCACCGCCGCGACTCTCGCCGCCGTGCGCCTCGGCCACCACCGCCTCGGCACCGGCCTGTTCCTCTACGGCGCGCTGCTGTACGTCTCCGTGGTGATCTACCTCACCGGGGGCGCAACCGGCCCCGGCGCCATCTCGTTCCTCTTCCCGGTCGTTGCCGCCGGCCTCTTCGGGCGCTCCGCCGACAGCGTGCGCCTGTTTGTGGCTGCCGTCGCGCTCTACGTCGGGCTGGCCGTCGGCGAGGTCGTGGGCGCGCTCCAGCCCCAGAACGACCTCGGCGGCGTTACGCGGGTGGTCGTCTTCGTGGTGTTCTTTGCCGCTGTGGGCGCGCTGCTGGCCTACGTCGCCCGGCTCTGGAGCGGCAGCACCGCGCGCTTCATCGAGCAGGGCGGCCAGCAGGCCGAGGACCTCTACCAGACCAACCAGAAGCTCATGGAGAAGAACATCCAGCAGATTGAGCTGGGCAGCGAGCTCTCGCACGCCGCCGGCGAGCTGCTGGCGTCCTCCCACGAGCAGGCCAGCGGCGCCACCGAGCAGGCCAGCGCCGTCTCGCAGGTCAGCACCACGATCGAGGAGCTGGGTTCCACCGCGCGCCAGATCGCCATCGCCGCCGAGCAGGTGGCCGAGGCAGCCCGCCAGACGCTGGAGAACCTCTCCGAGGGGCAGGACGCGGTAGACCGCAGCATTCAGGCGATGGACCGTATCCGCGGGCGGGTGCAGGATGTCTCGGCGCGCGTGCTCAACCTGGGCGAGCGCTCGCAGCAGATCGGCGAGATCATCGACCTGATCAACGACCTGTCGGACGAGACGCACCTCCTGGCGCTGAACGCCGCTATCGAGGCCGCTGGAGCCGGCGAGCACGGTCGCCGCTTCGCCGTGGTGGCTGCCGAGGTCAAGAGCCTGGCCAACCGCGCCCTGGCAGCCGCGAAGGAGGTCAAGGGCGTGATCGCCGAGATCCAGCAGGCCACCAGCTCCGCAGTGCTGGCCGCCGAGGAGGGAGGCAAGGAGGTCGAGCGCGGCGTCGAGCTGGCCCACAGCGCCGGCCAGGTGATGGACTCGATCGTGATGGTAGCCGAGCGCACCGCCCAGAGCAGCGCCGAGATCAACCTGGCCACCGCCCAGCAGCAGAGCGCCAGCGAGCAGGTGGTGGAGACGATGCGCGAGATCGCCGATGTGGCGCGCCGCACTGCCGCCGGCTCGCGCCAGGTCCAGGACGCCGCTCAGCGTCTCACCGCCATTGCCGACCGCCTGCACGGGATCACGAAGAAGTAGATGGACCTGTCGCATTTCTACAGCCAGTTCCGCGACGAGACCACCGAGAACTTGCGAGTCTACGCGCAGGGTCTCGTGGAGCTCGAGGCGCTCGCCCCGGACGATGAGGGTCGCCGCCAGCAGATCGACGCGATCTTCCGCGCGATCCACACCGTTAAGGGCTCGGCGCGCCTGCTCGGCTTCGAGGCGATCGGCAAGGTGGCCCACACCTGCGAGCACATCCTCGGCGCTGTGCGCGACGGCCGCCGCGAGCTCAATCGTGTGCTCGCCGATGACCTGCTGAAGGGGGGAGACGCGATCCTCGAGCTGGTCTCGGCCGCCGTCGATGGCCGCCCTGTTACGGTAGACGTGGACGCGCTCGCCGTGCGCCTCGGCCGGGGCCTGTCGCAGGACGAGAAGCCCGCCGATGCCCTCGAGTCCACCGTGCTGCCCCCCGCTGCCCAGATACCCGAGACGCAGCTCCTCACGCGTGACGCTCAGCGCTCAACGCTCAAGACACAAGACTCACGTCGCCGCTCCGCTGCGCGCCAGACCGTGCGGGTGCGGGTGGACCGGCTGGATAAGCTCCTCAACCTCGCGGGCGAGCTCACTGTCGGGCGGCAGAGCCACGCTGTCCACCTCCAGGCTCTGGAGGAGCTGGCCGACTTAATCACCCAGCAGGAGCGCGCGCTGATCACCCTCGAGTCCGAGCTGCGCCGGCTGCGCTTCTCCCAGAGCCAGCGCGAGAGCCTGGACGGCTACGTCAACGGGATGCTCAATGCCGGCGACCGCGCGGGCCGAATCATCAAAGCGCAGCTCGAGCGCTTTGGGCAGTACGCCGCGCACTCCGCCCAGCTCGTCGAGGACCTCGAGCAGGAGGTGATGGCCGTCCGTCTGCTGCCAATCGGCACGCTGTTCGGCAACCTGCCGCGTGCGGTGCGGGAGCTGGCCGGCGACCTCGGCCGCGAGGTGGCGCTGGTGCTCGAGGGCGAGACCACCGAGCTGGACCGCAAGGTGATCGAGGCCCTCTCCGACCCGCTCGTCCACCTGCTGCGCAACGCGGTGGACCACGGCGTCGAGTCGCCCGAGGAGCGCGAGCGCGCCGGGAAGCCGCGCCAGGCCACCCTGACGATCTCCGCCCAGGCGCTCGGCTCCTCGGCGCAGGTCACGGTGCGGGACGACGGGCGCGGCATGGACCCGAAGCGGCTGCGCGAGGCCGCCGTCCGCAAAGGCTTGCTCTCGGCTGACGCCGCCGCGCTGCTGAGCGACCAGGAGGCGGTTGAGCTGGTGTTCACCCCCGGCTTCAGCACTGCCCAGCTGATCACCGACGTCTCGGGGCGCGGGGTGGGCATGGATGTGGTCCGTACCAACATCGTCGAGCTCGGCGGCCAGGTGCAGATCGAGTCGAGGCTCGGCCTAGGGACGACGATCACCCTCGTGCTGCCGCTCACGCTCGTGACCACGCGCGTGCTGCTGGTGGAGACCGGCGAGCACCTGTTCGGCGTGCCGGCCTCGGGGTGCCAGGGGAGCATCTGGGTGTATCCCGAGAGGATTCGCACGGTCGAGGGGCGCGCGATGGTGGACCACGACGGTGTGCTGGTGCCGGTGGTGCGCCTGGACGCGCTGCTTGAGATTGGCGAGGCGCGCCCGCTTGGGCACCGCCGCGTGCCGGCCCTGCTGCTCGGCGCCGCCAAGCGGCCCCTGGCCGTGCTGGTAGATCGTATGGTGGATGAGCGCGAGGTGGTGGTCAAGCCGCTCGGGGCGCTCCTCGAGGGGCAGAGGCGCTATAGCGGCGCCATCCAGCTCGGCGATGGGCGGCTGGCGCTGCTGCTCAATCCGCTGAGCCTTACCCAGATGACGCGCGGCACGGCGCTGGCCGCCCCATCTGCCCGCGATAGTGCGCCGCGGCGCCAGCGGCTGCTCGTGACCGACGACTCGTTCGCCACCCGCGAGCTCATCCGCAGCATCCTGCACTCCGCCGGGTACGACGTCACCACCGCTGTGGACGGCCTCGACGCCCTCGACAAGCTCAGGGCCGGATCGTACGAACTGGTGGTGAGCGACGTCGAGATGCCGCGTGTTGACGGCTTCACGCTCACAAGCCGCATCCGCACCGAGCTCAGTCTGGCTGAGCTTCCCGTGATCATCATGACGAGCCTGGCCTCCGAGCAGCACCGCCGCCGCGGGCTCGAGGTCGGCGCACAGGCCTACATCGTCAAGAGCCAGTTCAACCAGAGCAACCTGCTGGAGACGATCCGTCAGCTTCTGGGGGGGTAGCCCCCACGCCCTTCACACGCTAATTGCAGAGGTTATGCATGCCCGAATCAATTCTCGTCGTCGATGACAGCAGGCTCGTGACCGACATCGTCAAGATGCGGCTCTCTATGTACGGCTACGATGTGCGCCTGGCCCACAGCGGCGAGGATGCGCTGCGTGCGATCGCCTCGGCTGTGCCGGACCTGCTGGTGCTCGACGTCCACATGCCCGGCATCGACGGCTACGAGGTCTGCCGCCGCCTGCGCGACAACCCCGCGCTCGACGACCTGCGGATCATCATGCTCACCTCGAGCGAGGACAAGCACGCGGCGTTCGAGGCCGGGGTGGACGACTATCTGAACAAGGACGTGGATCTGCTCAACCTGCCGAACCGCGTCAAGCTGATCCTGGAAATGCAGTAGCCTGATGACAGACCCGATCCGCGTCGTGGTCGTCGATGACTCCGCAATGATGCGGCGCTTCATCACGAGCATGCTAGAGCAGGACCCGCTGATCCGCGTCGTGGGCACTGCCGCCGATGGCCGGCAGGCGATCGCTGCGGTCCAGGAGCTCCGGCCCGACGTGGTGACCATGGACGTGCAGATGCCGGTAATGGACGGGCTCGCCACCACCGAGTACCTGATGGCCTACTGCCCGACGCCCATCCTGGTGATCACTGGGTCGCTCAACGACAGCGATGTGGACATCACCTTCCAGATGCTCGGTGCGGGAGCACTCGAGGTCATGGAGAAGCCCTCTACAGCCGACCCGAGGACGTTCGAGGGGGCGGCGCGCGACCTCGTCCGGCGCGTGAAGGTGCTCTCGCGGGTGCGCGTGGTGACCCACCTGCGCGGGCGGCGCAAGCCCTCCTCCGGCGAAGCTCCGCCCGCCGCGGGCACAGCAGCGAGAGGTGCGGGGGATGGCGAGCCGGCCCGCGCCACGCCGGCCGCGCCCCCGGGTCCTCGGCACGCGCCTGCGCAGGAGCCGCTGTCCTTCCCGGTGATCGTGATCGGCGCGAGCACCGGCGGCCCGCGGGTGGTCCACCAGATCCTCGCTGGTCTGCCCGGAGACCTGCCGGCGGCGGTGCTGGTGGTGCAGCATATCGCCGAGGGGTTCAGCGGCGGCATGGTCGAGTGGCTCGCTACGGCCGGCCCGCTGCCTGTGGCCCTGGCGTCGGAGTGGCGCCCGATCCAGCCGCGCGAGGTGCTGGTGGCGCCGGACAAGCGCGATATGCTGATCACCGCCGCCGGCCGTGTTCACCTGAGCGATTCACCGCTGCTGATCCAGCGTCCGTCGGTGGATATCGCGATGCAGGCCGCCGCCGAAGTGTACGGCCGGCGCACCGTGGGTGTGCTCCTCACCGGTATGGGCCGCGACGGGGCCTACGGTCTGCAGGCGATCCGGCGCCGCGGCGGCCGCACGATCGCCCAGGATGAGGCGAGCTGTGCAATCTTCGGCATGCCGCGGGCCGCCCAGATCCTTGGCGTGGTGGATGAGGCGCTGCCCCCGGCGCGGATTGCGGTGCGGCTGGTGGAGATTGTCCGAGGGGCTGAGTTATGAGCCGACTGTCCACAGCACTTCGATCTCAGCACAGTGCCGTGGCCCTGACGGCCGCGCAGTTCGGCGGGGTGCGTGACGCGCTGGCGGCGTTCGCCGGGATCTACCTGGACGACGCACAGCGGCGTGTGCTGGAGGCCGCCCTCGCGCAGCGCGTGACGGAGACCGGCGATGACCTGGAGCGCTACGAGCGCCGCGTACGGGCCGGTGGCGACCGCGACGAGCTGCGGCGGCTGGCCGAGCTGGTACTCAACCACGAGACCTTCTTCTTCCGCAACCAGGCCCACCTGCGCGCGCTGCGCGACGTGCTGCTGCCGGAGATCCACGCCCGCAAGCCCGCCGGCATGCCCATCCGTATCTGGAGTGCGGGCTGCTCGACCGGGGAGGAGCCCTACTCGATCGCCATCGCCGCGCTTGAGGCGCTTGGCGGCGAGAGTCGCCCCCTCGAGGTGTACGGCACCGATCTGAGTGAGTTGGCGCTCGAGAAGGCGCGGTCGGGGTTCTACCGCGGCCGGTCGCTCGCCAACGTCCCCCCCGAGCTGCTCGACCGATACTTCCGGCCGCAGGGTGACGGCCATCTAACGGGCGACGCGCTGCGCTCTGTGGTGAGCCTCACGCGCGTCAACCTTCTCGAGCTGTTCCCGAGCGAGCTGCGCGGCTGCGACGTGATCTTCTGCCAGAACGTGACGATCTATTTCCAGCCGGACGTGCGGCGCGACCTGATCTCCCGCTTCTACGATGCGATGCCGCCCGAGGGCCTGCTGCTGCTCGGGTTCTCCGAGACGCTCTGGAACGTATTCGACGGCTTCCGTTCGCGAGAGGTGGGTGGTGCCTACGTTTATTACAAGGGATCGCAGGTGTGTGTCGCGCGTGGGGACACCGCTGGGCGGGCGCAGGGCGAGGGCCGCGACCCACGGCGGCAGCGGCGCCGCAGCGGACCTGAGCACCAGGTCCAGGATCCCAGTGCTCGGGTGAAGGAGGTCTCCGCGCAGGCCGCACCTCAGACGCCCGTGAGCCGCCCTACGGCAGAGGACCTGACGGCGGCGGCGCGCACCCATGCTGACCGGGGCGACCTCGAGCTGGCGCTGGAGGAGATCCGGCGCGCTCTTGAGCTTGATGCGCTGAACGACGAGGCCTACGTGCTGCTCGGCTCGATCTATGTGCGGCAGGGCGCCTGGGGTGCGGCGGTGGCCGAGCTCGAGCGTGCGCGCTACCTGAACCCCGACGCGCCGCTGATCTCTTTCCGGTTGGCCGATGCACACCTCCATGCCGGGCGGGCGGACTTGGCCGCACGCGAGTACCGCAGTGCTCTCCGCAAGCTCGCTCCTCACCCGCCGGACGAGCTGCTGGACGGGGTGGCCGCAAGCTGGCTTCGCGAGACCTGCGAGCAGCAGCTGCAACAATTGAGCCAGAGCAAGGTGCGGCGCTGACGAAGAGGGTCTCAGGACCCTTTTACTATCTCTAGAGCATTTCTCACAAAGGTTGAGCTGGGTCGGAAGTGAGACGAAAGCCGCAGTCACGAAAGAAGCCGTGAGCATCTTGAGGGGTGATCGAGGGCAGAGAGGCGCTCACGGCATCAAGTAAGGCTTCAGGGGTTCGGGCTTGGGCTTTGCGCCACTGGTTCTTGAGCTTGGCAAAGGCTTGCTCAATCGGTGAGAAGTCAGGC
>JBDLTZ010000151.1:0-21281 GCA_039805565.1 Chloroflexota bacterium | reverse complement strand
CTGCTCACGCTCGGCACCAGCCTCGCCCAGACCAGCGACGGCGACCGCAAGAGCTACTCCCTCCACGACATCGACTGGCAGCGCCCCGAGCGCAACGTCTTCCACGTCACCGAAGAGTTCGCCGTCGAGCGCCAGGGCAGCCGCGCCACCCGCCGCCCCGACCTCGTGCTGTTCGTCAACGGCATCCCGCTGGTCGTCATCGAGTGCAAGCGCCCGGACCTCGACACCCCCGGCGAGCAGGCCACCGCCGAGGCCGTCAGCCAGATGCTCCGCAACCAGGGCGACGGCGAGATCCCGCACCTGTTCGCCTACGCCCAGCTGCTCCTCGCCCTCAGCGGCAACCACGCGCTCTACGGCACCACCGCCACCCCCAAGACCTTCTGGTCGCGCTGGCGCGAGGAGGGCGAGGACGAGGCCGCGCTCCACGCCCTCGTCAACCGCCCGCTCCCGACCGCCGCCCGGGACGCGCTCTTCGGCTGGCGCGAGGAGAGCGCCGCCGACCGGCAGCACTTCGCCGCGCTCGGCGAGCGGCTGCCCACCGAGCAGGATCGCCTGATCGCCGCGCTGCTCCGGCCCGGGCGCCTGCTGGAGCTGGTCTACCAGTTCGTCGTCTTCGACGGCGGCGTCAAGAAAGTCGCCCGCTACCAGCAGTACTTCGCCATCAAAGCCACCATCGACCGCGTCGCGCACCTGAACGCGCAGGGCACCCGCACCGGCGGCGTGATCTGGCACACCACCGGCAGCGGCAAGTCGCTCACGATGGTCATGCTCGCCAAGGCGCTCGCGCTCCACCCCGCCATCGCTAACCCCCGTGTGGTGCTGGTGACCGACCGCGTGGACCTCGACACGCAGCTTTTCAAGACCTTCCACGCCTGCGGCAAGCGCGTGGTCCAGGCCGCGGACGGCGGCCACCTGGTGCGGCTCGTCACCGGCGCGCGCGGACGGGGCGAACAGCGGGCCGACGTCATCACCACCGTCATCAACAAGTTCGACCAGGCCGCGCGCCAGGACGCGAGGGACGCCGGCACGAACATCTTCGTCCTCGTCGACGAGAGCCACCGCAGCCAGTACGGCGCCTTCCACGCCAAGATGCAGCAGGTCTTCCCCAACGCCTGCTTCATCGGCTTCACCGGCACCCCGCTGACGCAGACCGAGAAGTCGACCGCCCGGAAGTTCGGCGACTTCATCCACAAGTACCCCATGCGCCAGGCCGTGGCGGACGAGGCGGTGGTGCCGCTGCTCTACGAGGGCCGTGTGGTCGAGCAGGACGTGGACAAGGCCCAGCTGGAGCGCTGGTTCGAGCGCACCACCCGCCACCTGAGCGACGAGCAGAAGGCCGACCTCAAGCGCCGCATGAGCAGCGGCGAGGCAATCAGCGCCACCGCGCAGCGCGTCAAGGAGATCGCCTACAACGTCGCCGAGCACTACCGCGCGACCTGGCGCGGCACCGGCTTCAAGGCCCAGCTCGCCACCGCCTCCAAGCGCACGGCGCTCACGTACCTACGCCACCTGCGTGACGAGGGCATCGACGCCGCGCTCGTGATCTCCCCGCCCGACACGCGCGAGGGCCACGAGGAGGTGGGCGAGGAGGCGCCCGAGGTGCAGCGCTTCTGGCAGCAGATGATGGGCCGCTACGGCGACGAGGAGACCTACCTGCGCGAGACGGTCGCCGCCTTCGGGCGCGAGGACGGCGTCGAGATCCTGGTGGTGGTCGACAAGCTGCTCACCGGCTTCGACGAGCCGCGCAACACGGTGCTCTACATCGACAAGCCGCTCAAGGAGCACACGCTGCTGCAGGCCATCGCGCGCGTCAACCGCCTGGCCGAGAACAAGGACTACGGCCACGTCATCGACTACCGCGGCGTGCTCGGCGAGCTGAGCGACGCCATGAACCTCTACGACGCCCTGGCCGAGTACGACGCCGAGGATGTCGCCGGCACCCTCACCGACGTGGCCGCGGAGATCGCCGAGCTGCCGCAGCGCCACTCCGACCTGTGGGCGGTGTTCGCAGGCGTCGCCAACACGCGCGACATCGAGGCCATGCAGCGCCACCTGGAGCCCGAGGACCGGCGGGCGCGCTTCTACGAGGCCCTGGCAGACTACGCGCGGGCGCTACGCCTGGCACTCAGCGCGGTGCCGTTCTACGAGACCACCCCCGAGGCGCGCATCCAGCGCTACAAGGAGGACCTGCGCGACTTCCACCAGCTGCGCCAGGCGGTGCGGCTGCGCTACGCCGAGGCGGTGGACTTCCACGCGTACGAGGAGAAGGTGCGGAAGCTGATGGACGAGCACATCAGCGCCACAGGCACCAGCGTCATCACCCAGCTGGTGAACGTCTTCGACGCCGAGAAGTTCGACGCCGAGGTGGCGCGGCTGGGGGGCGTAACAGCCAAGGCCGACACCATCCTCAACCGTATGAAGCGCACGATCACCGAGCGGATGGACGAGGACCCGGCGCTCTACCGCACCTTCGCGGAGCTGGTGGAGGAGACGATCCTGGCCTACCGGCAGGGGCGGATCGACCAGCTGGAGTACCTGCGGCGCGCCGAGCAGGCGCTTGAGGCGCTGCGGGCCGGCGGGCGCGGCGGGGAGCCGCCCGCGCTCGCGCGCTACCGCGACGCTCGCGCCTACTACGGCGTGCTGCGCGAGCGGCTGACTGGGTACGGGCTCAGTGACGAGCGCATCGCCGAGGTGGCGATCGCCCAGGAGCAGCTGATCGAGGCGGGCAAGGTCACCGACTGGGAGACCAACCTGGACGTGCAGAAGCGCATCAAGCGCCAGCTCGACCGGCAGCTCGGCGAGGTGGAGCGCGAGGCGGGTGTCGAGTTCGACCTGGCCCAGCTCGACGTGCTGATCGACCAGGTTCTCGAAGTGGCGAAGGCACGGGGCAGGCGCGGGCCATGAGTGGCGGGACCCACACCATCCAGTACGGCGACACGACGATCGCCTACGACCTGTCCTACGCGCCGCGCAAGACGCTGGCGATCTCGGTCGCGCCGGACCTGCGCGTGCGTGTGACGGCGCCGCCCGACACCGACCTCGACGCGATCGCGGCGAAGGTGCGCCAGCGGGCGCCGTGGATCCTCCGGCAGCGGCGCGAGCTGGCGCGGTACCTCCCGGCCACCCCGCCGCGCCAGTACCGGAGCGGCGAGACGCACCGCTACCTGGGGCGCCAGTACCGGCTGCACGTGGTCGCGGGCGAGCCGGCCGTGGTCGGGCTCACGCGCGGGTGGCTGCACGTCACCACGCCGGACACGGACGACACAGAGCGCGTGCGGCAGCTCCTCGACGGCTGGTACGACACGCGGGCGCGGCGGGTGTTCCCCGAGCGGCTGCGGGCGATGCTGCCGCGCTTCACGACCGTCGACGTCACCGAGCCGGCGCTGGTGATACGGCCGCTGGAGGCGCGCTGGGGGAGCTGCAGCGGCGCGGGGACGGTCACCCTCAACGTGCGGCTCATCCAGGCGCCGAAGCCCCACATCGACTACGTGGTCGTCCACGAGCTGTGCCACCTGGTGGAGCACAACCACAGCAAGCGTTTCTACGCGCTGCTCGACCGGATGCTGCCGGACTGGCGGGAGCAACGGCGGGCGCTGAACGAGCTCGCGCTGGGGTGAGCTATGGGCTATGAAAGACAGCAAACGCGGACGGCAATGTTGCCGCCCGCGCTTGCTGTCGGCTAATGCTAGCCGATCTGCCGCCACCACGCGCCCTTGTTACAGGAGCGGATGGGAGGGAACACTTCACCCCGGCTCAGCGGAATGACGCGCTCCTGGCTCGTCGGAGACGGCGTCGTCGAGCCATCGGTGTAGCGGACGAACTCGTACCGTCCCGTCGCTGGCGAGGTGTCGCCAGTCTTGTACAGACCCTGCGAGGTCATCGATTTGCTCCTTGCCACTGAATCACCTTCGTGATACAGTGAGCACGTTCTCCAAGAACACACAAAAGAAACGACCGCTCGTGAGAGGCGCCAACCAGACTCACGAGCGGTCGCTTCCTTTTTCCCGCCGGACGCCCTTGAAGGGCGCTCCATCCCGTTTGACGTCCATAAACCGTCCGGACTCGGTGTCGCGCTTCACCCACTGCCCTGTGTTGGGGTTGAGGGTCTGCGAGCGCTGCTTGACCGCACCGACGCGTCCGCTTCCGGGTTTACCGTTCGTCGCCATCCGTTCATTACCTCCTTTCTTTCTGAGTAACGTGCCATAGCACGCCCTTGCTAATCTACCATGGTCCCTGTCCATTTGTCAAGCATTACTTTTCTGTTGCGGCTCTGACATACAACGAGACGAATCAACAGGCGCCTATCTAGGCTAGTCTGACAGTCTTATGCCCATATGTAGAACAACCTGTGGATATCGTGTGGATATATTATTGACAGCTGTGGAATTGGCAAGGGCCGATCTTTAGCAGGGATACGAGAGCGACAAGATCAAGCGGCCGAAGAGCCGGAGCTCATCTCACCGCCTGCGGCAGTGCCGTTGGTATGCACACCCGTTCCCGTTGACGCCCTGCCGCTCCCCGCGTACCATAGGCCCCACAGAGCAAACCCAGCGCGGAGCACCGCACCCACATGGCCGACCCCGCCAACAACCCGCAGCACGAGTCGCCCGACCCGCTCACGGTGGGGGAGCTGATCACGCTGAAAGAGTTAGCGAGCGAAGGGCTATTAGCCTATAGCACCTTACGTCAACATGCCCGAAGCGGGCGCTTGCGCGCTAAGCGGATGGGGTTTCAGTGGTTTTCAACCCGAGCAGCGATCGAGGCTTTTCTGAGAGAGCGGCAATCAGAACATGTGCCAAAGAAGTATCGCTAGCACTTGCAACCTCATCAAGACTGATGTAGTATAGACTCTCAGAAATGACCGCAGCCGACCAGTGTTCGTACCACTGATCGGCTGCTAACCCCACACCTGAGTGAGCAGGCGTGAGGCTGGGCGCATGGTAGCACACCATGCGGCGACCCCGGCGGCACTCTGCTTTGTGCTCCGCATCGTTGTGGAGCACACTGACGTGGGGTGCCGTTTTCGCGTTCCGCGCTTTGGTCGTTTCTCGCGGACGTGCGCCGGAGGTCGCCGTGTCTCTCACGGTTCATTCCCCGTGCGCGCCGTCGGCCTCCGGCCTGGAGGTCGCCGTGTCGCGCCATCTCGCTCCCCCTGCCCACCGCTGGCCTGACGGCAGCGCCGCTGTGCCGCTCTACGACCCCGAGTCCCTCTCTGACTTGATCTGGTTCGCGCCCGCCGAGGCCGCCGCGCTCCTCGCCGCGCTTGACGACACGCAGCGCCGCGCGCAGGCGGGTGCCTACACCCGCTGGCTCGGCCGCCACCACCTCCCCACCACCGTGGACGAGGTGCTCGCCGCTTGGGCGACGCTGCCCGCCCCGCGCGCCCCGCAGACCCCAAGCGACCCGCCGCTCGACCCCGCCGAGCTGGGCGACCTGCTCCAGTTCCAGCCGCGCGTCGCCACGGCCCTGCTCGCCGCGCTCGACACCCGCCAGCGCCACGCGCAGGCCGCCGCCTACGCCGCGTGGCTCCACGCCCACCACCTCCCCACCACCGTGCCACAGGTGCTGGCGGTCTGGCAGGCGATGGAGGTCCGCGCCTTCGGCGCTCCGAAGTACGCGGCGTAGGGCTGCGCTATGCGGCGATGAGGGGATGCTCCGGCAGACCCCTACGCGACGGCATCATTCCGCCGGGTTGTCACCCGCTCGTGTGGGACGACGCCGACCCCGCCGAACGAACGTGAAAGGATAGCTGCTATGCTCCACCGACACGACGACGACCACGCGCAGCAGGCCTACGGCGAGCTCCGCCTGCTGCTCGGGCTGCTGCTCCCCGCGCTCCGCGAGATCGAGGAGGGCGCACGTCCGCCCGACGCCCCGCCCCTCGATCTCGCGGTGTCAAGCGGGATGGTGGCCCACGCGCTCGACCGCCACTGCGCGCGCTGCGGGCGCGAGCTGCCCTACGCCCTGCTGGAGTACGACGCCTTCTTCGTCGCAGGCGTGGGGAGCCTCTGCGGCCCCTGCTACGCGCCGCACCAGTACACGGGGGCGGACCGCGGCGCGCGCCACGCCCAGCTCCAGCAGCTCGCCCGCCGCCACCCCGGCCTCGTGGCCGCTCCGCTCGCGGCGCTGCTCGGGGGCGCGGGCATGACCGAGTACATGCTGGAGGACCAGCTCGGGGGCGGGGCGCTCGGCCTCGCCCGCCTGGCGCTCGCGCCCCTGCCGCGCCCCGCGACGTGGGAGGCCGACATCGCGGACCTCGCCCGCTGGAGCGGGTGCATACCCAAGGCGATCGCCGAGGTGCTCTGCGCGGCCCAGGCTCTCGCCTCGTCGCCGGCGCCCGAGGAGACCGCAGACACAGACACGGACGCCGGCGACGTGCCGTTCTAGGAGGACGCGATGCGGATCATCCACCGCCAGACCGACTCGCTCGACCACCCGAACCCGTCGCCCGCCCGCCTTCCCGACTGGAGCGACTCTGGACGGCAAGTGGCCCCACCGCGCCCCGCGCCCGCGTGGCTCTGGCCCGTGGCCGTGATCTGCGCCTGCGCGCTCGCGGCCGCGACCCTCGCGCTCGTGTGGCCGTTTGTCTCAGGGCTGCGCGAGGAGTTCGACGCGATGCGCGCCGAGCACGGCCCAGCGCTGCGCCTCCTGCTGTTCGCCGCCGTCACCGTGGTGGCGAGCGGCCTCACGATCGGCGTCGTGCGCCTTGCGCTCGGCCTCGGCGACTGGGCGCGCAACCGCGCGGCGGCGGCGGGGGTGGTGCGGCTGGAGAACGACCACCCGGTGACGGTGCTCGACCTCCGGCGGCGGCGCGACTGGGACGTGGCAGCGCGCTCGGTCGAGCTGCACTACGCGACCCAGAGCCGCTGGGCTGACCAGAGCGGCGCACGGAGCCTCACCACCTACGCGCCGCACGTCTCCTATCGGAACGACCAGCGCCAGGAGGGCGCGCTCCTCCCAGAGGCCGCGCCCGCCGCGCCCACCGCACCCATACTCGACCCCGGGCGACCAGCGCTCGCGCAACTCGCCGCGCGCGGCCACCTCGCGCCCGACCGGCTGCTCGTCGGGTTCGACGCGGGCGGCGAGCCGCAGCAGATCGCGATGTCGGGGTGTGGGTTCGTGTTCGTCGGTGGGCAGACGCGGAGCGGGAAGACCACGCTCGTGAAGCTGCTCCTCGCGCAGGCGGCCTACCACGGCTGGCACGTCGCCGTCGCCGACCCGCACCACGGCAAGGAGTCGGGGCTGCTGCGTCAGATTCAGCCCATGAGCGGCGCGCTCATGCGCCAGGCGGTGACACCGGAGGAGATCGGGCGGCTCATCCAGTGGGTCGACAAGATCGGGCGCCGCCGGCTGGAGGGACAGGCCGCCGACCACCCGGTGCTGCTCGTCATCGACGAGTTCTCGAACCTGATCATCCGGGGTGAGCTCGACGCGCCGACGCTCGCGCTCCTGCCCGCGATGGCGATGGCCTACGCCGGCGTCGGCGTCCACGCCGTCATCATCGGCCACGACTGGAGCCGGGCGATGCTCGGCGGCACCTACGGCGCGACGCTGCGGCGGGCAGGAACGCACCGGCTGGTCACACGCATCGCGCCTGACGCCGCCGAGCTGCTCTTGCCCTCGCCCGCGCTCGCGCGGCAGGCAGCGGGGCTGGCGGTCGGGCAGGCGCTGTTCTGGGGCGACGAGGCGCCCGTGCCGGTCGCCGTGCCGCTTGTAGGCGACGCCGACCTGGAGCACGCCGCGCGGGGCGCGCCGCCCCGGCCCTACGCACCCCGGGCGGCGCTCCCGCCCCCGCCCGCGCCGCTCCCGCCGACCACGCCGCTGCCCGAGCCGACGCTCGCCGAGCGGATCGTGAGCGCGCTCGGGGCGCGGGCGGGGGACTGGACGAGCGGCCGGCAGATCGCAGGCGATCTCGGCACCGACGCGGACACGGTCTACGCGGAGCTGTCGCGCCTGAGCGCGGCGGGGGCGGTGCGACAGCGCGGGCGCAAGCGGAGCTACGAATATCAGCTGGTGTAACCGCCTACCAGCGTGCCAGCAGCGCACGCTGACGCGGAAAACCTGGTGCACGGGCGAGGCTGGTAGGTAGGGATGCAGGGAGCGAGGGAGCCATGTGGGATACCATCCACGACTGGGCCGAGGACAACCGCGACGCGCTGCTCACGCTGGCCGCGCTGGCGCTGCTCGCGGCGGGGGCGGCGCTCGGACAGGGGGCGGAGCCGCGGGCGCGGGACGAGCCGCTGCGCCCGGTCATCGTGATCGCCACGCCGACACGAGCGGCGGCCGTCGCGCAGGTCGCGCCGACCGCCACCGCGCCGGTGCTCACGCGGGCGATCGTCGCCTACGACGCGCCGGGTGGCGCGGTGCTGGGGGCGATCGAGCCAGGGCGGGCCTACACGGTGGTGGCCCGGAGCGGCGCGGCGTGGCTGCTGCTCGACGTCGTGGGGAGCGGCGCGGTGTGGGCGCGCGCCTCCGAGGTCGCGCCGGAGCTGGCAGACGCGCCCGACCTCGCCACGCCCGTCCCGCCGCCGGCCCCGCAGATCGTGGTGGTCAGTGCGCCACCGGCCGAGGACGCACCCGTGGCAGCGAGTGTGGCCCCGGCACCAGGCCCAACGACCACGCCCGACTGGCCCGCACCGGGGCCGCACTCGACCGGGGGCACCTGCCTGGATCAGCCTGGCGAGTGCCGCGTGGATCTCACCCCATAGCCGGAGGAGCATCCATGGCCCTTATCACCCGCACGACGTCGCCCGCAGGCGACCCCATCGCCGGCCTGCTCGCGGCGGACGCCATCCCGATCGACACGCCCGCCGCGCGCCGCGCCCTCCAGGCGGGGGCGCTGGAGGCCAGGCGCGCGGCGCTCGCCACTGCGGAAACGCTGCTACGCCTCGGCAACCCGCTCCTCGCAGCCATCCTCTGCGTCAGCTTCGTCCACATCTTCCACACGGTCGCGGCGATCAAGCCGGGCTCGGTCGCCGCGCTGCACCTGCCCGACTGGCTCTACCACCTCACCGCGGCGGCGCTGACCGTCGCCATCGACGCCGTCGCCCTCTACGGCATCGCCGCCGGCGGGGCCACCCGGCTCGCGGGCCTGTCGCCGGCGCGGAGCTGGGGCGTCGCGTTCTTCCTTCTGACGACGTTCCTGCTAAACGCGACATTCGTCGTGCGCTACGCCCCGTCCCTGACGGCCGAGCTGCGCGGCACCATCCTCCCGGCGCTGGACCTGCTGTTCGGCATCCTCCTCCCCGCCGCGATCCCGGTCGGGCTCGCGACCGTCGAGCGCACGATGGCGCGCCTTCAGGCCGCACACCTCCGTCTGACGGTCGAGGTGACGGCGATAGAGGAGCTGCTGAGGCCGGTGGCGAAAAAGCCCCAGAACGCATCAGAGCGCATTTTGGGGGAATGCGCGGACCGGGGTTTCGGGGGCAACGCGGACGGGCCTGCGGGCGCGGTTTCGGGGGGACGGCCTGCGAGCTTCACCCTCGACACAGTGCTCGCCGCCGGGGAGGGCGCGGGAGTCATCCGCCGCGCCGACCTCATCCAGCAGCTCGGGTGCTCCGAGACGACCCTCGACCGGCTGCTCGCGGAGGGACTTGCGCGCGGGGCGATCGCGCGCGCGGGCCGCGGGGCCTACCGCGTGCTGCGGGGTGAGGCGTGATGGCGGCCGGCGGCAGGATAAAGACGCGGGCGCGTCTGCTAGAATGACCCGACACGTGAGGAGCCGAACGCCATGCAGCACCCGAGCTTTATCGACCCATCCGCCCGGCCGAGCACCGACCACCTGCCGGTACGCGATGCCACCCCCGACGTGCTGGACCTTGACAAGGTCTCCCGGCACATCGCGGGCGCGGTTAACCGGGGGCGCTACCAGGGGCCGACCGACCCGCTGGCGTACCTGATCCAGAGCCGGTGCCTCGCCCCGCTCGACGGCGCGCTGCACGCGACAACCGCGGGGATCCTGTGCTTCGGCCGTGACCCGCAGGCGATCTTCGAGCGCGCCGTCATCGACCTTGGGCACTACCAGGATACCCAGGTCAACTCGGGCGAGGTCGTCCACCTGGAGAAGAACATCGGCGGCACAATCTTCGACCAGATCGAGCGGCTCGAGAGCTACCTGTGGCAGAACGTCCGCCACGGCATGACCATCGGCGACAGCGCACAGCGCATCGAGCTGCACGAGTACCCGCGGGTCGTCATCCGCGAGCTCGGCGTGAACATGCTCGCGCACCGCGACTACACACAGCAGAACAGCGCGGCCCGCGTGTTGAAGTTCCGCAACCGCATCGAGTGGATTTCGCCGGGGGGCCTGCCGCCCGGCATCACGGTCGCCAACATCCTGGACGAGCAGTCGTCCCGAAACCGGGTCATCCTGAACATCCTGTACGAGTCCGGCTACGTCGAGGCCTTCGGCCAGGGGCTCGACACGGTGGTCAACGAGCTGCGCAACGCGGGCATGGCGGCACCTGAGTTCCGCGACACGGGCGTCTCCTTCATCGTGACCGTGTACGGAAGGCCCATGGAAGGGGTAAGCGCCGGCAGTGTCACGGCGCGTCTGACGGAGCGGCAGCGCGAGCTTCGCGCCTACGTGCAGCGACACGGGGAGGCTTCGCCGCGCGAGCTGGTGGATCTCTTTGTCGGGCGGGTTGACGCCCGATCGGTGCGGCGCGACCTTCAGGCGCTGGTGCAGTCAGGCGTGCTGGTCATGCAGGGGTGGGGGCGCGGGGCGCGCTACTACTGGGCGAGCGGGACAGCGGCGCCAGGGGGCGAGACGGACCGTGAGGATCCCTGACATAATGAGGACACACTTTGTCCTCGCAGTGTCCACTTTCTGCCCGCTGTCCTCGCGGACAGCCGCAGACCGCGGTGTGTCCGCGACTGTCCGCGAGAGGCTGCAAACTGGCCGTGATCTCGGCCAAAACTGTCCGCGAACATGCTTGCCTTTGTCCTCTTTGATCGCTAGCATGGGCGCCAGAGGTTCCACGCCCAAGAGGGCCGCCCTGTGCGACGGATGTGCCGCGATGAGCATCGACCACGACCCCCAAATCGAGCCCCCCGCGGACCGCCGACAGTGGCCCGCGTTCCTAAAAACTCTGGCCGCCTCGTGCTGGGTTCCCGCCGGACAGCCCCTCACCCTGCCGCTCAGCTTCGCGGGATACCTGTCCACGTTCGAGCACATCCTGTATCGAATCCACCTCCCGTACATATTGCGGCAGGATGTGGTGGCAGACCGCAGCCTGGCCGGCAACGCGTACTACATCGTGAGCCTCAGCGGAAGCCCGCTGCTGCGGTTCCAGTTCCACCTGCAGCAGGTGGATGACCACCATACCAACCAGGCGGTGTCGCGAGCGCTACCCCTGCAGGTGGGCGACGACGCCGTCCGGCGTGCGATTGACCAGGAGCGACTCACCGCGGCGCCGCACGTCATGCTCGGCACGCTCGCGGAACACCGCGCCGCCCTCGCCACGATTGACGACATCGCGCAGCGGCAACGCGTCTACCGCGCGATCGAGGCGCGCGTCGCGCAGGTGGAGGGCTGGGCCAACCGCGAGACCGCCGAGCTGCAGCGTCGGGTCATGGCGGCCTTCTGGGCCACCCTCGCGCATCAGCCGATCTGGCAGACGCCGCCTGCTACGCCATCTGCCCTGGCACCAGAACCATCGGCGCAGCTGGCACAAAACACAGCACCCCGCATCCCCTACGACCCGTCACGCTCGCCCAAGCGACTCGCAACGCAGCTCAACTGGATTGAGGTGGGGGTCGAAGTGTGGAAGATCGAGCGAGGGCAGTCATCGGCAATGCCAGGCAGAAAGAATAGCTTCGGCGATCGGACCAGACGACGGCAGCGGGCCTGGCTGATAGACGTCAAGCGGGAGATCACCGCCCTGCACCAGGACGGTCTCACGGTGTCACACATCGCCGCGCGCGTCGCGCTGGAGCCGGAGGCGGTGGAAGCCATCATCGCGCTCGATCAGAAGCTGCTGTGACAGGCGTCGTTCGCGCGGCTGGGAAGGTACTGCTATGGGCCGCTTGAGTCCGTTTGAGTCCGTTTGAGTCCGCGCCTTTCGCTCGTCTGGCCGGCGCGCCGTGGGATACTGGGGGTACGGAGACAGCAGGAGGGAACCATGGCGCTCATCCCCCGCAACACGCCCGACGCCCTTGACCGCGTGACGCGGCGCCTCGTGGAGGCGCTGGCCGATGAGGACTGCCGCAGCGTGACCCAGGAGCTCACATGGCTCATCCGCCAGGAGGCGCAGCGCCGCGGCTGGCACGTGCCGGCACCCCGCCGCGTGGATGACCTGCCCGCCGACGCCGACCCCGGTGCCGCGGCGCTGCAGGAGCGCGCCCATGGTTCTTAGCCGATACCTATCGCGGGGAGTACTGCGATGACCTGATTGCCTGACTGACGGTACACGCCGTCGTCCATGCGAGCGAGCCGAGCGCACACGCACCTGCGCAGCGCAATCGCAAGGGGCATGACAAAGACCTCCGACGCTGTCAGCCTGCCAGCTCACGTCGAAGGTCTTCCGCCACCCCACAGCACGCTGTGATTGTTTTGTGTTGTCCGCGTTTCCGCGTCTCGCTCCACTCTAGCATATGCCGAATCGCCTGTCAATGCACTCTGACACGGCGCAGGGCTTTGTGTTGCCCGCGCTCGTGGCCTGTGACCGAGGAGCAACCCCATGACCGCCACGCTCGCACCACACGCCATCCGGCCGCCCGCGCCCAGTCGTGCGCCCTCCGGCCCGGGCTACGTGCTCATCCCTGACGCGCTCGTCGCCGACCTGGCCAACAACCTGGCCGCGATCGGCCTCTACGCCCTCGTCGCCCGCCGCTTCCTCGTCAGTCAGGCGCCCGTCCCGCTCTCCGCCGCCGACGCCCACCGCTACGACCCGGCGCTCTCGCCCGCCGCCGCCGGCCGCGCCCTGCGCCGCCTCGCCCAGCAGGGCTGGCTGCTCGAGGCGCCCTCCCCCGGCTCCAAGAGCGCTTACACGCCCACCTGGGGCGTGGTCCGGGGGGAGGCGCGCCCGTGGGGGATGGACGAGCCGCGCCTCGGTCTGCCCCGCCGCCACACCGCGCAGCGCCTCGACCGCCGGCTGCTCGACCTATACCTCGGCAAGCTCACGCCCCACCCCGCCCACCGGGCCGCCGTCACGCGCTATCTCACCCGCCCGCTGCTCAGCCTCGCCGACGTCGGCGCCTACGCCCGCGCGCTCGCCGGGCTCAGCGGCGACTCCCCCGCGCTCGTGCGCCTCGGCCTCCTGCGCAGCGGGCGGGCCGTGCCGCCCTCCGACGACGCTCTGGCGCGCGCCTCGCAGCTGGCGCTGGCTATGGACGCCCCCGCTCTGAGCGACCGCGGCCTTCGCAAGCTCGGCCTCGCACCCGCCCAGCCCACTAGCACCGCCCAGGCGCTCTTTTTTGTGCCCGCGGGGGTGATCGGGGGGGACGACGGGTACCAGATCGGGCACCTGATCGGTCAGGCCGCGGCGGACGAGGCGCCGCCGGCGTCGTCCCCACGCGGAAAACCCGCCCCGACACCACTCGCCGCGCGATCCACAGCGATCCTAGCGAACGAAGGCACTGAGAGCGATCCTCCCCCCAGCCCCCCGCGCGGTGTGGCAGCACCGGGTGGGGGCGTGACGGACGCTTCGCATCGGGGGACGAAACCCGGAGACGCGGCTGCGGCCGCTTCGGGTGAGTCCGCCGCGCTCCTGCGCGACCTCGGCGTGCGGGAGAGCGTCGCTCGCGAGCTCGCCGACGCACCCGCCGAGGCCGTCCGGGATGCCGCCGCCCAGGCCCAGGCCCGTCCCACGGTGCGCGACCGCGCCGCCTGGGTCGTCTCCGCCTTGCGTGAGGCCCGCGCGCACGGCTGGCAGCTCGCGCCCGCCGTCGCTGCGCCGCAGGTGACCGCCCCTGCGGCCCTGCCCTCCGACCTGGCCGCGCTCGACGTGGATGCCCTGCTCGCGCGCGCCCAGGCCGACGCCCCCGCCGCACCGCCCGTCCTCCCACCCGCAGACGCCCTGTGCTACTGCGGCGGCGAGGGCTCCTACCTCCTGCCGGTGGAGTACGGCCACCCGCTGTGGGGCAAGCTCCAGCCCTGCGCCTGCACCCACGGCGCCAACGTCGCCTCCGCGCTCGCCCGCGACGCCGGCCCTGCGCTGGCAGAGACTGACCTCGCCGGCATCCAGGTGGCCGACCGCCCCTACGCCGATGTCACCTGGGCCGGGCGCGCCTTCTCCCCCGCCGAGCAGGCCGCCACGGTCTGCCACGCGGTGGCAGGCGCCATCGCCATCGCCGCAGCCGCCCCCGCGCGCGGCCTCACACTCGTCGGCCCGCCCGGCAGCGGCAAGACCACCCTCGCCGTCGCCGCAGCAAAAGAGCTCGCCGTCCGCAGCAGGCTGGACGTGCGCTATGCCAGCGTCCCGCAGCTGTGTGATGCCCTGCGCCGCGAGGCCTCCGAGCACGCGCCGGCCGCCCTGCTCGAGAAGCTCATCGCCGCCCCGGTCCTCGTGCTCGACGACCTCGGGCGCGAGCGCCTGACGCCCTTCGCCCGCGTGGCGCTCTACCGCCTGCTCGACGAGCGCATGCGCCGCCACACGCCCGAGACCCCGCGCGTCACCTTCGTGACGAGCAATCTGACCGTCGCGCAGCTCTATGCGCTTGACGGCGCGCTCGCCAGCCGCCTCGCCGCCCACACCCAAACCGCGCTCTGCGTCGCCAGTGACTACCGCCTGCACACCGCCGCCACCAATGAGGGAGCCGCGTCATGACCACCTTCGTCGCCACCGGCTTCGCCGCCGCGCCCGCCGCGCCGGCCCTGCCTGAGCTGCCCCACGACCTGGCCGCCGAGCAGGCCGTGCTCGGTTCGGTCCTGCTCAACCGCGACGCGATCGTCGCCATCGCGCCCTGGCTGCGCCCCGACCACTTCTTCGCCGCGCGCCACGCCCAGGTCTACCAGGCCATGCTCGACCTCTACCACCGCCGCACGCCGCCTGACACCCGCACCGTCGCCGACGAGCTCCGCCGCCACAGCATCCTGGAGACGGTCGGCGGCGTGGTCTACCTGTCGCAGCTCGTCGACCAGGTGCCGACCTCCTACCACGTCGAGCACTACGCGCGTACCGTCGAGCGCACCGGGGTGCTGCGGCAGGTGATCCGCGCCGGGAGTCAGATCGCGGCGCTGGGGTTTGAGGAGGCGGGCGAGCTGGAGGACACGCTGGGGCGGGCGGAGGCGCTCGTGCAGGACATCGGGCAGCAGCGCGCGACGCGTGACTTTGTGCCGCTGGGCCAGGTGTTCGACACGCTCTACGAGCAGATCCAGGCGATGCAGGAGCGGCGGGGCGAGGTGGCGGGGGTGCCGACGGGGTTCCGCGAGCTGGACGTGCTGCTGGGCGGGCTGCAGAAGTCGGACCTGCTGGTCCTTGCGGGGCGGCCGGGCATGGGCAAGACCGCCTGCGCCCTGTCAATCGCCTACCAGATCGCCGAGAGCGGGCGGTCGGTAGGGGTTTTCTCGCTGGAGATGAGCCGGGAGCAGCTGGCGCAGCGGCTGCTGGCGATGGAGACGGGGATCGACACGCACCGCCTCAGGAGCACGCAGCTGCGCGACCACGAGCTGGAGCGGGTGCTCTCTGCCATGGGTCGCCTGGCCACACTGCCCGTGCACATCGAGGACACGGCGGGGCTGACGCTCGCGGAGCTGCGGAGTAAGGCGAAGCGGCTGCAGGCTTGGCAGGGGCTGGACGTGCTGGTCATCGACTACCTGCAGCTCATTCGGGGGCGGGCGGCGGACCGGGTGCAGGAGGTGAGCGAGGTGGCGCGCGGGCTGAAGCACCTGGCCAAAGACCTGAACGTGCCGGTGATAGCGCTGTCACAGCTCTCGCGGGCGGTGGAGCAGCGGGGGAGCAAGGTGCCGCAGCTGTCGGACCTGCGCGAGTCGGGCGAGATCGAGCAGGCGGCAGACATCGTGATGTTCCTGTACCGGGCGGAGGTGTACGAGGCGGAGACCGCCACGCCGGGCATCGCGGAACTGCACGTGGCCAAGCACCGCAACGGCCCGCTCGGCGTGGTCCCGCTGCGCTTCGACGCACGGACGACGCGCTTCAGCAGCACTCGCGTGGGCGGCATGTGAGGCGCGGTTGGCGGGAAGGGGGTGCTACGCGGTAGCACCCCCTTCCCGCCAGGTTTGGACTCTTCCTCAGCCGCATCCGCCGCAACGCTCCCGAGCGCCCATTCCCCCGCGGCGTCCGCCGTCGACTACCAGCCGCGGGTGTCGTGGGTGGAGGAGCGGGCGTCGGTCCCGATGCAGTTCCAGAGATACACACTCGGCTCCCCGCGCTGCTGCATCAGTGGAAGCGCGGTGATCAACGCGGCTGGAGGCGACGCGATAGAAGTTGGTACATATTGCGGTCAGACGCGCGCATGACATCGGACCTAGGACTGTAAGAGACTCGTGTTGCCCGCCATATTTCATGTAAGAAACGAGTCTTGCATGTGCGACAGACCCGTGTTATAGTGCCTGTGTCACAGATGAGAATCACCTTTCGCTGGTGAAAGGCGGGAGCTATGAACCCAGAGGAAACGGATCCCACCGAGCAGGCGCTTCCAGGTACGGAGGATATTCGCAGGATCGGGCGTCTCATTCGCCAGAAGCGCGTTGCGGAGCGGCTCACGCTGGAGCAGGCGGCAAAGCAGAGCGGTGTGAGTGCGGCAACGCTCTCGCGACTGGAGCGCCAGGCTGATCTCAAGACAGCTAGTGCAAAGACGTTCATCGCCCCAGACACACGAACAGTGGCTGCTCTTATCCGGTGGCTAGGGCCAGTGGTGGAAGGTACGACGATGCGTGATGCTCTGTCCACCATCACGATCGCACCGCGGGATGTTGAGGGCAAGATCATCGTCGAGGGTGACGTCATCGGCACGCGAACGCCCGAGGTGGTCGAGGCGTTTCTGCGGGCCGACCGCAACCTGAACGCGCGGACCGCCGGAATGCTCGCCGACATGTTCCGGCTTGCCTACCAGCAGTACGCGCAGCTCAGCGAGTCGACCTCCCAGGCGCCTACCCCGGACAAGCAGGAGGAACCCCCCAACGGAGAGTCGTGAGAAGAATAAGGGGAAGAGAATGAAGAGAGCGGTGATGAGTACGTCTGTCTGGAAGCCGACACGGGCATTTTTGCGGCACATTGAGTGGCACGCGATGATGATCCGGGAGCGCGCTGGAGTTGACCCGTTAGAGCCGCTGAACGCGCGCGCGCTTGCCGGTAAGCTGCGCCTGCAGATTATCCGGTACGAGGAGATTGAGGGTCTCCCGCTCGCGCTGCACCAGGCGCTCATGATGGTCGACGCCCGGGAGTGGTCGGGGATGGGCAAGGAGCTGCCGAGTGGGGAGCTTCTGGTCGCCCTGAACCCGAACATGACGGTCGAGCGCGAGGCGGTGACGATCATGGAGGAGGTCGCCCACGCCCACTATGGGCACCAACCGGCAGACCTTACCCTGATCGCCCTCGGCTTCACGCGGCGTGCGTACAGCGAAAATGATGAGCGCGAGGCGTTCTGGACGGCGGGTGCCGCGCTGTTGCCGTCGAAGGCCGTGGGCCTGGCCACCTACCGCGGCGAGTCCGCAGCGGATCTGGCCGTGGCCTACGACGTGAGCGTTGAATTGGCCGAGATGCGCATGAAGACCCTTCGTCTCTGGTCGCACGCCACCCGCGATTCCCTGCCGACGTTGAGGGTCAACTAATGAGTGACTCGTACCGCACTGCCACCCCGGTCGTTGGACGGAGCCACCCGCTCCAGCCGTCGTCGCCGGTTGATGCTCGCCCGATCCACCTGCTTGGCGACCATGTGCGTGTCCCTATATCCCCCGTAGAGCGTGCAATGGGGGTTGCAGTCGACAAGGCCCGCCCTGCCTCCCTTCGCATGTTCGACCAAATCCCGATGTTGCCAGCCGACCATGTGCGCCAGATCAAGATCATGGCGCCCTACCTGGCCGGGAAAGATGTCGCCTTTATGGGCGACAGCGACGGCGCCAGCCTTCTGCTTGGCCTGCTTGGTGCTCACCTCGGGAAGCTCCCCCGGCACATGCTGCTGGTGGACTTCGACGAACGGTTGCTTGTTGCCGCCCGCGCCTTCGCTCAGCAGCATGGGTTCAGCCATCTGCTCACGACCCGGCTGTACAACGCATTTGACCCGATCCCGCTGGACTTGCGCGGTCAGTTTGACTGGTTCTACACCAATCCGCCCTACGGCAGCCACAACGAGGGCGCCAGCGTGCGCCTCTTCGTCACCCGTGGCTCCGAGTTGACGCGCGCGGGCGGACATGGGTGTATCATCCTTCCTCACGATGGGGAGCGTGACTGGACGCGCAGCGCCATGCGCGAGACCCAGCGCTTCCTCGTGCAGCACGACTGGGTGGTGATCGAGAAGCTGCGCGGCGTGCACCGCTACCGGCTGGACGATGATCGGCAGCTAACATCATCACTGGTGCTGGTGGATCATACCCCCGGCGACCAAGCTACGCCGATGCCCTATGCCGGGCGTCGGGTCGCCTTTGCGGAGATCCCCCTGTTCTACGGCCGCACGGTCAACCCGCCCTATCCGCGCTACATCCGAGCCGACGGCACGCTGGATTGCGGATGGTCGTCATCAAGAGGGGTGCGCCGTGACTAACGGGAGCATTACATCGGCCACACGGAGATCCAGGCAAACTGAACGGGCCTGGATTTTTCAGGCAAACCCGTTGCTCTACCAGATTGAGCAGTCGCTTCAGGTCGAACAGGAAGAGCGGTGGAACCTCCGCCAGCACTACCGGCACATCCAAGTTGGTGATCAAGTACTCATCTGGATCTCGGGGAAGCGCGCTGGTATCTACGCGGTGGGGAAAGTCCTGACGGACCCGGTTATCGAGCCCGATAGCCTGAAGGGAATCGACTACTGGATCGACAAGCGGCAGGGCCAGCGGGCGATCAGCCGGGTTATCGTGAAGTACGACCGCGTGCTGCTCGATCGGCCGCTGCTCCGCGACTTTCTCCTCTGCGATCCTGACCTATGGGCCCTGAGCATCCTGCGGAACCCGCGTGGCACGAACTTCGCGGTGACAGAGAGTGAGTGGCAGGCCCTCAAAACGTGGCTCGGTTTGTAGTGCTGAGGCCACAACGCGACGAAGTAGCAACTGCGAATCTACTTCAGCATGCGTTTGCATCCGTGGTGGTCGCCTTTGGTGATGGGGTCTACCCCTGGTTGTTGGCCCAGGTGATGATCGTCTCGTAGATGCTCAGCGGGTCGCGCGGCGTCTGGAAGAGCGCACAGGCCGCCGGCGAGGTCGCCGGGTCGCGGCCGGCGGCGAGGGGGCGCCGGCGGGCGACCTGGCGCGGGTGAACTGGCCGCACATGCGGCAGGCGCTGGCGGCGGGCACGGCCGAGGCGCTCCGGCCGTTCTGCGAGTGGCTCTGGAAGGTGGACTACTAGACCGTGGTGGCGGAGGCGCCGGCGCGCTGGCCGGGCCTGAGCGGCGGGCCGCGGCCGCCGGCGCCAGAGGCGGAGTAACAGGGGCCGTAGCCACCGCCGCCACATACGGTTATCCCCTCGCTCCCGCGCCGGTTCAGGCGTCGGGCTGGAGGAGACTATCCCTGCTCGCCCCTGGTGCATCGCGCAGCGACAGGTACGCAGCTGCATGATCTGACGTACCCGCGACGAGTCTCATCTCGACGCACCTTGACGTATCATGTGGCACACTTGCGTATCTTGACGTATCGCGCGATAATCGCGGCGTGGAGGAAACACCATGAGCGATGAATACCTGCCCCTCATGCGTGCGGCGGAGTACGTCGGCATCAGCCGCGTGAAACTCGCGCAGCTCGCCAAGGAGGGGGCAATCGCGTATGTCACCAGCCCACTCGACAAGCGCGTGAAGCTGTTCACGCGCGCGGACCTCGACCAGCTGCGGAATGCGCCGCGCCCCGTGGCCGAGGCCGCGGCGAGATCGGAGTGAGGGATGACCGTTCTTGCGTTTGCTATGCAGAAGGGTGGGGTTGGCAAGACGACGACCACTTTAACGGTGGGCGTCGAGCTCGCGAAGCAGGGCGCCCGTGTGCTCCTCGTTGACATCGACCCGCAGAGCAATCTCACCCAGGCCCTCGGCTACGACCCGACCGAGATCGAGCACTCGGTCTACGAGGTGCTGCTGAACCCCACGCACGGGCCGGGCTTTGCCACGGTCACAACCCCCCACGGCGTGGACCTCGTCCCGGCGACGCTGGCCCTCGCCGGCGCGGAGCTCACGCTCGCCGGGCGCTTTGGGCGCGAGCTGCTGCTCCGCACGGCGCTCGTGGACGCCCGCCGCACGTACGACTACATCCTGATCGACTCGCCGCCGAGCCTCGGGATCTTCACCGTGAACGCGCTCACGGCAGCCGACGCGGTGATCGTCCCGCTGCAGGCGCACGTCTTCGCGCTCAAGGCGCTGCCGCAGCTGGCGGAGACCATCGCTATCGTCCAGCAGCTCAACCCGGCCCTCACGATCGGCGGGATCGTCGTCACGATGATCGACCGGCGCACCAGCGTCAACCAGATCGTCGAGGACACCGTGCGCGCGCAGTACGGCGACCTGGTGTTCAAAACGGTGGTGCCGTTTAACGTGAAGCTCGTCGAAGCCCCGGCCTCCGGTTTGCCCATCAGCGCCTACTCACCCGAGAGCAGCGGCGCCCGCGCCTACCGCGACCTGGCCCAGGAGGTGGCCCAGCGCTATGCCCGATAATAAGAAGCGCCTCCAGGGGATGATCGGCGCCCCTGCCGCGCCCGGCGCGACGCCGGCCGCTATCCAGAAGGGCACGCCCTACCAGGTCGCGGCCCCGGCGGTCGTCGAGCCCGAGCTGCTGGCCCAGGCCGGGGCGATGAGCGCGCCGCTCCAGGAGATCGCCCGGCGCTACATCGGCGCGCGCCGGCGCAGCGGCGAGGCGTTGCTCGAGGCGGCGCGCTGGCTGTCCGAGGCCCGCGCGCTCGCGGCGCACGGCGAGTGGCAGGTGTTCCTAAGCGCCACCGCCACCACCGACGACACCGCCGAGCGCCTGCTGAACATCCACACGCTGGCGATGCAAAATCCGCAATTTGCGGATTCTGTCGCCCGCAACTGGCTGGGCCAGTCCGCCGCCTCCCTGCTCGCCCGGCCATCGACGCCGTCGGAGGTGGTCGAGACGGTGCTCGCCGGCGAGCGCCCCCCGACCGTCGCGGAGGTCGAGCGTACGGTGCGCCAGGCCCGCAAGGCGCCCCCCGAGCCGGGGGGGGGGCGGG
>JBDLTZ010000150.1:0-52090 GCA_039805565.1 Chloroflexota bacterium | reverse complement strand
CCTCCTCGACCCACCGGCGCGCCACCGCCACCGGGTCGTCGTCGTACACGGTGGCCCGCTCGAAGTCGCCCTGGTACAGGCGAACGCACTGACCGTCTTTTATGTCAATCGCAGGTATAACTTCCATATCTCTCTTCACAACACACTATCGGTAGTCAACAGGAAGCCGCGCTCAACGTCATCTCATGCCGCCAGCGGTACAGATGCCGGCTACTGCTCACGAACTACTCCGGCCCGTGCCCAGGCCACAAAGTTCTCCAGCAGCCGCAGGCCGTGTGTACCGCTTTTCTCTGGGTGGAACTGCACCGCGGCGAGGTTGCCACGCAGCAGAATGCTCGGGAAGGGCAGTCCGTAGTCAGTCCTCCCAGCCACGACCTCGGGCTCAGCCAGGTCGCAGTAGAACGAGTGCACGAAGTAGAAATCGCTGCCGTCGGGGATCTCCTCGAACAGCGGGTGCCCCAGCACGTCGGGGGACAGGTGCACTTGGTTCCAGCCAATCTGCGGCACCTTCTGGCCATCCGGCAGGCGCCGCACACTACCGCGCACTACGCCAAGGCAGGGGTGCTCGCCGAACTCCTCGCTGGCGTCGCACAGCACCTGCATGCCGACGCAGATACCCAGGAAGGGCGTTCCGGCGGCCACCTGCGCGCGGATCGGCTCCACGAGTCCCAGGCGCCCGAGACTATCCATCGTGTCTCGTGTGGCGCCTACCCCCGGCAGCACCACCGCAGGCGCGGCCCGCACCACCTCGGGGTCACTCGTCACCTCGAGCGGCGCCCCGACGCGCGTCAGCGCCCGGACCACGCTGCGCAGGTTACCGGCACCGTAGTCAATAACTGCAATAGGCTTGGTAGTGTCACTCATCATATGCTCTCTCAGGGCTGCTCGCTCCGCCACAGCAACTCTGCTGGTTGTGTATAAGGTATTCTCCCAAGGATGGCCCCACACTCTGCTCTGACCTGATACGCGGCTATGGGGAAGCCTTTCCAGCCTGCACTGCTCCGCTCGAGGCTGCACGACACCTGTCGCGCCCCCACGCACTCATGGCTCACGAGTTCAGCAGCGGGTGACGCTTGGCGCGCGCGATCAGGGCCGACAGATCGGGCTCCTCGCTGTCCGAGGGGCCAAGGGTGTCTGGACCGGGGTCTCGCCCGAGCAGCACCCGCAGCGAGGCCACCACGCAGGCGCCGAGCGCCGGACGGTTGTAGCCGCCCTCCAGCGCCAGCACAATCCGCCCCTCGCACAGCTCGTCGGCCAGCGCCATCAGTCGGGACGTGAGCGCGGCGTAGCCGTGCACCGAGAGCGACAGCGGGCCGAGCGGGTCGGCCCAGTGCCCGTCGTAGCCGGCGGAGACGAAGATCATCTGCGGGGCGAAGCGCCGGATCGCCGGGACAAGCACCTCATCGAACACCCGCGCGCTACCCATGTCGCCGGTCCCATGGGGCAGCGGCACATTGAGCGTCGTCCCGGCCGCGTCGCCGGCCCCGATCTCGCCGGGCGCGCCGGTGCCGGGGTACAGCGGCGAGGCGTGGGTCGAGCAGAACAGCGCGCGCCGCTCGCCGTAGAACACATCCTGCGTCCCATTGCCGTGGTGCACGTCGTAGTCCACAATCGCCACACGGTCCAGCCCAATCGTGTCGAGGGCGTGGCGTGCGGCCACGGCGATGTTGTTGAACAGGCAGAAGCCCATGGGGCGCGTGGGGGTCGCGTGGTGGCCGGGGGGGCGAACCAGCGCAAAGGCGTTGGTCACACGGCCCTCCGCCACAGCGTCGGTGGCCTGCACCACGGCGCCGGCGCCATACAGGGCGGCCTCCCATGAGACCATCGTCGTGTAGGTGTCCTGGTCGAGCCACAGCCCGGGCTGAGTGGCGGTCCAGCGCACCAGATCGATCATCGAGGCCTGATGGACGGCGCGGATCTGCTGCTCGGTCGCGGGCGTGGGCGGCAGCTCGAGGAGGTCGGGGCGCAGCCCGCTGTCATCCAGCGCCACCGAGACGGCTGTCAGGCGCGCGGCCTGCTCGACGTGCCGGGGCTCGTCGTGCGCCGCCTGGCGGGGGTTGAAGATCACGGCAGTGGTCATGGCCACACGCTACAACTCTAGGCTCTCGGCGTACTGCCAAGAGACCAGGTATCGGAGAGGCTCGCAGCCTGGCAATTATAACACGGGGTCTCTCTTCACATCCCCGGCGCAAGCCCAACTAGTCGGGGAGCCGCACATGCTCGCCGTCGAGGATGATCAGCCCGTCGCGTGCCAGCCCCTGAGCCAGGGCCAGCAGCCAGGACGCGTCGGCCGTGCCGTACTCCGGCTTGAGCCGGGGCCCAAGCTCGGCCAGCGGCACCGAGGCTCTTGCGGGCGCCTCGCGCAGCGCCGCTACGAGACGGCCGCGGTACCAGCGGCTCGAGCCGGCGAAGGGGGTCTCGCGGCGCTCGGCTACGCGGCGGGTGGGGGCTGGTGGGCCCAACGGGGCATCAAGGGCGTGCTCGTCCGCCGTACGTCGGGCATCGTAGTCCCAGCACAGGTCGCGCAGCGGGCAGCGCCAGCAGGCGGGCGACGCGGCGGTGCAGATCAGCGCGCCGAGCTCCATGATCGCCTGATTCCAGGCCCACCCCCGGCCGGGCGGGACTACAGCCTGCGCGAGCGCGAGGAGCTCGGCATCACCCGGCTCAGACGCTGGGTCGGCCAGGGCACGCCGCACCACGCGCCGGATGTTGGTGTCCATAAAGGCAACATCCTGCTCGAATGCAAAGCAGGCCACAGCGCCCGCCGTGTAGGGGCCGATCCCGGGGAGGCGCAGGAGCGCGGCCACATCGCGCGGGAAGACCCCGCCGTGCTCATCCAGCACGGCACGGGCGGCGCGCTGCAGGTTTACAGCACGGCGGTTGTAGCCCAGGCCGGCCCAGGCGCGAATCACCTCGGAGGTGGGGGCGGCGGCCAGCGCCTCGAGCGTCGGGAAGAGCTCGAGGAAGGCCAGGTACTTTGGCAGCACCCGGTCTACCTGAGTCTGCTGAAGCATAATCTCGGAAACCAGAATGCGGTACGGGTCGCGGGTGCGGCGCCACGGCAGGTCGCGGGCGCTCTGCGCGAACCAGGCCAGCAGCGCCTCACGAAACACACGTGTGTCGTAGGGCATTGCGGCGGGCGTGGATCTATTAGGAGCTGTCATATCGTTCTCTATTATACCGAGTTACGGTCGGGCGCCCCACGCCGTTCTACAGAGTGGAGCCCGAGATGCTGAACCTGATCTCGAACGCCATCAAGCACACCCCCCGCGTACGATCATCACGCTGCGGGCCGCCATTCAGCCCGCGCCGGATGATGCGGGCAGGTTGCTCATCGTCGAGAGTGAGCGGGGCTGCGGGGCGCGCTTCAGCATCCTGCTTCCAAGCCCCTCGCCGGCCGCGAAACCGCAGGAAATAACCTCGGGCGGCACAGCCGACCACTCAGCCGAGGTTTGACATCACCCCTGCACCTTGCTATAATAATGCAGCTTTTATGCACGCTGTGCGGAGAGTGGGAAGCCCACTCTCTTTTATCGTGTGTGGCGATCAGGGCGTTCAGTTGCGCTCCTGAGCTGGCCAGAAATCTGTGAGGAGCGGCGTCGTGTACGCAATTATCCGGGATCGCGGTATGCAGTACCGCGTTGAAGTCGGGCAGGTACTAGAAGTCGCGCTGCTGGACGCCGAGCCGGGCAGCCAGTTTGAGCTTGGCGAGGTACTGCTGGTCGGCGGGAGCGCGCAGACGGTCGTCGGCGCGCCCGTGGTGGACGGCGTGAAGGTCATCGCGCAGGTCGTGGGCGATGTGAAGGGCGAGAAGATCGTCGTCTTCAAGTACAAGAACAAGAAGCGCTATCGCCGGCGCACCGGGCATCGCCAGAACTTCACGCGCGTGGCGATCCGTGACATCCAGGGCATCGGCGCCGAGAGCCAGCCCGCAGCGGTCAACGCGAGCTAGTAACCAGGGAGGACGCAATGGCTCATAAGAAGGGTGTAGGCAGCTCGCGCAACGGCCGCGACAGCAACCCGCAGTACCTCGGCGTGAAGCGCTTCGGCGGCGAGCTGGTGCTGCCGGGCACGATCATCGTGCGCCAGCACGGCACGAAGATCAAGCCGGGCGAGAATGTCGGCCTCGGGCGCGACTACACGATCTACGCAAAGACGGCGGGCTACGTAAAGTTCCAGCCGTACTCGCGCCAGCAGAAGATGGTCAGCATTATCCCGATCGCCGCCACCGAGGAGCCCGTTGTCGAGACGGCCGAGGCGCAGGGCTAGGCCCAGGAGTACTCAGGTGAAGAAGGGTATCCACCCGAAGAACCATAACACAGAGATCGTCTGCACCACCTGCGGGACACACTGGGCTACCACCAGCACCCGCGAGGGCATCCGTGTAGACGTCTGCTCGCGCTGTCACCCGTTCTACACGGGCGAGCAGCGTATCGTCGACACGGCCGGCCAGGTGGACCGCTTCATGCGGCGCCTGCGCTCGAGCCAGGAGCAGCAGGCCGAGGTAGCGCGCCGCCGCGACGCGAAGAACGTGCCGGCGCCCAAGAAGCCGAGCCTGCTCAAGGAGCTGTACGGCGACGAGGAGTAGCTCTCCCGCTGGACAGAAAGAGACCGGGCGCCGAGAACATTCTCGGCGCCCGGCTTTGCATTGCGGCGCAACAGCCCCGGCTCTTAGCGCGCCGCGTACACTGCCACCATCCGCGCCGCGTGCGCCGCTACCTCGTCGCGTAGCAGAGCCGGCTCAAGCACCTCCACATCGGCGCCCCAGCCGAGCACCCAGGCCCTGATCTCACGCACCCCGCCCACCAGCATCACCAGCTCGCACGCGCCGTCAGGCAGATCACTCACGCGCTGGCTGTGGTGCCACACGCTCTCCTTCACGCGCGGGGCGGCGGCCGGCGAAAAGCGCAGCCGCACCTCAACCGCCATGTCGTCGATCACGCCCCAGGCGTGGGTCAGCTGGGCGTAGGCGTCGAACTCCTGCGGGATGCTGTAGGTGGTGTCCAGGATCTCGGCGCTCGCCACACGCTCGAGCTTGAACGTCCGCATCGCGCCGCGGAGATCGTCGTGAGCGATCACATACGAGGCCGGCTCGCTGCGCGAGACCTCGAGCACATACGGGCAGATCACGCGCCGCGTCACGTCGCCGCTGGCCGCGCGGTACTGGATCGCCAGGCGCCGCCGATCGGCCCAGGCGCGGGTCGTCTGCTCAAGCACACGCACATAGTCGGCGCGCAGCGGCCGCGAGCGGATAAGGTCGGCGAGGCGGGCAATGTTCGAGGAGATGGCGTTGTCCGGGACGCCGGCCGCAAGTTTGTTGAGCGCGGTGACGACGTGGGGGTTGTGCTCGTCGCTGTGGTGCGAGAGCAGCCGAGCAGCGAAGAAGAGCGCCACCGCCTCGTTGAGGTTCAGGCGCACGGTGGAGAGGTAGGAGTCACGCTCGATACCGTAGCGGCCAGTGTTCTCCCACACCGGCACGCCCATGTCGGCGAGCGCCTCGAGGTCTCGGTAAATAGTGCGCCGATCGACGCCGCAGTGGTCGGCCAGGTCAGCAACGCGCAGGCCGTTCGGCGCGTTGTAGAGCAAGTGCTCGATGCGGCGCAGGCGCGTGGCCTTGCTCTGAATACGATCCGTGATCATAGGCGCGAGACCGAAGGTAGGGCACGGCCACCGGAGCGAGGGCGACAGGCACCACAACGGGTCAGCCTCGCCCTCGGCCACGCGCCGGGCTAGATCAGGCCCGAGAAGCTGATTGCCACCATGACGGCGAACAGCACGATGCTGATGACCACGATCCGCACCAGGTCCCGGCGCGAGCTGGCGTAGTCCTGCGAGTAGTCCAGCGGCTCCGCCGCGCGCTGCCCACTGCGCCGGGACGCACGAGGCGGGCGCGGGGCCGCGGGCTGCGGCTCGACCAGCGTCGGCGCCAGAGGGGGCATCGCCTGACCGAGCTCCTCAGCCGGCGGGGCGGTGACGTCGGCAGGGGAGCCCACGCCGACGCTGCGCTCCGGGCGCTGTGAGGGGCGCTGGGCCTGACGGCGGCGCTGAGCACGGGACTGAGTTGGCATGGTGACTTCCTCCGAAATATGTCAATGGAGATGCAAACGAGCGTTTATGAACGATAAAAGCACGGGCTGAGCCCGCCGACTCATTATACCACCAGCGCGCCGGCTTTCTCATCCTGATCTCAGGCAGGCGAAAAGGTTGTATGGTAGACTAGTCGTATCAAATGGCAACGCAACTGTTTCTTCACCCTCGCACGCCCGCAGCGGCCACCGCGGGGGCGCGACTTTGAGATCCCCTGGAAGGAGTTGCTGGTGCGACGACTGCGGCAGCTGTTGCTCCTCGCGTGGGCACTGTTCCTTCTCGTCTCTCCCACCGCCACCTTCGCCCAGACCTCAGGCCAATCGGAGTGGCGCGAGCGCCGCACCGACAGCTTCGCGGTACTCTATGCGGCGGGAAGCGAGCGCGCCGCCGAGGAGTACGCTGGCTTCGTGGACCAGATCTACGATGAGGTGTCGGCGATCTTCGGCCACCGTGTCGCTGCCCCCGTGACGCTGCGGCTCTACCCAACCCTCGAGCAGTACTACGAGGCCAACCCGCTGGCGCGCGGTATGTCAGGCATCGTGGCCCACGCAGACTTCCGCCGTAACGAGGTGGTAGTCATCCTGCCGCAGACGCGCAACCAGACGCCGGACGAGGTGCAGAACAACGTGCGCCACGAGCTGGCGCATATCGTGGCCTCCGACCTGTCTGGCAACCGGCTCAACGTCGGCTTCCAGGAAGGGATCGCGCAGTACGTCGAGCGCCCGGCGCCGGAGCTGGAGGCGAAGATCCGCCTGCTACGGCGCGCCGCTGAGCAGGATGCGCTGCTGAGCTGGAGCGAGCTTGACGACCGCGACAGTGTGTACGGCAACCCAGACATCGCCTACCCGCAGACCCTCTCGGTCGTGGCGTACCTGGTAGAGCGCTACTCGTTCGCGAAGATGCGCGAGTTTCTGACGACCAGCGCGAGCTCCAGCGGCTACCGCTCGGCGCTCGAGCGCACCTACGGCGTGTCGCCCGCAAGCCTGGAGCAGGAGTGGCGCGACTGGCTGCCGAGCTATCTCGACGGGGGCTACCGGCGCAACGCCCTCACGGCCTACGACCTCTCGCACGTCGAGGAGATGCTGCGCCAGGGGCGCTACGGCGACGCGAAGCTCGAGCTGGAGGCGGCGATCGAGTGGCTGCGGACCACCTCGCAGGCCGACACGCTTCAGCAGGCGGAGGCGCTCCTGCGCCACAGTGAGGCTGGGCTACAGGCCGACACGCAGGCAGCGGAGGCGCGCGCCGCCCTCGACGCGGCCGACTACGAGCGGGCGCTTGCCCTGGCCAGCGAGGCGCAGGCGCTCTACGCCAACCTGAACGACACAGACCAGGAGACGGCGCTGCGCGCCTACGCCGAGCGCGCTGAGCGCGGACTGCTGGCCACCGACCTCCTGGCGCGCGCGGGAGTAATGGCAGGCGAGTGGCGCACCTACCCGCAGGCCCGTGCGGCTGCGGACCGCGCGGCGGCTGAGTTCCTTGCGCTCGGTGACCGCGTGCGGGCCGAGGAGGCCCTGTCGCTGCGCGCCACCCTCGACCAGCAGCAGGCCATCTTCGGCTGGGTGTTACTGGCGCTCGGGATGGGCGGTGTCACGCTGAGCGTGTTCCGCCGGGCGACATTGCGCGAGGCGGAGGCGTGGTGACACGACAATGAGACAGACGCTCTACAGTCAGATCGATCGCCTTGTGACCGACCGCTGGGCGTGGTACGGGGTGAGGACGCTGCTGCGCGCCTGCTGGATCGGCCTGTGCATCTGCTGCATCGGGCTGGGCGCAAGCCTGGTGTGGGGCCTTCCCCTCCAGCTCGAATGGCTCGGCGTAGCGGCCCTAGCGTGCGTGGGAGTGGGCCTCGCGATGCTGCTGCGGCCGCGCATGAGACGCGCCGAGGCCGCCCGTCGCCTGGACAGACGCTTCGGGCTTGACGAGCAGCTCGCGACGGCCGTCGAGGTGGCAGAGGCCGGGGCGGCGCCGGGGACGATCGAGGCCCAGCTGGTGCTGAACGCCACGCGTACCTCGCGCGGCCTCCGCCAGCGCATCCGCCAGCGCCAGCGCATGCCGTGGGTCGAACTGCTGACGGTACTGGCACTTCTACTCGCCGTCGCCGGGCTGCTCCTCCTCTCCGGCATCGGGGCGCCGTGGCTCGGTGCATCGTCCAGCCCCCTACCACCCCTCCCGAGCGCGTCAGACCCGGCCGACCTCTTTGCGGAGGAGCCCCCACCCCCCGGCGAGGGCGGTGAGCCGATGCCCGGCGAGGGCGGCGAGCCGATGCCCGGCGAGGGCGGCGAGCCGATGCCCGGGGAAGGGCAGCAGGGAGCTGCCGCGGACCCACGCACGATGGAGGCGCTGGCGGACGCGCTGCGAGACCAGGGCGCCACGCGCCCTGCCGCAGAGGCGCTGGACCAGGGCGACGCGGAGCAAGCCGCCCAGGAGCTCCGCGAGCTTGCGGACCAGGCCGGGCAGCTCTCGCAGCAGTCGCGCATGGAGCTGGCCGACAACCTGCGCGACGCGGCGAGGGAGATCGAGCGCACCGACCCGGAAATGTCCGACCAGATGCGTGAGAGCGCGCGCGGCCTCGAAGCCAGCGACCAGCAGGCCTCGGAGGCGCTCGATGACCTGGCGCAGGCGGTAGAGCAGATGGGTCAGCAGGGGCCAGGCGAGCAGGGCCAGCCGGGCGGACAGCAGGGCGACCAGCCCGGCGATCAGCAGAGCCCCGGCGGCTCGGGAGAGCAGGGCCAGCAGGGCGGCGAGCAGGGTGACGAGCAGTCGGGCGGGGCGGGCAACGGCCCTGCGGGACAGCAGCGCCCGGTGCAGCCCGAGCGGCTGGGAGTGGACGGGCGCCCGGTTGAGCTAGAGGCCGAGGGCGGAGGGCAGCCGGGCGCGGAGCCGGCGCGGCCCGGCACCACGATGCCGGGCGGCACAGGCGCGACCGGCGGCGGCGACCCGCGTAGTGTGGGCGCGGTGGGACCTGACCCGCTGCGTATCCCCCTGGACGAGCGTGATGTGGTTCAAGAGTACTTCAACCCGTAACCGCAGGGCGGACGCGGCGCCGCTCTTCGACGAGGCGTTTCTGCGCCGCCTGCAGCGCCTCGGCCTGCAGGCACAGCGAACCCTGCGCGGGCGGGCGGCGGCGGGCGACCACCTCAGCCGGCACCGCCTGCCCACCACCGTGTTCAGCGACCACCGGCCGTACACCGAGGGCGATGACTACCGCTACGTCGACTGGAACGCCTACGGGCACCACGACACTATGTTCGTCAAGCTCGGCGAGGTTGAACAGGACATCGGCATCCATGTGCTGCTCGATGTGTCGCGCTCGATGCAGTGGGGCGACCCGCCGAAGCTGCGCGCGGCGCAGCAGCTCGCGGGGGCGATCGGGTACCTGGGGCTGACACACAACGACCGGGTACACGTCGCGCCTTTCGGCGCCGCGCTCCAGCGTGAGTTCGGCCCGGCGCAGGGCAAGAGCCGCCTGATGGAGATGCTGCGCTTCATCGAGCGGGCCTCGGCCGACGAGGCGACGCGACTCGGCCCGGTGCTGAGCGGCTACGCGCGGCGGCACGAGCGGGGCGGGCTGCTCGTCGTCTGCTCGGACCTACTGGCCCCGGAGGGGCTGGAAGAAGGGCTGAGACAGCTGACGCCGCCGCGCTGGCAGGTGCTGGTGCTCCACCTCCTGGCACCCACTGAGCTGAAGCCCGAGCTCCTCGGCCCGGTGGAGCTCGAGGACGCCGAGACCGGCGAGGTCATCTCGCTGACCCTGGACGAAGAGGCGCTGGCCGCCTACCGCGCTAACCTCACCGCGTGGCAGGAGTCGATCGCGGCGGTGTGCGGGCGCCGCGCTGCGACCTACGCCCAGATCCCGACAAGCTGGCCGCTCGAGCAGCAGGTGATTCCGTACCTGCGCTCGCGGCAGATACTGACGTAGCCCATGAGCTTTCTCGCGCCAATCGGCCTGCTGGCCCTGCTGACAATCCCAGTCATCGTCATCCTGCACCTGCTCAACGAGCAGCGCAACCGCGTGAAGGTGCCGAGCCTCATGTTGTGGCAGAACGTGCCGCGGCGCCTCGAGGGCGATCGCAGCCGGCGGCTGCCGCTCACGCTGCTGCTGCTGATGCACCTGCTGGCCGCGGCACTGATCGCCCTGGCACTCGCGCGGCCGCAGCTCCCCGGCGGGCTGAGCGCCGAGGCACGCCACACGGCCATCCTGATTGACACCTCAACCAGCATGGCGACCGATGACGGAGGCGCGACACGCTTCGATCGCGCGCTGGGCCACGCCCGCGGGCTCCTGGGCAGCCTCGGCCCCGGCGACCGCGCCACAGTTATCGCCGCCGGCCCTCAGGCGCGCATCGTCGCCAGCGGGGGTGCGGGGGATGCGGCTGCGCTCGTGGCGGCAATAGACGCGCTCGAACCCGGGGGCACCGGCACAAACCTCGACGCCGCGCTGACCCTGGCCGAGGCCGCGCTCGACCCGCAGCTCAGCCGACAGGTGGTGGTGATCACCGACGCCGCCATGCCAGAGCAGACTGCGCGCGCGGTGGCTGCGCCCCTCGAGTGGGCGCAGGTGGGCGGCGACCGCTCGAACCGCGCGATCACCACGTTCGCGGCGCGGCCATGGAGCGGCAAGATCCAGGTATACGCCCGCGTGGCCAACTACGGCGGCGAGCCGTACGCCGGCAGCGTGCGCCTGTTCGCCGACGGCCAGGAGACCAGCGCTGATCCGCTGAGCATCGCGCCGGGCGGCGAGACAGAGTTCACCTGGGCCGTGCCCGCGGGGGTCGCGTCGCTGCGGCTGGAGCTGGACGGCCGCGACGCCCTGCCGCGCGATGATAGCGCCTACCTCGGCGTTGCCCGCGCCCGGCCGCTGCGCGTCCTGGTGGTCTCAGGCCGGCCCGCGCCATTCCAGCGCGCCCTGGACGCGATCCCCGGGGTGGATGCGCAGACCGTAGCGCCGGCCGAGTATACCGGCGCCGGGCAGCAGGCGAGCGTTGACCTGACGATCTTCGACAGCTTCCTTCCCCCCGCGTGGCCCGCGGGCGCGGCGCTGGCCGTGAACCCCCAGCCGGGCAACCCGCTGCTGGAGGTGACGAGCGACCCGCTGCAACTGACTGAGCGCGAGCTGCGCCTGAGCGGCTCGCTGCTCGAGGGACTGAGCCTCACCGGCGTGAACTTCGGCAGCGCCCGCGCCGTCAGCGCCCCCGCCTGGGCCACCGTACTGCTGACCGCCGACGAGATCCCGCTGATCATGCGCGGCCGCCACGAGGGGCGCGAGGTCGCCATCTGGAGCTTCGACCTGGCCGCCGGCAACCTCCCGACGCGCCTGGCCTTCCCGCTGCTGATGGCACGCACCGTGCGCGACCTGGCGCCGCCCGCGCTGCCGCCCTCCGTGCAGGCTGGGGAGAGCGTATCCGTCCGGCCGGACCCACGGGCCACCGAAGTGCGGCTGATTGGCCCGGAGGGCACCGAGATCTCCATCCCCGCCGCGCCGGCCGTGACGCTCGACAGGCTTGTGCTACCAGGACTCTACCAGGTAGAGGAGCTGCGCGGCGAGGAGCGGGTGCTGGTAGGGCTAGTAGGCGTCAACGCCGGCGCCCCGTCCGAGTCGAACCTATCGCCACGCCCGCTGCCGCAGCTGACGGCCCCCGAGAGCGCGCCGGGGAGCGGGCCGCAGATCATCACCGCCGACATTTGGCCGTGGCTGGTGCTGGCCGCGCTAGTGGTGCTGGGCCTGGAGTGGCTGTACGTGCTGCTGCGCCGGGGGCGGCGGGCACCAGTGGTTCCACAGCGCGGCATCACGAGAGGCTAATCACATGGTCTTCCGCAACCCGGAGTTCCTGGCGCTCCTGGCGCTGCTGCCGCTGATGGTGGCGGTCTGGCTGCGGCGGCGCGGGCGCGTCTCGCTCCCGGCGCTCGGGCTGCGCCTGCTGACGGTCGGCCTGCTGGCGCTGGCGGTGGCCAACCCGGTGCTGTCGATCAGCGCGCCCTCGCAGGCTCTGCTGGTGCTGGCGGTGGACCAGTCGGACAGCCTGGGTCCCGAGGGGCAGGCGGCGCTGCGGGCAGACGCCGAGCGGCTGGCGCACAGTCACTCTGGCCCGGCGCAGGTGATCTTCTTCGGCGCGGACGCGGCCGCGGCCCCAGACAGCGCGCAGGGCAGGCCGCGGACCGACCAGACCGACATCGCCGGGGCGCTGCGGACGGCGCGCGGCATGATCGGGCCGGGCGGCGGGCGCGTGGTGCTGCTCTCAGACGGCGCGCAGACGCGGGGCGACGCCCTGGCAGAGGCCCAGGCGCTCGCGGCCGCCGGTATCCCGGTGGACACCCTCGCCTACCAGCCGCCCGAGCGCCCCGAGGTCTGGGTGACGGCGATCGAGGGCCCCCAGACCCTGCGCGAGGGGGAGGAGTTTACGGTCACCGTCGTGGTGCGGACCACCGGCCCCGCGGAGGCGCGCGTTGACCTGCTGGCGGGGGACCGCGCGCTGCTCTCGCAGCAGGTGGCGCTGGCGGCGGGCGAGAACCGCTTCACCCACACCAACACCGCCGGCCGAGCGGGCGTGCTGAGCCTGCGTGCGGTGGTCACAGCCGCGCCTGACACACTGGAGCGCAACAACGGCGCCGCCGCCACGGTGCTGGTGGCCCCGGCGCCGCGCGTTCTGCTGGTGGCCGAGCAGTCGCGCAGCGCGGCCACGCTGCGGAGCGCGCTCCGTGACGCGGGGGTGCTGGCCGAGCTGCTGGAGCCGCAGGCCGTGCCCCCGCAGCTCTCGGCGCTGGCGCCGTACGAGGCGGTGGTGCTGGTAGACGTACCCGCGGGCGCCTTCTCGCTCGACCAGATGGCCGCGCTACGCGAGTTCGTGCGGAGCGAGGGGCGGGGCCTACTCGCCACCGGGGGGCGCTCCAGCTTCACCTTAGGCGCGTACAAGGACACCCCGCTCGAGGAGGCGCTGCCAGTCACCATGACCCCCCCGCCGCGCCCCGAGCGCTCCGAGGTGACGCTGCTGCTGATCATGGACCAGTCGGCCAGCATGGGGCCGGATACCGGCAGCTCGAAGTTCAACATGGCCAAGGAGGCCGCCATCCTCGCCACCGAGTCGCTCCGCGAGGAGGACCGGGTCGGCGTGCTGGCCTTCGACGTCGGGCAGGAGTGGGTGGTGGACTTCCAGCGAGTCGGCACGGGTCTGGGCATGGCCGAGATCCAGAGCCGTATCGGCTCCCTGCCCATGGGCGGCGGCACCGACATCTACGGCGCGCTCGAGGTGGGGCTACCGGCGCTGGCGGCGCAGCCCGGCCGGGTGCGGCACGCCGTGCTCCTGACCGACGGCCGCTCCTTCACCGACGAGCGCGACCTGTACCGCAGCCTGATCGAGCAGGCGCGTGCGCGCGACATCACCCTCTCGGCGATCGCGATCGGCAGCGACGCAGACACGAACCTGCTCTCGGAGCTGGCGCAGCTCGGCGCCGGCCGCTACCACTTCGCGGAGAGCCCCGAGGACATCCCGCGGCTGACGCTGCTGGAGAGCGAGATCGCGCGCACCGAGCCGCAGGTCGAGGGGGCCTTTCGCGCCGAGCAGACCCAGCCTCACCCCGCCCTGCGCGGCTATGCCCCAAACGAGATCCCGCAGCTCGGCGGGTACGTCGCCACAACACTGAAGCCGGAGGCCGAGCTGGTGCTTCAGTCGCCCGAGGGCGACCCGGTGCTGGCCACCTGGCAGTACGGCCTGGGGCGTGCCGTCGCGTGGACGCCGGGGGTCGAGGCGCCCTGGGCCGCAGACTGGTCCGGCTGGCCGGAGTACGGCCGATTCTGGGCCTCGCTCATCCGCTACACGCTCCCCGAGCCGGACAGCGGCCCGCTCCAGGTGCGGGTGGTCTCCAGCGGCGACACCGTGACGGTGGTTGCGGATGCGGTGGCGCCGAGCGGCGGGCCGATGGACCTGGCCGACACCACGGCGACGATCACACTGCCGGACGGCACGGCGCGCCAGGTGGCCCTCAGGCAGACGGCGCCGGGCCGCTATACACAGGATGTGGCGCTCCCGGAGGACGGGCCGTACGCGGTAGACGTGCGCCAGGTGAAGGACCGCCAGGAGCGCACGGCGAGCGCGGGCTACGTCCAGCGCTACCCGGCGGAGTACGCCCCTCCGGCCGACCCGTCGGCGGGTGCGGCGCTCCTGGCCGAGATCAGCACAGCCACGGGGGGCACAGCGCTGCAGGGCGGGGGTGCGCTGGCGGGGACGGTTGGCGGGGGCGGGGGTGCGGGGGGCCGGAGCCTCTGGCCGTGGCTGCTGCTGACCGCGGCGCTACTCTGGCCGCTGGAGATCGCCGTCCGGCGCGGCTGGCTGCGGCGGCGCTACCGTTAGTGCAACGGGCACAATGCATTGTGCAGAGCGCATCGTCGTGCGGTATCATAGGGGCCGTTCCGCCGATCAGCCGCAGAGACCCCAATGACGCACGACTCCCCCACGCCGGCCATCCCGGCGCGCCGCAGCCGGATCGGCAAAGAGCTCATCTACCGCACGCTGGTGCTGCCTGCCTGCTGGAACATGTTCCACCGCGTCTGGCTGAAGGTGGAGGGGCCGCTGCCCCAGCCGGCAGACGGGCCGATGGTGTTCTACATGAACCACCCGGGCTGGTGGGACGGCTACATGGCCTTCCTGCTGGACAAGATCGTGCTGCGCGAGCGCTTCGAGAGCTACATCATGATGGAGGAGAAGCAGCTGCGCGCCTACCGCTTCTTCACGCTCTGCGGGGCATTCTCGGTGGACAGGAGGCGCCCGGGCGAGGCCGAGCGGTCGATCGGCTACATCAGCCGGCTCCTGCGCGAGCGCCGCAGCCGCGTGCTCTGGATCCTACCGCAGGGCAGGATCGCCCCGAACGACCGCCGGCCGCTGCGGGTGTTCCCGGGGGCGGCCCGCGTGGCGCTCCAGTCCGGAGGGGCAATGCTCTGGCCGGTGGCGCTGCGCTATGAGTTCCGCGGCGAGCAGCAGCCCGAGGCCTTCATCCGGGTAGGGCCGCCGCATCGCCCCCCCGAGGGCGCGGACGCCGAGGGGCTGACCGAGGAGATCGGTGCGCGGCTCACGGCGGCGGTGGACGCCCTGCGCGACGAGGTGAACGAGGAGCGACTGGAGGGGTACGAGGTGCTGCTGAGCGGCCGGCCGGGCATCAACCGTCTGCTCGACGCCTGCGTTCGGCTGGTGCGCGGGGCGTGGCGCTGAGCTGACGGCCAGGAGTCAGCGTGCGGTGAGCGCCCCCCGGCCCTCCGCCGTAGCCCCTCGCAGTACGAAGGTTGCCAGCACGGCCAGGAACACCACGCCTACCATCCCCGCCAGCGGGTAGCCGCGCGCCAGGTTCACCGCCGTGAACATCACGCTGCTGAGGATGTAGAGCAGCGCCGGTATGCGGGCCGAGACGAAGGTCAAGAGCGAGACCAAAGACGAACGACCAAAGACCAAAGAGTCCGACGGCTCGCCTTCGGCCAGCACTCCTCGGCCGCTCGCTGCTCGCCCACGGTCCACGGTCCACGGTCCACGGTCTTCGATCATCGGTCCCTGTCTCCCAAGCGCCACCGTGACCACTAGCGCCATCAGCGCACCCACGCCCCACCACGCCACGAAGTTGACCGTCGGGACGCCGTAGTACGGGCCGCTGTCGATCCAGCGCCAGTACGGGTTGATGAAGGTCGCCACCGTCTCGATCTGGAGGTCGAGCACCACCACCAGCGCGCCGGTGAGCACCATGAGCAGCGGGAGCCGAGCGGGCGAAGGGTGTGTGGTGCGCGCCAGGACCGCGAGCGAAAGCTGCCAGGAGCCGAAGGCCGCCATGAGCCACGCAAGCGTGATCGGCACCGGCACCACGCCGAAGAGCTGCGGCTGGAGCATCTCGGTGTACTGGTAGCGGCCGAAGGGAAAGCCGGTGGTCTCGCCGACGTGCTCGACAGTCCAGGCAAGCAGCAGGGCCCCGGCCACCGCCAGCCCGCCCCGCGCACTGTAGGCGCCGAGCATCCAGCAGATCACTGCCACACCCTGAACCACCAGGAGGGCGGTGCCCATCCACTCGCCCCAGGCCGGCACCGCGTCCAGCGCGACGGTGGACACCGAGCCGGGGAAGACGGCGCAGTAGGTGAGGAAACAGGCGAGCGCGACGCGCCGGGCTATGGCTCTCATGGCGGTGTGTCTCCGAAATGACGAAAATGTCGCGCTACGACAGGCCATGTGAGACGATCGTTATGCGCGCAGGTTTCTTCTATGGTACCATAGAATACTGCACCACAACGCTGCACTACCCCGTGCTGTAGGCTGCCATCAGCGAAGCGAGCGGACCAATGACGGCACAACAGCCTATCCGCATTCTGCTGGTCGAGGACGATAGTGCCATCGCCAACGTGATCGCGATCGCCATGCAGAACCTCGGCCTCCCCTACCGGCTGGACCAGGCGCTCTCGGCCGAGGAGGGGCTGGAGCTATGGGCCGAGCAGCCGTACGACCTGCTCCTGACAGACTACAACCTGCGCGGCATCAACGGCCTCTCGCTCATCACAAGCGTGAAGCAGCGCAACGCTGAGCTTCCCACGGTGCTGTTCACCGCGTACGATACACCGCAGCTCCGCAGGGAGGCCCGCAGCGCCCAGGTCACCGAGTTCGTGGCGAAGCCGTTCCTGATCGACGACTTCGTGGGGATCGCTCGCCGGCTGCTGACGCCCTCCCAGAGCGAGATCAGCATCGACCAGACTTCCCCGACGTAGACCTGACACCTGGAGGGTTCGGCCGTGAGCGAACACACGCCCCCGCTGCCCGAAGGCACGACTACACCGGCCGCTCACCCCTCGGGCGGCTTCCCGCGCGAGATCGTCCTCCTGCCGCTGCTCAACGTCGTGATCTACCCACTCACCGTCACGCCGCTCGCCATCAGCCAGGAGGCCTCGGTGCGCCTGGTGGACGAGGCGATCGCCGCGCACCGCATGATCGGCATGGTGGCGCTGCGCGGCGCGAAGCGCCCAGACCAGGTGACGCCCGACGACTGCTACGAGGTCGGCACGGCTGCTGTGCTACACCGGATGGTCCGCCTGCACGACAACACGCTGCGGGTGGCGGTAGAAGGGGTGGGGCGCTTCCAGGTGGAGGAGGTGCTCGAGGCGGAGCCGGCGCTGGTAGCGCGCATCCGGCCGCTGGAGGACCAGCCGGTCGACCGAGCCGCGCGGGCTGAGGCGCGCCTGCTCACGGCGGCGGCGGCGGCCCTGGCGCGCCGCCTGCCGACCCAGGGGGCGCCGGTTCTGGAGGAGCTGGCCGCCGAGCAGGACATCCTGCGCCTCTCGTTCCTCGGCGCGGCGCGGCTCCTGATGCGAAGCGACCTCGCCGAGCGCCAGGGGGCACTGGAGCTCACACGCCCGGCCGAGCGCCTCACTCTGCTGCGGACGATCGTCGAGCGCGACCTCGCGGCGCTTGAGGAGCAGCCCTAGCTACCCGATCAGCACCTGCTCCTCGGGGTACGTCAGGCGGTGGCGTGGCTGCGGGCGCGTGAAGGCCACCACCAGCGTCAGCGCCCCCAGGCGACCCCAGAACATCACCAGCGCCACCACCACCTGCCCGAAGACATTCAGCTGCGATGTGAACGCCAGCGTGAGGCCGCACGTCGCGAAGGCCGACACCACCTCGAACAGCACCAGGTCGAACGACGCATCGTGGGTCATGAGGATGAGCCATGTGGAGAGCAGCACCACCAGCAGCGAGACGGTGAGCACCGCCGCCGCGCGCCGCACCGTCCCTTCGGCCAGGCTGCGCCCGCCAACCGTGGGCGACGTCAGCCCCCTGGCGTAGGCCAGCACCGCCAGCACCAGCACCACGAACGTTCCCGTGGTGATGCCGCCGCCCATCGAGGCCGGCGCGCAGCCGATGAACATCAGCACGATCATCAGCAGCTGGCTCGCCGGCGCAAGCGCCTCGAACGGCTGGATGCCCGCCATCCCCGCCGTGCGCGCCGAGACCGACTGGAACAGCGCCAGCTCCAGCTGCCGCCCCACCGGCGCATCCGCCAGCACCGCCCCGGCCTGGCGCTCGGCCATGAAGATCCCCAGCGTCCCGGCGATCGTGAGGAACACCACCGCGCCCAGGGTGAGGCGGGTGTGCAGCGAGAACTTGCGCTGCCACCAGAAGGTCAGCAGCTCGGCCAGCACCGGGATGCCCAGCCCGCCGAGGAAGATCAGTGAGCCGAGGATCGCCAGCGTCCCACCGTCGTTGGGCATACCGGCAGGGTAGTCAGGCCTCCCCGCGAACAGGTCGAAGCCGGCGTTGCAGAAGGACGACACGGCGTGGAAGACCGCGTAGAGCAGGGCCTGCTCGCCGAGCAGATCGCGCCAGTGAAGCCAGAGCAGCGCCGCCCCGATCCCCTCGATCAGCAGCACCGTCAGCAGCACGCGCTGCGTCAGCCGCACGATCTCCCCCGGCACCAGCAGCCCGAACGAGTCCGTCAGCGCCAGCCGGTCGGCCAGCGAGATGCGCCGCCCGAGCACCTGGAAGACCACCACCGAGACCACCATGAAGCCCACTCCGCCGACCTGGATCAGCAGCATCAGCGTGATCTGCCCGATGACCGTCAGGTCGCGCGCCGGGGTGATGATCGAGAGCCCGGTAACGCTGAGGGCCGATACGGCGGTGAAGAAGGCCTCGTTGAGCGCGAGCGGGCGCGTCGCCATCACGGGCAGCATGAGCAGGGCCGTGCCGATGCCCACGAGCAGCGCCAGGCCGACAGCCAGGCGCAGCGGGGCCGGGACGTGGCGGCGGCGGATCAGGCCGCGGCGGGCATAGTTCATCGCAGCCCCTACGCGAGCTCCGAGACACGGTGGACGCCGACGTTCTCACCGATCACCACCAGCAGGTCGTCATCGGCGAAGGTGAACTGCGGCGGTGGCAGGACCGAGATCGTCTCACCGCGCTTCACCGCCAGCACGGCCACCCCGAAGCGGCGGCGCAGGTCCGAGTCCTGGATCGTCCGCCCGACGAGCGACCGCGGCACGCGCAGCTCGGTGATGTTGTGGCCTGTGCCGAGGGCGATCTGGTCCACCACGGCCGGCGCGGCAAGCTCAGCCGCCAGGCGGCGGCCGGCCTCGTGCTCGGGCAGAATCACCCGGTCCGCGCCGACGCGCAGCAGGATGGTGCGCTGGCGCTCGGTGGTGGCCTTGCAGATCACGTGGCGCACCCCGAGGCTCTTGAGGGCCGAGGTGGTCAGCAGATTCGCCTCGAAGTTCGTGCCGATCGCCACCACCACGATATCGAACGAGGCGATGTCGATCGCGGCCAGGGCGTCCTCGTCAGTGGCGTCGAGCGCAACCAGCTGCGTGAGCTGATCAGCGAGCTGCTGCACCATGGCGCGATCGCGGTCGATGCCGAGCACGTTAAATCCGCGCTCGACGAGGGTCAGGGCGGTGCTGCTGCCGAAGCGGCCGAGCCCAATCACCGCGAACTCGGGCTTGCCATTCGTGTGGGCCATACGGCCTCCCGGTAGTCACAGAGAGGGGCGCACGGTGACCGCGCGCCCCTCGTCTCACTTGGGATCGATGCTATCCGCGCTGCGCAATCGGGGTGTAGGCCACGCCCATCGGGCCGATGTACTCCGACTCCGGCCGGATGAGCCGGTTATCGCTGTACTGCTCGTAGACGTGCGCCGTCCAGCCGGCCACACGGCTGATCGCGAAGATCGGCGTGAACATGTCGATCGGGATGCCGAGCGTGTAGTACACCGAGGCCGAGTAGAAGTCCACATTGACGGGAAGCGGCTTGGCCTCCTGGACCTGCGAGCGGACGCGCTCGGAGATCGTGTACCAGCGGGAGACTCCCGACGCGTCGGCCAGGCTGGCGGAGAGGCGCTGGAGCCAGGCGGCGCGCGGGTCATCGGCCTTGTAGACGCGGTGGCCGAACCCCATGATCTTCTTCTTGGCGTTGAGCGCCCCGCGGATGTACTGGTCGACACGGTCCACGTCGCCGATCTGCAGCAGCATGCGCATCACCTGCTCGTTGGCGCCGCCGTGGAGCGGGCCCTTGAGCGTGCCGATCGCCGAGACGATCGCCGAGTGCAGGTCCGAGAGGGTGGAGGCGGTGATGCGGGCGGCGAAGGTGCTGGCGTTGAGCCCGTGGTCCGCGTGGAGGATGAGGCAGGTATCCAGCACAGCCGCGGCGCGCGGGTCCGGCACCTTGCCGGTGAGCATGTACAGGAAGTTCGCCGCGTGGCCCAGGTCCGGCCGGGGCAGAATGGGCCACTGGTTGTTGCGGATGCGCTCCCAGGCCGCCACGACGGTGGGCATCGAGGCGGTGAGGCGGGTGGACTTATGGACGTTGGCCTCGAGCGAGTTGTCGAGGTCTTCCGGGTCATAAGGCGAGAGCGCGGAGATGGCGGTGCGGAGCACCTCCATCGGCGCCGTCTTCTTCGGCATCGCCATCATCAGCGCCAGGATCTCGTTGGGGATCTGGCGGTTGTGGACCAGCTTCTGGTTGAAGCTCTCGAGCTGCATCTGCGTCGGGAGCTTGCCGTACCACAGGAGCGCCGTGGCCTCCTCGAAAGTCGAGTGCTCGGCGAGGTCGTTGATGTCGATGCCGCGGTAGAAGAGCCGGCCGTTCACCCCATCAATGAGGCTGATGGCGGTCGAGGCAGCGACGATGCCTTCCAGGCCCTTGCCCATGTTCTTCTATCCTTTGCTATCGCTCGCTCAGCGGGACGTAGTCGCGTCGTTGGCTGCCCAGGTACACCTGGCGCGGGCGCGCGATGCGCTGCTCCGGGTCATCGAGCATCTCGAGCCACTGCGCCAGCCAGCCCGAGGCGCGCGGGATGGCGAACAGGAATGGGAAGTACTCCATCGGGAAGCGCAGCGACTGGTAGATCAGGCCGCTGTAGAAGTCCACGTTGGGGTACAGCTTGCGCTGGATGAAGTACTCGTCCTGCAGCGCGATCCGCTCGAGCTCGACGGCCACCTCGAGCAGCGGGCTCAGCTCCGTGGCCTCGAACACATCGTAGGCAACCTTGCGGATGAGCTTGGCGCGCGGGTCGTAGTTCTTGTACACCCGGTGCCCGAAGCCCATCAGGCGGGTCTCGCCCTTCTTGACGCGCTCAATAAAGTTCGGGATGTTCTTCACCGAGCCGATCTGGTTTAGCATCAGCAGCACCGCCTCGTTGGCGCCGCCGTGCAGCGGCCCGTAGAGCGCGGCCGACGCCGCCGAGAGCCCGCAGTACGGGTCGGATTTGCTCGAGCCGACGCTGCGCATCACGGCGGTGGAGCAGTTCTGCTCGTGGTCCGCGTGCAGGATGAAGAGGATGTCCAGCGCCTTCGCCAGCACCGGGTTGACCTCGTAGTCCCGCTGGTTCATGTAGTCCATCATGTACAGCAGGTTCGAGGTGTAGTCGAGCGAGTTGTCCGGGTAGTTGAACGGTCGCCCGATGCGGTGGCGGTAGGCGAAGGCGGCGATCGTCGGCATCATGCCGATGATGCGCCAGATCTGCTTCTCGCGCACCTGCGGGTCATCGACGTTCTTCGCCTCGGGGTAGAGGGTCGACATCGCTGCGATCGAGCTGATCAGGATGCCCATGGGGTGGGCATCATAGCGGAAGGCCTGGATGAGCTCGATCAGGCTGTTGTGGATGAAGGTGTGGCGGCTGATGCGGTGGGTCCACCAGTCGAGCCGCTCCTGCGAAGGGAGCTCACCGTACAGCAGCAGGTAGGCGACCTCGAGGTAGCTGCTCTTCTCAGCCAGCTGCTCGATCGGGTAGCCGCGGTACTCGAGGATGCCCTTGTCGCCGTCGATGTAGGTGATCTGGCTCTTGCAGTGGGCCGTGTTCATGTAGGCCGGGTCGTACGACATGAGCCCGAAGTCGTCATCCTGGACCTTGATCTTGCGCAGGTCCGTCGCTCGAATCGTCTCGTTGTCGATCGGGAGCTCGTATGTCTTCCCGGTGCGATTGTCGGTAACTGTGAGTGTGTTTTTGCTCATGCCCGTGGCTCCTGGCATCAGGCTCTCGTGTGCGACACAGCCCGCCGCTCCCGCAGGGTGACGCGGTGCGGCGGGCATGGGGAGACCGAAGGCGGGCGGCTAGATCGCGAGGCAGGTCACCGTGCGCTTGATGCCGGAGATCCCATGCAGCTCATTCATCACCAGCCGCCCGATGTCGCGCTGGTCCGGCGTCTCGATAGTGACGATGATGTCGTAGGGGCCAGTCACCGGGTCCGCGATACTGATGCCGGGAAGGGCGCGCAGTATGGCGATAACGGTAGAAACCTGGCCGGCCTCCGCCTCGATGAGCACATACGCTCTGGCCTGCATTGCGGACCTCCTGTGCTGAAGGTTCCCGGCGGCCTACCCCTCCGGGGCCTGTGGCCACCAACACGCCGTCGTTCGCTCCGTGCGGATTCTGTAGCGCTATTATAGCACAGCGAGTTACGCGCGCAGCCCGCGCACGAAGGCAGCGGCGCGCTCGACGCGCTCGGCGGGCGGGGCGGCATCGATGGTATTGATCAGCGCACTGGCGACGATCGCGCCGGCGGCAACCTGGCCCACCTGGGCCACATGCTCGGCGGTGCTGATACCGAAGCCTACCACGAGCGGCACGTCGGTGTGCTGCCGCACGCGCTGCAGGAAGTCGGGCAGACCCTCCCAGAGGGTCGTGCGCGCGCCCGTGACGCCGGTGAGCGAGACACAGTAGATGAAGCCCGAGGCGAGCCGGGCGATCTGCGCGATGCGCTCCTCGGGAGTGGTGGGGGCGACGAAGAAGATCAGGTCCAGCCCGGCGGCGCGGATGGCGGCGTGGGTGGCCTCGGCCTCCTCTGGGGGCAGGTCCGGGATGATCAGACCGTCGGCGCCGGCCGCGGCGGCGTCACGCGCGAGCCGCTCGATACCGTACTGCAGGAAGGGGTTGTAGTACCCCATAAGCACGAGCGGCACGTTGACCCCGCGCTCACGCATGGCGGCCACCTGCTCGAGCGTGTCGCGCAGGCGGATGCCGTTCCTGAGGGCGCGCTCCGAGGCCCGCTGGATAGTGGCGCCGTCGGCCAGCGGGTCCGAGAAGGGCACACCGAGCTCAAACAGGTCAGCGCCGGCGGCCTCGAGGGCAGGTGCGAGCTCGAGGGCCGAGTCGCGCTCAGGGAAGCCGGTCATCAGGTAGGGCATGAGGGCGGGCCGGCCCTCGGCGCGCACACGGGCGAAGGTATCTGCGATACGGCTCATGGGCTCCTCACGTAGGCAAAACGCTGCACGTTGAATGCTGAACGTCAATACTACCAGATTTGAAGGGAGTTTCTCGGGGGCCGCGCTCAGCCGGTGGCGCCACGTCAACGCCGCGAGCTTGTTCCCCTCACCTCTGAGCTGCCGCAGGAGAGGGGAGATCTGTGCTTCTCGAAGGGTGTGGGCATACGAGGCGGGTCAAGAAACAGGAACGCGAACGGGGGCAGGCAGCACCCGTTCGCGCAAGCGTGAGAGACGGCATCGCGGCGGATCAGGCGGCGGAGGCCGCGCGATGCACCGGGGATTACTCCGCGCTCTGGGCCGGGCTGACGCTCCGGGCCTGCAGGCGCTCCGGCGGGACGCGCCAGACCTTCGAGACGAGCCCGAGACGCTCGAGCAGGCGGATGATGTAGGACGACATATCGAACTGGTACCAGCGCAGGCCGTGGAACGCCGAGCGCGGGAAGGCGTGGTGGTTGTTGTGCCACCCCTCGCCGAAGGCCAGCAGCCCCACGAGCCACTGGTTGCGGCTCTCGTCGCCGGTGTCGAAGGGGCGGTTGCCGAAGGTGTGGCAGACTGAGTTGACGCTCCAGGTGACGTGGTGCGTGAGGAAGACGCGCACCAGGCCGCCCCACAGCACGCCGGTCCAGCCGCCGAGCAGGTAGGGGATCACGAAGCCGAGCACCACCCAGAAGAAGAAGGTCTTGCTGATAAACATGACCATCTTGTCCTTGAGCAGGTACTTGCCGTAGGTCTCGATGTCAGCCTTAGTTCCGTTGATGAACCAGCCCATATGAGCGTGGAAGAAGCCCTGGAGCGGGCTGTGCGGATCGTCGTCTGTGTCGGTGTTGGCGTGGTGCTTGATGTGGTTCGAAGCCCAGGTGATCGCCGCGCCCTCGAGCGCCATCGAGCCGAGCGCCAGGAAGAAGAAGCGCACGGCCGGGTGTGCCTCAAAGCTGCGGTGGGTCAGCATGCGGTGGTAGCCGATGGTGATGCCGATCCCGGTGAAGAAGTACATCGCGAGCATGATCGCGATGTCGTTCCAGGTCACGAGCCGCTGCCACAGCAGCGTGATTGCATAGATCGTAGCAATGAACGGGCCGATCACGACAATCAACAGGATAGCTTTCTCAAGCCGACTCTTGGCCATATGTGCAATTACCTTTTGGCCCATCCGGGCACACTAGTGAGACCATTGATCGTATGCAGGAAGCGTGCCCCGTTACGACGCGCTGCGTAGTATTTCGCCTCCAGCCGACCCGCGCCTCGCTGCGCCCGTGCCCCACCATTGGGGAGGAGGGAAGGGGAGACTATACCCCGTCCACCGTGTCCAGCGCCGCGAGGGCGGCCTCGGCGATCCCAGCGGCGTCGATGCCGAAGTGGCGGTAAAGGTCGCCGCGCGCGCCGGACTGGCCGAACTCGTCCACGCCGAGCGCGGTGACGGGCGCGCCGTACACACCCCCGAGCCACGCCAGGCTGTGCGAGGCGGCGTCCTGCACCGTGATGATCGGCGCGCGCCGCTCCTGGGGCGGAAACAGCCACGACAGCGGGGCCGCCTCGCCCTGGCGACCACACTGCCACCCATCGTACAGCCGCTTCGGGCTCACCACCGAGATCACGCTGGCGGCCACGCCCTCGCGGTGCAGGTACGCTGCGGCTTCCAGCGCCTCGGGCACCATCGCGCCAGCCGCGGCGATATTCACGGCGTAGCGCGAGTCCGCTTCCGGCGCGGCGTCGCGCCAATCCAGCAGCCGGTAGGCGCCCGCCAGCACCTGGCCCCGCAGCTCAGCCTCGCCCACGCGGGCCAGCGCCGCCGCGAAGGGCCGCTGGTCCACCGGCTTGGTGGAGAGCCGCAGGTAGGTGGGGTGGCCTCCCTCACGGTCAAGGCAGGCGCGCAGCGCCTCGACCATCGCCCACTCCAGCTCGCGCGCATAGCACGGCTCGACCACGGCCAGCTTGGGCAGCTCGACGCCGATCGAGGCGGTGATCGTGCTCTGGTGCGCCCCTCCCTCGGGCGAGAGGGTGATGCCGGAGGGCGTGCCGGCGAAGATGAACTTCGAGCCCGAGTAGACGCCGTAGATCAGCGCGTCGAGGCCGCGGCAGACGAACGGGTCGTAGACGGTGCCAATCGGGATGAGGGTCTGGCCGCACAGCTCGGCGGAGAGCCCGAGCATGCTCAGCAGCATGAACAGATTCATCTCCGAGATGCCGAGCTCGATGTGGCGCCCAGAGGGGCCGCGCTTCCAGCGCAGCAGCCGGTAGGCCTCGGTCTCGTAGTCGGGGTGCTCCTCGCGGCTGAACACGCCCGTCTTGTTGATCCAGCCTGCCAGATTGGTGGAGACCGATACGTCAGGCGAGGTGGTGACGACGCGTTCGCGCAGGCCATCCACATCCGCCAGCCGCACAAGGACGCGCCCAAAGGCCTCTTGCGTGCTGGTAATCTCGGGCGAGGCCAGGGCGAGGTCATCCGGCACAGAAACCGAGGACAAAGAACCAGGGCCCACAGGCACCGCGCTCTGATCCCCGGTCGTTCGACCGTGGTCTTTCGTCTTTTGACCTTCGTCCTCCCCGTACAGCCTTGCGGCGGCCTCGGCGCAGAGCTGGGCTTCAGGCGTGCCGGGGGCGAAGCCGTCCCACTCAGCGCCGGGCGCGATGCCGTGGGCCAGGCGCAGCTGCTCGATCTGCTCAGGGCCGAGGAGCATCGAGTGGTTGAGCGGGTGGCCAGCAATCGGCAGGCCCCAGCCCTTGATGGTGTAGGCAAAGATGATCGTGGGGCTACCGGGCTTGCTTCCGGCCGCACCGAGCATCTGGAGCAGCTCCTCAAGGTCGTGCCCGCCGAGGTTGGCAAGCACTGCGGGCAGCTCCTCGTCCGGCACGTCATCCACCGCGGCGCTGAGGCGAGCGGAGTCGTAGCCGGGGGACTCGCAGAGCCGGCGGCGCAGCTCGGTGCCGGGCGCGCGGATGAGAGCCTGGTACTCCTCGTTCGGCATCTCGTCGATGCGCCGCTGGAGCTCGTCGCCGCCGGGGCCGGCAAACAACGCCTGGAGGCGGCGACCATACTTGGCCTCGAGCACCAGCCAGCCATTGCCCTCGAAGAGGCGCTTGAGGCGCGCGGCGCGAATGCCTGGGATCACTCTGTCGAGGCTCTGGCGGTTGAGGTCCACGATCCAGATCAGGTTATCCAGGCCCTCGAGCGCCTCGTCGAGCACCGCCTCCCAGATGCTGCCCTCGTCAAGCTCGGCGTCACCCAGCAGCGCGATGAAGCGGTCGGACGTGACCTGGCCGAAGTGCGCCTGAGCGTAGCGATGGGTCAATGCGGCGAAGGCCGGCGCCACCGCCCCGAGACCGACCGATCCAGTGGAGAAGTGGACATCGTCCGGGTCCTTGGTGCGGCTGGGGTAGGCCTGGAGGCCGCGGTACGAGCGCAGAGTCGCGAGGTACTCGTGGTCCAGCCGGCCGAGCAGGTACTGGATGGCGTGGAAGGCCGGCGAGGCGTGCGGCTTCACGGCCACCCGGTCGCCGGGGCGCAGGAAGTAGAAGTAGAGCGCGGTGAGGATGGTAACCATCGAGGCGGACGAGGCCTGGTGGCCACCAACTTTCGTACCGTCGAGGTTGGGTCGGACGTTGTTGGCGTGATGGACCATCATCGCGGCGAGCCAGAGCACGCGCCGCTGGACAGACTCCAGGGCGGCAAGGCGCTCGGGGGTGAGTGCGGGGCTACTATTGCCGATGGGGACGACGGGTTCGTAGACGGTAACAGTCATGGACCTCTCCTCGGACTCCAGTGCGGGCCCATCATATCATACAGAGGCGCCGCTACGATGGAAGGAGATTACCAAAACGGAGGGGCCTCCCGCCGTAGCTCGGTGGGAGGCCCCTCGATCACCGCTCGCCCTGTAGCCCTACTCCGCATCTCGGGCGGGGGCCGTCGGCATGGCCCCGCGCCGCAGCAGCCCGCGCGCGTTCCAGAAGTACTCCGCACCCGAGCCCACCGTCCAGATCAGCGCTAGCCCCAGCACTACTGGCCAGAGCCCTGTCAGGAACGTCACCCACCCCGGCAGCCATGGGGTGTCCACCGCAGCAGCGTGGAGCAGGCACCACACCAGCGCCGTCACAGTAAAGACCAGCTTCTGCTTGCCAAGCTGCCGCGCCGATATCACCACCCCCTCGGCGGCGGCGTACGAGCGCAGGCCGGAGACGCCAAACTCGCGCAGGATGATCAGCAGTGCCGCCCAGCCGGGCAGCAGGCCGCGCTCAACCATCGGCAGGAGCGCGCCGGTCACAAAGATCTTGTCCGAGATGGTGTCCAGGAACACCCCGAGCGGCGAGACCACCTGCAGCTGGCGCGCCAGCTTGCCATCCACGATGTCGCTCACTGCCATCACCAGCAGCAGCACCACGGCCCAGACATACCCGGCCGGCGTGCCGAGCAGGACCAGTACGTACAGTACCGGCGTGGTGACGATACGAAACAACCCGAGCAGGTTCGGCAGATGTCGTATATCCAAGCCCAGTCCTCCTCGGCCGCATTATATAGCAATCCGATCGGATGTGTGGGGGTTCTGGGGCCGCAGCGCCCAGGTCCGCCCGGATGTGTGCGGACTCTGGGACCACGCCCACCCCACCCGGCGCCGGCGTGTCACGAAGGGCTGCTACCGCTCGCCGACGACGAGCTCGGCCAGCACGAGCCGCCCGCTGGGCAGCGCTGGCGCGTTGGCGGTCACCGGCAGTCGCGCCTCGATGGTCGGCTGGTCCTCAGGGTAGACGCCGAGCAGCAGCGTGTAGCGGCCGGGCGGCAGGTCACGCGGCAAGGCCAGCGTGCGCTCATCGTGGACCGGGTCGCCCGCGAGCCAGGTAGTGGTGTCGCCGGCCGGCGGATAGCCATAGAGCGGGGGGCCATCGGTGGCTGCCACGGGCGGCATCTCGCAGTCGCGGCACAGGTGCAGGAACATGCGGTAGCGGCGCGTGGGCGGGGCAGTCGCCTCCCAGAACAGCGTGACGGGCAGCGCGCCACCGGGGCGCAGGGCATCCCCGTGCGGAGCAATAGTGTAGCCACGCAGCCGCAGCTCGCCGCCGAACACCGCCGGCAGCTGCGCGGTGGGCTCGGGCACCTCGCCGCCGCCGCCGGCGTTGAAGGTCTCGGGGAAGCTCTGGCACATCAGCGCCACACCCAGGAATTCGGCGCCGCCACAGGGCCAGCTGCGCTGCGGGTACTGGAACCGCAGCCCGAGCCAGCCGTAGGTGTCGGCCTCCGTCGGACGCTCCTCGGGTCGGGCGCCGGCGCGCTCCCACTCGGCGGTCAGCTCAGCCAGCGTCTTGGGAGGGTCCACCGTGGCCGCGTGGTCGGGCGCGATCAGCAGCAGGGCACGCTTGGCGCCCCTGGCCGCCTGGTTGAAGAATGGGTCGTAGCGCCGCTTGACGTGCTCGAGCAGCTGCGCTCGCGTCGCGCCCGAGGCCCCGCCGGTGTCGCCCTCGGCGAAGATCGGGAAGGTCACGGGGCGCGGCAGCGGGTCCGGCGTCACGCGCGGCGCATAGTAGTCGTAGAGCGGCAGCACGTAGTACGGCTGCACGATCGTCAGGTCGTCGGGGTGGGTGCGCGCGGCGAGCTCGGCCACCGCCTCGCGCCACTGCTCCTTCACCGGGTCGCCCGAGAAGAGTCCTCTGCCGGGCTGCACGAGCGCCAGCACTCCGGCGAGGAGGGCGAAGAGCCAGAGACCGAAGGCGAAAGGCGAAAGGCCACGGATGAGAGGCCGAAAGCTCATCGCGTGCGTTTCTGAGCTTTGCTCCTTGGTCTTTGCTCCCTGGTCGCGCAGCAGTGGGTAGCAGAGCGCCAGCACCCAGGCAGGGAAGGCGACCGCCGCGTAGCGCGCCTGGAACACCGGCGCGAGCGCGAGCGTAACGGCGTAAAGGCCGAGAGGCACGAGCAGCAGGCAGAGCACTGCGGCGGCCGCGCTCGAACCACCGGCGGCGTCACGCGCCAGCAGCGCCAGGCCCCACAGCGCCAGCAGCGCGAAAGGCAGCAGCCAGAGGGCGGCGGGCAGGCCGAGGTAGCCCTCGACCTCGCCCGGCCAGCGATCCAGGCTGAAGCGCGCCAGGATCAGCCCGATTCCCGACAGCGGCCCGATGTTTGCCCGCTCGACCCCCACGGCCTCGCCGCGCGCCGCCAAAATCGTGCCGGCCACACCTATGGCGCCGCAGGCCAGCGCCAGGAGAAGCCAGAGCAGGGATGCTGACGACCGACGGCCAAAGAACGACAACCGGAGGCCGACGACCAGAGGCGGCAGTGCCGTATCCTCCACCCGTGGTCCGCCGTCCGTGGTCCTCCGTCCCTGGCCCTTCGTCCACCGTCCAATCGCGACCACCAGCAGCACGCCCGCCGCGCCCAGCAGGGCCAGCCGGTGGACGAAGAGGCTCGCGAGCACCAGCGCCGCTACCAGGAGCCAATCGCTCCGCATACCGCGTCGGAGCGCCCGTGGCAGCGCCCACGTCACGAGCGACGATGCAAGCAGCAGCAGGCCGTAGGCCTTGGCGTCCTGCGCGTGCCAGAGCGCGAACGGCGACGCGGCGGCGAGCATGGCCGGCAGCAGAGCGCGCGGGGATAGTGCCTGGCTCACCCCCGCGACCTCACGCGCGGCGAGGTACACAATCACCACAGCCGCTGCGCCGGCCAGGGCAGACGGGAGGCGCAGCGCCCACTCCGTGTCCCCCGCGAGCGCCACCCAGGCTTTGAGCAGCAGGTGATAGAGCGGGTAGCCGGCATCAGGGCTGACGAGCTCGGCCAGCAGTGCGGCCCACACCTTGCCGGTTCGGCCAGTCACCTCGGCCCAGGTGGCCCCCTCGTCCAGCCACAGGCTCTGCGCGTCCAGGCGGTACAGCCGCGGCGCCAGCGCCAGCGCGAAGATCGCCAGCAGCGTCAGCCACAGCCGGCGCGCGTGCAGCGCGTCGCGCAGCGCCGCCAGGCGGGGTTGGGCGCCAGCGGTGTTATGCACTGTCGCCATCAGTAGCGGTGAAGCGCACGCTCGTAGGTGCGCTCGAAGCGCTCCGCCGCGGCGTCCCACGTCAACTCCTCCAGCACCCGCCGCCGCGCCCGCTCCCCCAGCCTCCGCGCGAAGCCCCGGTCGTCCAGCAGCCGCGTGATCGCCCCCGCCAGCCCCGCCGCGTCGGCCGCGGGCGCCAGCAGCCCGTGCACACCGTCGTCGATCACGTCGGGGATACCGGCCACGCGCGAGGCCACGATCGGGCGCGCCGCGCTCATTCCCTCGAGCAGTGTGTTCGGCAGCCCGTCGATGTTGCCGGCCTGATCCAGCACCGAGGGCACCACATAGACGTCGGCGGCGCCGATCGCCCGCGCCGCGCGCTCGCGCTCGAGCTGCCCCGGGAACAGCACGTGCTCCGCGATACCGAGCGCCTCCGCGCGCCGCCCCAGCTCCTCGCGCAGGTCCCCGTAGCCCACGATGGCAAGCCGCGCGTCGGGGTGGCGCGCCAGGATCTGCGGGAAGGCCTCCAGCAGGTAGGTGAACCCCTTCTTGTACACCAGCCGCCCCATCGCCAGCACCAGCGGCGCGCCCTGCGGCACGCCGAGCTCACCTCGGGCCAGCGCGGCGGCGGCCTCATCGGGCCTGAAGGAGCCCACGTCTACGCCGTACGGGATCACCTCGGTGTCGTCGGCACGCGCGCCGAGCCTTAGGGCCCGCGCGCGGAGATCACCGCTGCACGCCGTCACAGCCCCCGCGGCGCGGAACACGGCGGCCGCCGCGAGCGAGAGCGGCCAGGCCTTCGCCGCCATGAAGACGTCCGAGCCGTGCAGGCTCACCACCAGCGGCAGGCCGCGCAGCGCCGCCGCGAGCGCCGCGGGCACGCCGTTCGGCAGCACCCAGTGGGCGTGAATGAGAAGGGGCGCAGGAGCAGACCGTGGCATGCCTGCGGCGTCGGGGTGTCTCCCCGCTCCTGCGCCGGTACAGCGCAAGAGTTCGATCAGCGAGGCTCCGGCAGCCAGCGGGGCAGCGGCCAGGGCGGCGCCCTTCAGGCCCACGTCGGCCCTGAGCGACTCGGCGTAGCCGTAGACGTTGAGCGCCGGGTGCGGGGCGTAGCGGTAGAAGCGCAGGTGCACGCCGCGCTCCACCGGCTCACGGCGGACCTGCGGGTGGTACGGCGCGACCACCGTCACCGCGTGACCGCGGCGCACCAGCCCCGCGGCGATCTCCTCGATGAAGGGAGCCGTCGTCTCACCCGGGTACTTGGGGTAGGACGACGTGAGCATCAGAATATTCATGGGTCTCACGGAGTGATCGGCGGCACGCCGCCATAGTCCTCGGGGAAGCGGTAGACCTCGGTCACGAGCTCCTTGTAGCTGCCGCCGGTCGTGACCGCGTACAGCGGCGACTCGTAGACTAGCTCGAAGCCCAGCTCCGGGTCGGCCACCATCTCGTTGATCATCAGGCGTGTGGCACGGTCCGGGTTCTGGAGGCTGTCGAAGACAAGGTAGCGGGCCTCGTAGTACTGCGCGATCCGCAGGAAGGTCTCGCGGTCGACGGTGTTCGGCACCATGAGCGTGGGCCGGTCACTGTGCCAGTTGGCCTGCCACGGCCCGCGGGTCATCACCACAGTGCCGGGGGGCGTGTTCTCACGCAGCCAGGCGTAGGCGTCCAGGTCGGCGGCCCACAGCAGCGGCTCAGACTCGATCTTCTCGGTAATATCGGGCGAGGAGGGCTGCACCACCAGCGCGACCGACGTCACCACCAGCACGAGCCCGAGCGGCGCCCAGCGGCCGTCCCCGATCGCAGCCACTCGGTCATACCCGCGCCACAGCACCCCCGCCGCAAGCAGCGCCAGCCAGGGCATGAGCGCCACCCAGTAGCGCTCCTCGTTGGTGTGCCAGTAGATGATCAGGAAGAGCGCGTAGGGCACGAACGCCGCCAGCAGCAGCGACAGCAGCCGCCGCCGCCCGCCAAGCGCGCCGAGCACGCCCAGCAGGCTCAGCCACCCGCCCATCTCGAACAGCAGCCTGTCCTTATGGGGGCGACCGGCCAGCGTGTCACCCACGCCGAGCGGGAGGCCGGGCCACGACGGCACCAGATAGTCGCGGATGGCCTGCACCTGCCGCGTGAGCTTGGTGAGCGTCCGGTCGAACCCCCAGCGCAGCACCCAGGTGGCGTCGGGCGGGCCGAGGGTGCTCAGGCCGCCCTCGGTGGTGTACACGCGGTAGATCTCCTCCCACTCGCCGTACTCAAGCACCCAGGCATCCTTGCTCTCGGTTGAGTAGTATGGCCGCCCAAAGACCACCATATTCCGCAGCAGGAAGGGGGAGAGGATGGCGAGGGCGATCACGCCCCACAGCACCACCGGAGCCATACGCGTTGTGAGGTATTGGATATTGGATCGGCCCTGGCCGCGCTTAATCCAACCTCTCACATCGAGAAACCAACACTGGACCAGCCACAGCCCCAAGCCGAGCGCCATCAGCCCGCCGCTGCCCGGCTTCTGCAGCAGCATCAGGCCCGTTAGCCCCGCCGAGCCGACGAGCGACCAGCGGCCGGCGAGCGACGACCAGAGACCGGAGGCCGAAGAAGGCGTTGCCACGCCCTTCGCCCTCGGTCTTTGGTCTTTGGTCACGAAGTCATACAGCAGCCAGATCGCCCCGAACGACAGCACAACGAACGCCAGGTCGCTGGTGGCGAAGATCAGCAGCCGGAAGAACAGATAGCTCGTGAGGATGAAGACCGCGGCCGTGAGACCGACACGCCGGTCCCACAGGCGAGTGCCCACGGCGTAGATCAGCAGCGCCAGGGCTACCGTGAAGATCAGATTCGGGATCTTGGCCGCCCAGTCGGTGGGGCCGAACAGCGCGAAGAACGGCGCGATCCAGACCGGCTGGAGCAGCGGCCAGGTCTCCTGCGGCCGCGTGACACCGTCGTAGAGGCGGTAGAACTGCGTGACGTAGTCCACCACCCAGCCGCGGCCCGCGACCAGGTTACGCGCCACCACCGCGTTGTCGGCATAGTCGGCGTGGCCCACGTAGCGCATCTCAGCGATCGCTGCCGCGCCCGATCCGACCCAGGCGCCCACGAACAACACCAGGAGGAGCGGCGCAACCCAGCGGTTCCCGAGCCAGCCCACGAGTATGTTGGAGAGCCGCGGCAGGCCGTCCCGCCCGCGCACGATCACCAGCAGCGCCAGGCCCATGCCGAGCATGCCGTAGAGCAGCGAGTCGGGGAAGCTATCCCAGAAAGCGTTGAGTCCGGGCAGGTGGAGCGTGGCGCTTGCCTGGGCCGCGACAATCACCAGCCAGCTCGCGCCGGCGGCGATCAGCCCGTAGTTGATCGCGCTGCCCCGGGCGTAGCGGCGGATCGTGCGGGCGAAGAGGTCCACAATATCCGCGCGCCAGGCGAAGGCCAGCAGCAGGGCGCCTGCGGCGGCGAGCCAGGGCAGCAGGGCAGCGGCCCACGCGCGCGCGGCTGTGAGCCCCACGGCCGCACCGGCCACCAGCAGCGTGGCCAGCACGAAGCCGAGCGTCGGGCGGCGGGTGAGCGCTACGAGCGAGAGCAGCCACAGCGCGCCGCTGAGCATGAGCCACATGAGCGGGACGGGTGCGGGGAGCGCCACCGCGCCGGGCGGAAGGACTCCTTGGAGCACCACCCGCTCGACGCGAATCCCCTTCGGGCGCGGGTCGCGGAAGCGGGTCGTGTCGGTGAAAGAGTCCGATGCCTGAAGCGTGATCTGGAGGTCGGGGCTGATGCGCGCGCCGGCGGGGATGCTGAGGCGGTAGTCTGCCCACTCCCCGGACGGGACGAAGCTGCCGACTGGAGCGCCATCCGCGGTGACCGTCACCGTTGGCTGGCGCGTGGCGCTGTTTGCCACGTCTGCCGGCCACCCCTGCGCGCGCACGGTCAGCGACAGGTCGCCCCCGCCCAGGCCGGGGAAGCTGAGGAGCGCGCCCTGGTGTGTCCAGCGGCTGCGCCCGCTGGAGGCGTGGTCGGTCAGCTCGTCGCCGTAGAAGCTGAGCGCGTCGTCTGCCATCTGCCCCTCGCTGGCACGGAGGAACAGGCGGTCTCCAAGCCAACCCACCGGGACGTCGGCGGCGGGCGGCGACTGGTAGGCCAGCACGCCTGCCAGCACCGCCAATACCAGGATCAGCGCCAGGCGGCGGTCGAGCACCTGAAGCAGTGGGCTGACACGGACGCTACTTGAAGAACGCCACGCAGGACGCTCGCTGGAAACAGTGTTGGTGCGCACGGTCGCATATTATACAGCCTCTTGCGGCTGACCCCGCGCTGCCCACAGCTGATAGGCGGCTCACGCGCTCCACAATCGCTGGACACGCGCGCCGATTGTGCTACAATGACGGGGATTACCTGATATCTGTTTGAGAGTGCGCAGGCGCGCGGCGTCGATCGCAGACGTGATGAGAGGGCGATGTATGTCTACCGTTGAGCTAGACACGATCATCCACAAGCTGCTTCCGCAAGTCCTGGCCGACCGCGAACTAGGCGACGGCAAGGTCTTCACGCAACTTCACCTCAATCACCTGTGGGCGCTCAGCTGCCTCCAAGCGGGCGAATGCTATGACGAAGAGTTGCTCGCGACACGTGTCCCCAAACTGCTTCCTCCCAACGTGCTCATATCCCACGAGGTGATGGCTGTCTAGCACGCAACACGCGGGCGTCGTGGGGACCCCTCCGCGACGCCCGCGTTGCTGTGCGCCCGTCACAGGGAGCATCAGGAGAAGAGCTGCTGCTCCGGAGCGCGGGGAAGATGTGAGTGGTAGACGACGTGTCCCTGCCCATCCGGTGCGTTCGGCTCGCCGGAGGTTGGCGGCACCGCCGGAAGCGAGACGGACATCACCGAGCCCTCCGGGCCAGTGCGCTCGAGCCAGATCCGGCCGTCCAGCACCTCCACATCGCGCCGCGCCAGGCTCAGCCCCAGCCCCGCCCCCGGTGTCTCCGCCAGCGCCCGGACTCCCCGCCCACGGTAGAACGCGTCGAACAGATGGTCACGCTCGGCCTCGGGGATGCCGCGGCCCTGGTCCGAGATCGTCACCAGCGCCAGCCCGTCCCGCAGCTCCGCCGCCAGCGTGACGACGCCCTGGTCGCTGTAGCGCACGGCGTTGTCCAGCACCTCGTGCAGAGCGCGCCGCAGGCAGCCGCTGTGGGCCCATACCGCGAGCCCCACCGGCGCATCCAGCGCCAGCCGTAAACCCTTGGCGCCGGCGGCTGGGCCGTACTCCTCGACGATATCCCTCAGCAGCGGGAGCAGCTCGACGGGGCCGATCGACAGCCCGTGCCGGGTCGCGTCATGCAGATCGGGGTCCAGCCGCAGCACACGGTCCACCAGGTCCTGCAGCCGATCGACGCTGCTTGCCAGGACGTGGGCCAGCTCATGCGCCATCTCCGGGCGGTGCACCAGGAGCTGCAGGGCCAGCGTCAGGCTCGTGAGCGGGGTTCGCAGCTCGTGACCGACGCTCTCGATGAACTCATCCTTGAGCTGGTCGAGCGCGCGAAGCTGGGTGTTGAGGCGTGCGATCTCGGTGTAGGCTCGGGCGTTCTCGATCGCGCTGGCCACGGCTGGCGCCAGGGTCAGAAGGATGTCAAGCACATGCTGCTGGTACACGGGGCCGTCGATCGGCGCGGCGCAGCCGTAGATCCCGACGACACGGTCCCCCACCCGCAGCGGGATCGCTACCCGCACAGCCTGGGCGCTCAGCAGCTCGGCCCACGCGGCCTGTGCGCCGTCAGGAACCTTCAGGTACGAGCGCGCCGCGCTCACCTGCGTCGCGCTGGCGCCGTTCACCAGCAGCACGGCGCCAGGCAGCGCCGGGTCCTGTCCGATCGCCACGAACGCGCGGTCATCCTGCGGCTCGAGCATCCAGAGCGTGGCACCGTGAAGGCGCAACCGGCGCGGCAAGGCGTCGACCAGCAGCCGGTGCAGCTCGTCCGGGTCGATCGTGCGGCTCAGCTCGTCCGCCACCGCGCGCAGCAGCTCCTGAGCGTGGCGCCAGTCACGCCGCAGCACCCGGTCCACCACTTTAGCAACCCGCCGCCGCACCGGGAGCGAGACCACGGTCACCGCCACCATCGACAGCCCGTGGGCGAGAAGCACGTCGGCCACGCCGAGGAGCGGCAGCAGCGCGGCGAGCGCGTAGTAGAGGGCCAGCAGCAGCACCAGCAGGCCGCTGTTGATCAGCGCCATGCTTAGCATGCGCGCGCGCCGGTCGGTGCCGACCAGTGTGGTTTCCTCGTCCACCGCAGCCCTTCGCACAACGCACGACCAACTAGCCGTCCCCGAGAGACGCCCGCGCTTCCACGTGACCCACAGCCGCCGACACGATCCACTCCATGTAACGCTGTGCCGCGGAGCGGGGATACGCGAGGCTACCAGCAGCCGAGAGGGCCGGCTACAACACAACACCGGGCCGGCGACGATTGTCGCCGGCCCGGACGCGTGTGCGTGGGAAGCTACCAGGCGGCCCGCACGACGGCGAGCGCATCCTCCAGCTCAGTGGGGCGAGGATTGCTAAGCATCGTGCCGTCCATCAGCGTGCCCTCGGCCACCGCGGGGATGGCCTCCTCGGGCATGCCCACGTCGCGGAGGCGCCCGGGCAGGTCGCAGTCGAGCGCGAGCTGGGCGACGGCCGCGATGCCGTCTTCGATCACGTCTTCCTCGGGGCGCCCGCCGGCGTTCACCCCCATCGCGCGGGCGATCCGCACGTAGCGGTTCGGCACCACCGCGCTATTGAAGCGCATGCCGTGCGGCAGGACGATCGAGTTCGCGGTGCCGTGGTGGACGTGGTGCGAGGCGCCGACCGTGTGCGAGATCGCGTGGACGATGCCGAGGTTGACGCCGACACCGGTGGTGGCGAAAGCGATTCCGGCGATCGCCGCGGCGATCAACATATTGCCGCGCGCGTCGAGGTCCTCGCCGCTATGCACGGCGGCGCGCAGGTTATTCGAGATCATGTCGATCGCCTGGAGCGCCAGGCTGTCGGTGATTGGGTTGGCGCCAATCCCGACGAATGTCTCGATCGCGTGGCTGAGGGCGTCCATGCCGGTGGCGGCAGTGAGGCGCGGCGGGAGGGTGCGCGTCATCTCGGGGTCGAGGATCGCCAGGTCCGGCGCGATGAACGGGCTATAGAAGAAGAGCTTCGTCTCAGTCTGCTCGTCGCGGATCACCGCCACCGGCGTCACCTCGCTGCCAGTGCCGGCGGTCGTGGGGATGGCGATCATCGTCGTCAGCGGGCGGTTCAGCAGGTTCGCGCCCTGGTAGTCGTACAGCGTTGCACCCTCGGTCAGCAGGATACGCATGCCCTTGGCGGTGTCGAGCGCGGAGCCGCCGCCCACGGCCACGAGAGCGTCGGCGCCGACCTCGCGGGCCATCGCGGCACCCTCCTGCACTGTGGAGACCGAGGAGTCGGACGGGACCTCGGAGAACACGCCCGCGACCTCGGCCGCGCCCCGGATGCTCGCAGCGACACGATCGACAAGCCCGGCAGCGACCACACCAGGGTCAGCGACAATCAGGGCGCGCCTGATCCCGAGCTGCCCGATCTCATCACCCATCTCGCGCACCAGGCCGCTCTTGCAGAGCAGGCGCGTGCGGAGCTGATACTCAAAGAAATCGATCATGAGTCTCCCTCCAGGCCTTCGCGGACGCTGCGCAGCCACTCGCGGTACTCGACGGCGCGCTCGGCCAGCGCATCGTCGCCGCGGGTGCGCGACTCGGCGGCCAGGCGAAACAGGGCTTCCTGCGCCGCATCGGTGAGCAGCACGGGGTATGTCGAGATCGCCTCGGCCAGCGCCTCCTCGTGGTCCCCGGCGCGGACGAGGGTCTGGATAGCGTGCATCAGGGTGGTCTCGCCGGTGAGCTCGGCGCGCATGTCGGCCAGGGCCTCGCGGCGAGCCTCGATCGCCTGCGCGAGCTGGTCGTTGCCCTCGTCGATAGCGGCCTCCGCGCGCGCGCCGATCTCGTCATCGGCCGAGGGCTCCAGCAGGGCCGGGTGCTCGCGCGCGGCCTCGGCCAGGTCCCCGAGCGAATCCGCCCGCATGAGCGCGCCGAAGGCCGTGTCCGAGAGGAGGGGGGCAGCTTGCGGTGGGAGCGGCGGCGCGGCAGACCCCTCCAGCGGCGCCGGAGTCGCCGCGAGCGGGGGAGTCTCGCCCACGGGCGGCTCGCCCTGCCCACGTCTGTCGCGCAGGAGCAGTCGCACCTCGCCGAGCGCCTGGGCCACATCGCGCTCACCCTGAGCGTAAGCGGCGTCAGCGAGGTCGGCCAGAAGGGTATCGCCGGCCGGCCCCGAGAGGCGCGGCTCGCTCTCAAGCACCGTCTCGAACTCCTCGAGGCTGGAGGCGGCCAGCAGGGCGCGCACCGCATCGAGGATCGGCGAGGGCTCGGCCGGTGGGGGGAGAGCCGCTTCAGCCGGCGGCGGAGCCGGGGCGTGTGTCTGGGCCGGCTCGGGAGCCTCCCCAGCTCGAGCGCGGGCGCGGCTCAGCGCCTTCCGCTCATTGCGCAGCACCGCACGCCGCACCCCGGCGAGCTCCTGCTCCACCTGGACGTCGCCGAGGTAGGGCAGGCGCGCCTCCTCGGGGAGGCTCCCCACCAGCACGTAGAGCAGCGCCTGGGCCTGCTCGCGCACCTCGTGCTCGGCCGCGTCGGCGGGCGCAGCGAAGTACACCCGCCGCGCCCCCGGGTCGTGCAGCAGAAGTGGGCCACCGGCCGGGCTTGTGAGGCCGCAGCGCGGGCAGGAGACAAGATTCAGCCGCTCGTCGCGCAGCTGCTGCATCAGGTCCGGGCGCTCGGTGGTGTCCACCAGCATCCAGACCTCTGCGTCAAATCGCTCCCCGCACGCGGGGCAGGTCAGCGCGGCGTTTTCGGCATAAGAGACCGTCATAGAGCGCAGTTCCTGTAGCTCGGCGGCTACACGCTGGCCGGCTGCTCCTGCGGCTTGGCCGCCTTCGCCGCGAGCTTCTGCTTCTCCTCCTCCACCAGCACGCGGCGCAGCACCTTGCCCACCATCGTCTTCGGCAGCTCCTCGCGGAACTCGACGGCGCGCGGCACCTTGTACTCCGCCAGGTGCTGCTTGCAGAACTCGCGGATCTCCTCGGCGTTGGGGCTGCTGCCTGGCTGGGGCACGATGAACGCCATGACCGTATCATCGCCGCGGGCCGGGTTCGGCACGCCCACCACCACCGCCTCCATCACCTTCGGGTGCGTGTAGAGCACCTCCTCCACGTCGCGCGGGAGCACCTTGAAGCCCGAGGCGATGATCATGTCCTTCTTGCGGTCCACGATCGAGAAGTAGCCGTCGGCGTCCACCTTGCAGATATCGCCGGTGCGGAGCCAGCCGTCGGCGTCCACCATCGCGGCGGTTTCGTCAGGGCGGTTCCAGTACCCCTTCATCACCATCGGCCCGCGCACCGCCAGCTCGCCCTCCTTGTCCGATGGGAAGGGCAGGTCGGCGCCGGTCTCCAGGTCCACCAGCTTCGCGTCGACGCTCGGCATAGGCACGCCCACCGACCCCGGCTTACGGACGCCGTAGACCGGGTTGCAGAGCGCCACCGGGGAGAGCTCAGTCATACCGAAGCCCTCTACCAGGCGCCCGCCGGTGATCTGGCCGAATCGCTCCTGGACCTCGATCGGCAGCGGTGCCGAGCCGCTGATACAGGCCTTGATCGAGTGCAGGTTATACTCAGTGACCTTCGGGTGGTTAATGATGCGGATGTACATCGCCGGCACGCCGGGGAACAGCGTGGTGCGCTCCTTCTGAAGCACCGCCATCACGTGGTCCAGCTCACGCGGGTTGGGGACGATCGTCAGCTCGCCGCCCACGTAGATGCCAAAGATCATCGCCACCGTCGTCCCGTAGACGTGGAAGAACGGGATGGCGCACATCATCTTCTCTTCGCCGAGGTTGGTCGTCGGCAGCCAGCCGTGGATCATGAGCGCGTTCGCCACCAGGTTGCGATGCGTGAGCATCGCCGCCTTCGGCACGCCGGTGGTGCCGCCGGTGTACTGGAACAGCGCCACGTCGTCGGGGCTCAGCTCGACCTTCGGCGGCATCGGCGGGTACTTCTCCAGCAGGTGCTGGAAGAAGAAGATGCTGTGCTCGGGGTGGACGTCCACCCACGAAGGGTCCTTCTTCTGCTTAGTCTTCACCAGGAAGTTGGATGGGAACGACAGCGTATCGAACACGTGGGCCACGATCACCCGCTTGATCGGCGTGTCCTCCTGAACTTCGCGCAGCCGCGGCCAGAAGAGGTTCAGCAGGATGATCGTCTCGGCGCCGGCATCTTCCACCTGGTGCTTCAGCTCGCGCGCGGTGTAGGTGGGGTTGATATTGACGACGATCGCGCCGATGCGCATCGCCGCGAAGAACGCGATCACGAAGTGCGGCGAGTTGGGCAGCATGATCGCCACCCGGTCCCCTTTGCGGACGCCGAGCTGGTAGAGGGCGTTGGCGAAGCGGTCCACCTGCTCATTGAGCTGCTGGTAGGTGGCCTTTGCGCCCACGGTGAAGCGGCCGCCGAGGAGGTAGCTCAGGACGAAGTTGGTGGCCGTGTTGTACGGGTACTTGCGCGTGCTTTCGCGGAGGATGTAGTCAAGTGTGATGTCGGGGACGTCGATGCTCGTGGGCACACGCTCGTCGTAGTTCTTGTACCAGGGCTTCTCCATTGGCATGCTCCTTCGCACTCGTCACACCCAGTCGCCGATGTCTTGGGTATCTGGGAAGCCAGGGACGGCGTCGTGGCCTCCCCTCCCCTGAACCTCTTACACTGCGGAGGCACTCACGGCGCGGGCCGGGAGGAGGGGAGGACCGCGTGTCACGGCACTGATCCGATCTCCTCCCCTGCGCTCGTGAAGCGGTGGGGCAGGAGAGTGAGCGGGCTATTGCTATTGAAAGGTGCGGATGCTAGACGTCGTCCCGGAGCCAGCCGCGCTCGCGGGCGATGAACTTGATGGTCGCGTCGTCCGGGGGGTAGAGCCCAGCAGCCTGGTAGGCGTAGGCCAGCAGCGCCGCGCCGCCGATCATGCCGAGCCCGAGGCCCAGAATGAACATCAGCGCACCCAAAATATTACGCATTGTGCAAGCTCCTCTTCTGTTGGGAGACAGCGTATGGTCGCGCCTCGAGGGGGCGCAGTCGTATCATACCGCAGCCCGGCGGGCGCAGTCAACCATGTTCATGCCGCGCTGCGCTATCTACAGGTCGATCTCGAACAACACCTCGCCGCTGGGGCTGCGGGCATGGCCCTCCTCGAGGGTGACCATGACCTGGGCGTAGGTGTCCATGGGGCGCGGCGCGTGCGCGTGGAACTGGGCGAGATCCCCCGCGCCGGCCGTGAAGGCGCCCAACGCCACCCGCTCGGTCTCGGAGGCGAGCCAGAGGCGGTACACTTTACCCGGTGGCGGCTGCGGTAGGCCGCGGACTACGAGCGCTACGCCGGTGTGGCCGGGCTGCATGTACATCTGCGCACTGGCGGCACCTGCACGGCCGGTGGGCGGCAGGATCTGCGACACAGTTTGCGGGCTGGCGATGAAGGCGACGAACTGCTCGTCCTCACCGAGGCGTGCCTGGAGTGCGGCAACCTCGCGCCGGCTCTCGGCGAGCTGCGCGGCGAGAGCCTCGGCCCGCATGCGGGAGTCGGCGGCAACGTACCCAAGCGCGAAGGAGAGTACCACCGCGCAGGCGGCGACGACACTGGCGAGGCGGGAGGGTGGGAGGCATGGGCGGGGGGGCGGGGTGGGCTGGGCGGGTTCCGGCTGTAGCTCGCTCCCGGCGGCGACGCGAGCCATCAGCTGACGCTTCACGCGCTGTGGCGGGTCCTGGCCGGGTACGGTGTGCGGGCTTATGGAGATGGCGGCCTGAAACGACGCTACCTCAGCGCGACAAGCGTGACAGACGGCGAGGTGGGCACGCACGCGCTGGGCCTCATCGGCATCGAGCGCGCCGAGCACGTAGGCTGGAATGAATTCGTGCGGATGATCGTTGGGCATCTCAGCTGGCGCCGTCCCGTATCTAGGCTCACGAACTGCCCGTCGAAGAGAGAGCAGTAACCGTACCTGACGCCCTAGGATACGCAGCGCACCGCGCGCCGGATGGAGGCGGGAGGCGTGTGGCAGGGGGTGAACGGGGGAAAGGCGAGCGCCGGACTCGGCAGCACGTCAGGGGCACAGCATCTCACGTGGGCCACGGAGAACGCAGCGGCCACAGAGAGCCCGAGCGCTCCGTCTCGATGCTCTCTGTGGCGCAGCGGGCAGAGCGCGCTAGAGGCTGCTCAGGAAATCAGTGATCAGCGGCGCCTGCGGCTCATCATCTATCAGGAACGCATCGTGGCCGGCCGAGGACTCAAGCTCGACGTGGCGCACCGGGCGCCCGACGCGGCGCAGCGACTCAGCGATGGCGGCGGACTCGGCGGTGGGGTACAGCCAGTCGCTCGTGAAGGAGATCAGCAGGAAGCTGGCGCGGCTGCGGGCCAGAGCCGCGTCGAGCGACCCGTAGCGCGCCGGCAGGTCCCAGTAGTCCATCGCTTTGGTGATGTACAGGTAGGAGTTGGGGTCAAAGCGCGCGTTGAAGCTGTCACCCTGGTACTGGAGGTAGCTCTCGACCGCGAACTCGTGCTCGAGCGTGAAGGAGGGCGCACTGCTGCGCTGGAGCGCGCGCGCGAACTTCTGCTCGAGCGACTCCTCACTCAAGTAGGTGACGTGGCCGATCATGCGGGCGATCGCCTGGCCGTTCGCGGGCAGGTCGCCGTCGTAGTAGTCCCCGCCGGCCCAGGCCGGGTCACTCATGATCGCGCGCCGGCCGATCGCGTTCCAGGCCACCATCTGCGGCGAGTGGCGCGCGGTGGTGGCGAGCAGCACGGCGCCGCGGGCGCGGTCGGGGTAAGCGGTGACCCACTCGAGGGCCTGGAAGCCGCCCATCGAGCCGCCGGCCACGGCGTGGAGCTGCTCGATGCCCAGGTAGTCCAGCAGACGGACCTGCGCACGGACCATGTCGGCGATGGTGAGCACCGGGAAGCGCGCGCCATACGGCCTGCCGGTGGCCGGGTCGGTGCTGGAGGGGCCGGTGCTGCCCTTGCAGCCGCCGAGGACGTTCGAGCAGATCACAAAGTAGCGATCCGTATCGAACGGCTTCCCGGGCCCCACCATCGTGTCCCACCAGCCCGGCTTGCGGTCCGCGGACGAGTGGCGGCCGGCCGCGTGGGCGTCGCCAGAGAGCGCGTGGAGCAGCAGAATGGCGTTGTCGCGCTCGGGGCTCAGCTCGCCGTAGGTCTCGTAGGCCAGTGTGACGGGCGCCAGCACCGCGCCGCTGTCCAGCTCAAGCGGCTCAAGCCACGTGGCGTAGCGCGTCTGAACGAGGCCAACGCTGGTCTCACGGCCGATGACGGTTGCACAAGCAGTCATAGTCTCTCAGTATGTGAGTGCCGAGTGCCGAGTGCCGGGTGCTGAGTGCTGAGTACTACACTGCACACTCAGCACTCAGCACTCAGCACTACACCTTCGACAGCGCCTGGTCCAAGTCCGCGATGATGTCGTCGATCGTCTCGATACCAATCGAGAGCCGGACGAAGTCATCGGTGACGCCGGTAAGCGCCTGCTCCTCGGGCGTGAGCTGGCTGTGGGTGGTGGTGGCCGGGTGGATCGCCAGGCTCTTCGCGTCGCCGATGTTAGCGAGGTGCGAGAAGAGCTTCAGGCTGTCGATGAACGTGGCGCCGGCCGCCCGGCCGCCCTTGATCCCGAAACCGAGGATGCCGCTCTGGCCCTTGGGCATGTACTTCTGCGCCAGCGCGTAGCTGGGGTGCTCGGGCAGGCCGGGGTAGCGCACCCAGCTTACCTTCGGGTGCTCCTTGAGGTACTTCGCCACGGCCAGCGCGTTGCTGCTGTGTCGCTCCATACGCAGCGCCAGCGTCTCGATGCCCTGGGTGATCAGGAACGAGTTGAAGGGGCTCACCGCTGCGCCGATATCGCGCAGGCCCTGGACGCGGGCCTTCAGGATGTAGGCCGGCGCGCCGAGCTGCGCGAAGACCAGCCCGTGGTAGGACGGGTCCGGCTCGGTGAACTCAGGGTAGCGGCCGTTGGCCCAGTCGAACGTGCCGCCGTCCACGATCAGGCCGGCGATGCTCGTGCCGTGCCCACCGAGGTACTTGGTGGCCGAGTGGACGATAATGTCGGCGCCCCACGCGAACGGCCGGCAGAGGTAGGGGGTGGCGGTGGTCGCGTCCACCATCACGGCCACGCCGTGCTCGTGCGCGACCTTCGCGATCGCCTCGAGGTCGATCACATCGAGGTTCGGGTTGCCCACCAGCTCCAGGTACACCAGCTTGGTGCGCTCGTCGATCGCCTTGCGGAAGCCCTCGATATCGCGCCCGTCGACGAAGCGGGTGGTGATGCCGACCTTCGGCAGAGTGTGGCGGAAAAGGTTATAGGTGCCGCCGTACAGGTCGGTGGAAGAGATGATGTTGTCGCCGGCGCTCGCGAGATTCAGGATGCCGAGCGTCTGGGCGGCCTGACCAGAGGCCACGGCCAGCGCGCCGACGCCACCCTCGAGCGCGGTGATGCGCTGCTCGAGCACGTCGGTCGTCGGGTTCATGATGCGGGTGTAGATGTTGCCGAACTCTTTGAGGCCAAACAGGTTGGCCGCGTGCTCGGTATCCCGGAACTGGTACGAGGTGGTCTGGTAGATCGGCACCGCGCGCGCCCCGGTGGTGGGGTCGGCCTGCTGACCGGCGTGCAGCGAGAGGGTCTCGAAGCCCGTGAACGTCACATTGTCCGCCATGTCTGCTGGTTCTCCTTCGATGCTCGGCGTGTCAAGCGCTGATCATCAGTACATCGCCCACTCATCGCCCCAGACTACCAGCTGTCATCGGTGGTCCGTCTGTCAGAGCGTGAGGGGCAAACAAAACGCCCTCATCTGTACGATGAGGGCTTGCGCTCTTCTCAGGAAGCTGACGTCGGCTGGGATCAACATCCTGCAGCGCGCTCTCATCTTCCAGATAACTCTGCCGGATTTGGCACCTTCCCGCCGAGCCGTGAGCTTTGAGCCGTGAGCCTTGAGTATGGTCCTCAAAACTCCTGACATGCATCTCAGAACTTGGCCGGGGGGTTGCCGAGGCTTCTTCGGGCCGGTCCCTCCGCCTCTCTGGATAAGAGTGCGTCTCTTCAATTGTGCGCAAAACTATAAATGAGTTGCGCGAGATTGTCAAGTAGCTGAGCGCCGGCCATGGAGACAGCGCGGGCCCACATGGTATAATCGGGGCACTGTGCTGCCGATTCAGCGAGAGAGACACCGTGGCCGATCCAGATCAGCGTCCCCCCCCGAGCTACCGCAGCGCCCGCGAGCGCGTCGCGGCGCGCCGCAGGGCCAGGCGCGGCGGGGGGTGGCAGCTGTTCGCGGCCGGCGTCGCCGTGGCGGCCCTGCTCCTCACTGCGGCCGTCGCGCTCAGCTTACGCCAGGCCGACCAGGCATTGAGCGCCATCCAGCAAGAGGACCCGCGTCTCCGCACCCCCGCGGCTCAGAGCCTGGGCACTGCCGCGCCGGCGCTTGTGCTGCCCACCTCGATCGCGCCGCCCGCCGGCGCCACGGCCCTCCCACAGCAGACAGCCGCCCCCTCGCCCGAGGCAGACGCCGCGCCCGCACAGCTGCCCGACCCGCTGCGCCAGCCGTTCAACGTGCTGCTGGTGGGCGTGGACAAGCGCGCCAGCCCCGAGGAGGGCGTGCGCAGCGACACGCTGATCGTCGTGCACGTCAACCCCGAGGCGCGCACGGCCAGCATGCTCTCGATCCCACGCGACACAGTGGTAAACATCCCGAACGCCGGCCTGGCCAAGATCAACTACGCCTTCAGCTTCGGCTACACCAACGCCGAGGCGCTCTATGGCGTCGGTACGGACCCGGACGCGGCCGGCGGGGCGGTAGCGGCCGAGTCGGTCGAGCGGCTCCTGGGCGTCACGGTGGACTACATCGCGCAGGTGGACTTCCGCAGCTTCGAGCGCCTGGTGGACTCGGTGGGCGGCGTGGTGGTGGACGTGCCGGCGCCGCTGCTGGACGCCGAGTACCCGACAGAGAACTACGGCGTCGAGCGGATCTACATCCCACAGGGCCTCCAGGTGATGGACGGCCGTACCGCGCTGGTCTACGCCCGCACCCGCCACGCCAGCTCGGACTTCGACCGCGGCAAGCGCCAGCAGCAGGTGCTGCGCGCGCTGCTGGACCAGGTGCGCGAGCGCGGGCTGCTGGAGAACGCGGCGGTCCTGCCGCGCTGGGCCGAGGTGCTCCAGCAGAACGTCCGCACGACTCTGCCGCTGCGCGACCTGGGTACGGTGGCGGGGCTGGCGCAGCTGGCCCGCGGCCTCACGCCGGATCGTGTGCTCCAGCTGACCATCAACCCGAACGACGTGGCGCTGGACGCCGAGGACGGCACCGACCTGTACTGGAACCCCGGCGACATCGCCGCGCTCGTGGCGCGCTGGGAGGCTGGCCCCACCCCCGCCGCGGTGGCGCCCACGCCGTCCCCCGGCGAGTCCGCGGCCACTGTGCCCGGCGAGGCCCCAGGCGCCGCGCTGCTCACACCCTCGCCCGCGCCCACCAGCGCCGCGCCCGCCGAGGACGCCACCGTCCAGGTCCTCAACGGCGCCGCCGTCGAGGGGATCGCCAGCCGGGTCAGCGCCTACCTGGCCAGCGCCGGCTTCGCCATGGCCGACCCTGAGACCGTGACGCGGATCTACGAGCACACCACGATCATCGACTACAGCGGCAGGCCGCTCACACGCGAGGCGCTCGCGAAATTCCTGGGCGTGGAGGCACGCTACGTGCAGGCCGAGCCCGGGCCCAATGCGCCGCCGCAGGGCTATAATGCAGATATCGTGGTGGTGGTGGGGGCGGACTACCGGCCGGAGTGGTCCGGGGAGTAGGCAACCCGCGCTACCCTCCCCCGTATCAGATTCGCACAAGCGAGAACGTGTATCCCCTCCAGACCCAGGGCCACGAGGAACAACACAACAATATCTTTCGTGGCCCCGCTCCTGTCTGGATACTAAGGAAACGAATAATGTCTCATATAGATACGCCCGAGTGGGTCAAACATGCCGTCTTCTATCAGATCTTCCCAGACCGCTTCGCGAAGAGCATCTCAGTGGAGAAACCGAGCGGCCTCGAACCATGGGACGCACCCCCCACACCGCAGGGGTACAAAGGCGGCGATCTGCTGGGCGTGGTGGAGCACCTCGACCACATCCAGGAGCTCGGCGCCACCGCGATCTACTTCACGCCGATCTTCCAGAGCGCCTCGAACCACCGCTACCACACCCACGACTACTACCAGGTAGACCCGCTGCTCGGCGGCAACGACGCGCTGCGCGCGCTGCTCGACGCCTGCCACGCCCGCGGCATGCGGGTGGTGCTGGACGGGGTCTTCAACCACGCCAGCCGCGGCTTCTTCCAGTTCAACGATATCCTCGAGAACGGCCCGCACTCCCCCTGGATGGACTGGTTCACGGTGGAGGGGTGGCCGCTCAGCGCCTACGACGGCAGCAAGCCCGCCAACTACCTGGCCTGGGTGGGTAACCGCGCGCTGCCAAAGCTCAACACCGACAACCCACAAGTGCGCGAGTTCATCATGCGCGTGGCCGAGCACTGGCTGCGCTTCGGCATCGACGGCTGGCGGCTCGACGTGCCGTTCGAGATCCGCACCGAGGGGTTCTGGCAGGAGTTCCGCCGCCGCGTCAAGGCCATCAACCCCGAGGCCTACATCGTGGGCGAGGTGTGGGGTGACAGCACCCAGTGGCTCGGGGGCGACCAGTTCGACGGGGTGATGAACTACCTGTGGACCGCCCCGACGATGGCCTTCACCGCCGGCGACCGTGTTCGCCCCGAGGAGGTCCAGGGCCGCTCCTACGAGCCGACGCCGGCGCTCTCGGGCATGGGCTACGCCGACCGGATCGCCTGGCTGCTGGCGCTCTACCCGTGGGAGATCCAGCTCACGCAGCTCAATCTGCTGGACAGCCACGACACCGCGCGCTACATCAGCATCGCGGGCGGCGATAAGGCCAGCGTGCGCCTGGCGACGCTGCTGCTCATGACGTTCCCCGGCGCGCCGTCGATCTACTACGGCGACGAGATCGGCCTCGAGGGGCACAACCGCGACGAGGATACGCGCCGCACGTTCCCCTGGGACCACCGCGAGACCTGGGACCACGACCTGCTGGCGTACCACAAGGAGCTGATCGCGCTCCGGAAGGCTCACCCGGCGCTGCGGACCGGCGCGCTCAAGCGGCTCTACGCCGACCAGGACGTGTACGCCTTCGCGCGCACCCTGGGCGACGAGACGATCCTGGTGGCGGTGAACGCCGCGGAGCAGCCGCGCACGGTGCAGATTCCGGTGGCCGAGCACCTCGCCGACGGCGCGTCGCTGGCGGCGCTCTACGGGCAGGGCGCGGCGGCGGTGTCGGGCGGCAGCCTGATGCTCGAGCTTCCGGCCAGGGATGGGGCGGTGCTGCGATGACCATCAACGACACTGACCTGCGGGGGCAGCTCCAGGCCGCGTACCGCCAGGAGCGCGACCCGGCCGCCCTGGTGCTGGACAACTACATGCGCTGGAAGGGCGCGCCCGAGCACCTCATCAAAGTCGCGCCCGAGCCGGACGAGTCCGGGCGGCGCTTCGTCTCGCGGCACTTCGCGGTGCTCTCGTACCCGAAGAACCCGCTGTTCACCACCTACGGCACACTGGGCGGCAGCTACGCCGTGATCCCGAACAGCCCGCGCAGCTTCGGCGACAGGCGCGGCGTACGCTACGAGTACATCATGCACGCGCCGCCGGCCCACGAGACCGAGGTGTGTGACCTGCTGGCGCTGGTGGCCGAGCACCCGCACCGCCACGGCGTCGAGATCGGCCCTGGCTACGTGCTGCCGATCGGTGAGCCGGTGGTGCCGGGCTCGAATATGGAGTACCTCTACTTCACCTACCCGTACATCGACGACCCGCGCATGTTCGAGGGCAAGCCGCAGGGGCAGATCGACCGGCCGGAGGCGCTGGTGCAGTGGCTGTGGGTCTTCCCGATCTACCTGAGCGAGCGCAACTACATCCGGCAGGTTGGCCCGGAGGCGTTCGAGGACCTGCTCCAGACCCGTCACAGCGAGGTGTACGACGCCTACGAGTTCGGCCGGCTGCCGGTGGTGACGTAGGGCCGAACGCTGAACGCTGAACGCTGAACGCCGAAGCAGGTATTCCCCGCGTAGACGGGTAGGCTGAAACCCCGGAAAGCGCGCTGGCGCGATCTGAACCCGTGCTGGCCTCAGCGCATTCCTGCCACGTGCCAGGCTGTTCCAGCCGGCACGCCCACGACCGAGTGACACCCTCTTGCGGAGGTGCCCATGCGAGTCCTCGCCGCCCTGCTCCTCACCGCCCTGCTCCTCGCCGCGTGCCAGCCGGGGACGCCCGCCGCCACGCCCACCCCCACGCCCACGCCCGCGGAGCTCGCCGCCGCCATCGGGCGCGCGACGCAGCAGGCCACGAGCCTGCGCTTCGCCGTGACCGTGGCCGGTGAACCAGTGTTCACCGACAGCACGCGGCTGTTCGCGCTCACGGCTATGGACGGCGCGGTGCAGCGGGCGGACGGGGCCCTCGCCACGCTGCGCGTCCAGAGCGCCGCCGGGGTCGTCGAAGTCCGCACTGTCTCCGCCAGCGGGCGACAGTACATCACCAACCCGCTCACGCGCGCTTGGCAGTGCCTCGCCCCCGGGCAGTCGTTCGACCCGGCCGCGCTGTTCGCGCAGGGGGGCGGGCTCGAGGGCCTGCTGCAGGACGGCCTGGAGAGCGTGGAGCTCCTGCCCGAGGAGCAGCTCGCGGGGAGGCCGCAGGTTCACCTGCGCGGCACCGTGGAGGGCGCGCGGATCGCGGCCGTGAGCGGCGGGCTGATCGGCGCAGGCCCGGTGACCGCCGAGATCTGGGCCGACCGCGAGACCCTGCGCGCCACGCGGCTCGTGCTGGTGGACGCGCCCGCCGGCGCAGAGCCCACCACCTGGACGATGACCTTCAGCGGCTACGATGAGCCGGTGGAGATTCGCGCGCCGGTAGAGTGCTGATGACGACTGACGACCGACGACCGACGACCGACGCGGGGATCGCTGCCACCGCTCCTCGCGCATCAGCAGCGGGCCCGCAACCCTCGCCGCGATACACGCTCGCCCTGCTCTCGGCGGCGATCTTCCTCGGCGCGGTGGACCTGACGATCGTCACCGCGGTGCTGCCGAAGATCGTGCTCGACCTCCAGGTCTCGATCGACACCGAGCTGCAGCGCGCAGCCTGGGTGATCACCGGCTACCTGCTGGCCTACACGGTGAGCATGACCTTCGCTGGGCGCCTCTCGGACCTGCACGGCCGCCGCGGGGCGTACATGGTGGCGCTGCTGGTCTTCACGCTGGGCTCGGCGGGGGTGGCCGCGGCGCCGACGCTGGAGACGGTGGTGGCCGGGCGGGTGGTGCAGGCGCTTGGGGCGGGCGCGCTGGTGCCGATCGCGATGGCGCTGGTGGGCGACCTGCTGCCGGCGGGGCGCCGCGCCGGGGCGCTGGGGGTGATCGCCGCAGTGGATACCGCCGGGTGGATGGTGGGGCACCTGTACGGCGGGGCGCTGATGCGCCTGGTGGACGACTGGCGGCTGCTGTTCTGGATCAATGTGCCGCTGGGCGTGGTGGCGCTGGCGCTCACCTGGCTCGCGCTGCGGGAGGTGCCGACGCCGCGCGCAGGCGGCTCGTTCGACTGGCGCGGCGCGCTGCTGATCGCCGGCAGCCTCACCGCGCTGAACGTCGGGCTCTCAGCGGGCGCGGAGCTGGGCCAGACAGACTTCTACGGCGAGCGGGCCAGTCCGCCGCCCCACGCGCTGCCGCTGGTACTGCTGTCGCTCGGCCTCCTGGCAGCCTTCGTGTGGGTCGAGCGGCGCGCGCGCGACCCGCTGCTGAACCTGCGCCTCTTCCGCAGCGGGGCGGTATCCGCGAGCTGCGCGGTCAACGCGCTGGTGGGCTTCGCGCTGGCCCTGGCGATCGCCAACGTGCCGCTGTTCATCAACACGCGGCTCGGGCTGCTCAACCCCGCCGACCCGGACATCCTGCGGCGCGGGGCATGGGAGAGCGGGCTGGTGCTCTCGGCGCTGACGCTAGCGATGGCCACGGCCGCACCCCTCGGCGGGTGGCTCGTAGGGCGCAGGGGGTACGCGCTGCCGACGCTGCTCGGGCTGGCACTGGGGGCAGCAGGGTATGTTCTGCTGAGCCTCTGGCGGGCGGACACGGGGTATGGCGCGATGGCGGCCGGGCTGGCGCTGGCGGGCGCTGGGCTGGGACTGACCCTCTCGCCCACGGCGGCTGTGGTGATCGACGCAGCCGACGAGGCGCACCGGGGGACGGCGTCAGCGCTGGTGATCGTGCTGCGGCTCACCGGCATGACGCTGGGTGTCTCAACGCTGACACTGTGGGGGGTGCAGCGGCAGGACGCGCTGCGCCGAGCCGCGGCGGACGACCCGCTCGCGATGGCTGACCCGGCGGGGTTCCTGCTGGAGGTGGCGGCGCAGGTGGTGGCGGAGACATTCCTCTTCGCTGTGGCGGCGCTGCTTGTCGCGCTGGCGCTGGGGTTTCTTCTGCGGCGACGGCCGGTGGTGGGGTGAGCCCCACACCCCTGGCCTCTTCTATACGGGCGCTCCGCCCCGCACCCCTGGCCTGCGGGTGGTTCCCGCACCTCTTCTGTGCGGGCGCTCCGCCCCGCGCCCCTGGCCTGCGGGTGGTTCCCGCGCCTCTTCTGTGCGGGCGCTCCGCCCCGCGCCCCTGGCCTGCGGGTGGTTCCCGCGCCTC
>JBDLTZ010000149.1:0-25729 GCA_039805565.1 Chloroflexota bacterium | reverse complement strand
TTCCCCTCAAGCGTGGAGATCTCGTCCTCGCTCAGACCCAGGTCAGCCAGCGAGAACGGCATCATCTCAATCTCCGGCTCTGCCTCCGGCGCGGCCGGCGTGGCGGGCCGCTCATTCCCCTCAAGCGTGGAGATCTCGTCCTCGCTCAGACCCAGGTCAGCCAGCGAGAACGGCGTCATCTCCAGGTCGTCGGCGCTCTCATCCGCGGCGGGCGGAGCTGCCGGGGGAGCCGGGGCAGGGGCGGGGGACTCAAGCGCCAGCAGGCTGGCGAGGAAGTCATCTTCAGGGTCGACAGGTGCGGGCGCCACACTCGGCACCACCACACTGCGACGCAGCACCGGCGTATCGCGGTCGTCGTCGGCAATGGCCGAGGACGCTGCATCCATCGGCCGGGTAGCCGCGATCTGCTCCTCGTGGAGGTCGTCGGCGTGGAGCCAGCGCTCCTCGTCCCACTCGGGGATGGCGGGCTCGGCGGCGGGGGCGGGCGGCAGCGTCTCGAACAGCGCCTGCGCGACCGTCAGGTAGGGGTCCATCTGGTAGGCGGCGTTCCAGTAGCGCTCGCCGGCGGGGCGCCCGGCGGCCAGCTCCAGATAGCCGAGGATCAGGTTCGCCTTGAGCGACTCCGGGCGCTCCTCGAGGATAGCGCGGCATGTCTCGGCGGCCTCCTCCTCCTGCTCGTTGCGCCACAGCGTCTCAGCCAGCGCCACACGCGCGTCGAAGCGGTCCGGATAATCCGCGACCACCTGGCGGAACTCGGTGATCGCCTGGGGAAGCATGTGGCCCTTGGCATACAGGCGGGCCAGGCCGGCGCGGCTGAGGCGGAGCTGGGCGTTCTCGCTGCCCCACGCCTCGGCGTACAGCCGCAGCAGCTGGCCGCGGAGCTCGGGCATATCGGGCTTGATCTCGAGCGCCTGCTCAAACTCAGCGATCGCGTGCTCGAGCTGGCCGCGGCGCTCCATCGTAATGCCGAGGCCGACGTGCGCGGGGATGTTCTCGGGGTCCGAGCGCAGCACGCGCTCAAACGCGTCCTGGGAGCGATCGAGGTGGCGGTGCGCGAGATGTGCCTCACCAAGAATGCGGTAGGCATCGAGGTTGTGAGGGTAGCTCTCGAGAATATGCTTCGCCAGGCCGATCGCTCGGTCCAGGTCGTTGCTTTCGAGCCATTGCCGGGCTTGTTGGTAGGCCGCCTGCAGGCTCAGAGATGCCATCGCGATCCTCCCGATGTCCGCGCAGCGGTAGCGAAGCTTCGTGGACAGTGTAATCTTTTACGGCTGGTGGCGCTTCCTCGTGTCGCGAAGGCGCAGGAGCGCCTCATAATGCGTAAAGATAATAAGCATTATAGCGCAAGCGTCAAGGCATTGCAAGGGGTAGCGCCGGGGGGACAGTGCGACATGGCACGGTATTTCCGATTGTAGCACGGAACATACCGAGGCGCAAAGACGACGTCGCCATCTGGCGGGAGCAATGACATTACACTTTTGAAGCGAAAGCGACTCAGGGCGGGGTTATCCCCAGAGTCGGCCCTGATCTGGGGCATCGCCGGGGGCGGTGCGCTCGACGTAGGGGATGCCGAGGTGCTCATAGGCGCGGCGGGTGGCAATACGACCGCGGGGGGTGCGCTGGAGGAAGCCGAGCTGGATGAGGAAGGGCTCGTAGACATCCTCGATCGCGTCCACCTCCTCGGCGGTGGCAGCGGCGAGGGTGGAGAGCCCCACCGGCCCGCCGCCGAAGAGCTCGATGATCGCCCGCAGCAGGCGGCGGTCGTTCTCATCGAGCCCGAGGTCGTCCACCTCGAGCTGTGCCAGGGCCTCGCGCGACACGTCCAGCGTGATGACGCCGCCGCCCACCACCTCGGCGTAGTCGCGCACTCGGCGCAGGAGGCGGTTGACGATACGGGGGGTGCCGCGGGCGCGGCGCGCGATCTCGGTGGCGCCATCGGGGGTGGTCTGCACGCCGAGGATGCGCGCGGAGCGCACGACGATCTCGTGGAGCGAATCGGTGGAGTAGAACTCGAGCCGGTGCACGCTGCCGAAGCGGTCGCGCAGTGGCGAGGTCAGCAGGGCGACGCGCGTGGTGGCGCCGATCACAGTGAAGCGGGCGAGCTTGAGCCGCAGGTTGCGCGCGCTGGGCCCCTTGCCCACGATGATGTCGAGCGCGAAATCCTCCATCGCCGGGTAGAGCACCTCCTCGATCGCGCGGTTGAGGCGGTGGATCTCGTCGATAAAGAGGATGTCGTCCTTCTGGAGGTTGGTGAGCACGGCCGCGAGGTCGCCGGCGCGCTCGATCGCCGGCCCGGAGGTGAGCCTGATACTCACGCCCATCTCGTTGGCCAGCACGCCGGCGAGGCTGGTCTTGCCCAGGCCGGGCGGCCCGTAGAGCAGCGTGTGGTCCAGCGGCTCCTTGCGGGCCTTGGCGGCGGCGATGGCGATATTCAGCTGCGCGATGACCTTCTCCTGGCCGATGTACTCCGCCAGGCGCTTGGGACGCAGGCTCTTCTCGACCTGCTGGTCATCCTCGCGAGACGATGGGTTTACGACGCGGTCGTCGCTCATCTACCCTCCGCACAGGCGTGCGATACGTCGCACATTATAGCACGTCCGGCGCGGGCGTAGCCACAGGCGCTACCCAAGGCCGGCGAGCCCGGCGAGGGCCAGGATGATCCAGATGCGGATGACGCGTCCGAGGAGCACGGCGCTGAAGAACATCCAGAAGGGCAGGCCCATCGCGCCGGCGGTGAGGCCCGCCACATCGAAGACCGGGTTTGGCGGGGCCGAGAGCAGGAACAAAGCGGCGAAGGCGCGCCAGGGGTGGCGAAGCTGACGCTGCACCCAGCGGAACATGCGCGTGTCCTGCACCGCGCCGCGCCCCGAGCGCCCGACGAAGAAGGCGACGGACTCGCCCACGGCTGACCCGAGCGCGCCGGCCAGCAGGATGGGCCAGAGGCTCTGGCTCTGCTGAGCGATCGGGATGAGGATGCCGGGCCAGGGCACCGGCACAACCACGGTGGCGTTGGACACCAGCATCACCACGAATGCGCCGGGCGCGGCGAAGTCCCGCAGCGAGGTGAGCACTATCCGCCCAGCCGGGGAGCTCAGCCACAGGTACGCGGCCACGTTCAGCGCCACGAAGAGGAGGCCCACCAGCGTCGGCCGCACCCACACCTGGCGCTGCGCCCACTGAGCGCCGCCCAGGGCCTCCACGTTCTCTTCGCTCACCAGTGACCGACCTTCCTCAGGCTACTGCCTGCGCCGCGAGCGCGTGAACAGCCACGCGCCGATCAGGGCCAGCGCCAGCGCCAGCGCGGCCAGCACGAGGAGTGGGAGCGCCGGGGATGTCCCCGCGGGGCTCCCAGGAGTGGAAGGGGCCTGGCTCTGAAGCTCCGTCGTGCCCGGCGAGGAGCTTGCCGGGGTCGCGAGGGCGGCGTCGGCCTGCGCCATAACCTGGGGTGTCGTCATGCCGATCTTCTCGCTCGCCGTGGCGTCGGTCCCGCTCGGGACGGGTGTCCCCGCGGCAATCGCCGCCGCCCCAGTGGGCTCGGCGGCAGCGATCCCGGCCGCCGCGCTCTCCGGCGCCACGGTCGCCGCAGGCACCTCGGCGGCAGCGATCGCTGGCGCGGCTGTGGCCGCGGGGGGAGCGGTGGCGGCCGGCGCGGCCTCCAGTGCGGCTGGCGCGACCTCCAGTGCGGCCTCGGTGGGGGCTACGCGTGCCGCGCCGCTCTCAGGGGCGGGCGCGGCCTCAGGCGCGGCCGGGGCCTGCATCGCAGAGGCCTCGGCGGGGGCCGTTGGCGCACTCGCCGCCATGGGCGCACCCGCCCCCTGACCACCGCCAGCCATACCACCACCGCCCACCACGCTCAGTGCCAGCACAGCCACCACCAGGACCGCGGCGAGCGAGCCGGCCACCGGCGCCCAGCGCATCAGGTCGAGCCAGCCCGAGGGAGCAGGGCGGACCTGGACCGAGGCAATCGTGAACGTGCGCGGCGGACGGACCGGCTCGAGCCGGCGCAGCGTCGCCACCGTGGTGCGCAGATCATCGAGCGCCGCGCGCAGCGCCGGCTCGCGCTCCAGGCGCTCGTCCAGCGCCCCGCGCTCAGCCACTGTCAGCCGGCCGTCGATGGCAGCCGAGAGCAGCTCCAGGTCCTCGTCATTCAGCTGTGGCGTCCGTCCAACTGTCATTCCAAGTATCACCAGCGGCGAGGTGCCACGGGCCGTGCCCGCGTCACACTCGCCGCGCTACGCCTCATCCCTCGCCCTCATGACGGTAGCGGGCCGGCAAGAGTTCCCCCGCGCGCAGGAGGTCGCGCAGACGCCCACGGGCGCGGCTCAGACGCGACTTGACCGTGCCGAGGTTCGCGCCGGTGACCTGCGCGATCTCCTCGTAGGACATGCCCTCGATATCGCTGAGGATCAGCACGGCGCGCTGGTCCTCGGGCAGGGCGGACAGCCCGTGCTGGATCGCGCCGGCCAGCTCGCGGCGGAGCGCGAAGTCGTCGGGGGACTCCGAGGGATCGGCCACCTGCATGGGCGATGCCTCAGCCTCGTCGTCGGAGTGGGCCTCGAGCGAGACCGAGGGGCGGCGCTTGCGGGCCCGCAGTACGTCGTAGCAGGCATTGGTGGCGATCCGCAGCAGCCAGGAGCGGTAGGAGCCGCCGCGGAAACTTCGCAGGTTGCGGTAGGCGGAGAGGAACGTCTCCTGCGCGGCGTCGGCGGCGCTCTCGGCGTCGCCGAGCATGCGGTAGCACAGGTTGTAGACGCGCACCTCGTAGAGGCGTACCAGCGCGTTGAAGCTCTCCACATCCCCGCGCCGGGCCGCCTCGACGAGGCGCAGCTCCTCATCGGCCATGAGTGTTCTCGTGCGGTGCTTGATCCGGGAGCTATTATAAAGCAATCTGGCCAGATAGAACGAGCGAGGGAGATGACTCTCCGGGGCTGCACCCCCAGACCTCAGCTCTGGGCTGACGCGCGCCTTGAAAGGGCTAGTCTTCGTCCTCCTCACCGCGCTCGCCCTCACCACCCTCCGTGCCCTCGCCGCCGAACGTCGCCGTCAGGCCGGCGATCAGCTGCTGGCGCTCGGCGGGCGTGAGCCGCGCCTCGGGGTGGGTAGGCAGGTAGATCTTGAGCGGCATCTCCCCCTCCTGCACTGTCTCAGCCGCCTCATCCCCCTCGTTCTCGGGGCGTCCCCACTCGGACACATTGAACGTGGCGCGGCCCTCCTCGACATCGTGGACCACCAGCCAGGAGACGGGCGCCACCGAGCTATACCAGGGCCACACCGTCTCGTTGCTGTGGCAGTCAGCGCAGGCGCGCGCGAAGAGCGCTTTTGTCTCGGGGCTGTCCCAGGCCGGCTCGGCCACCACCGGCGGGTTGACGTGCTCGTGGCCGTAGGGCACCAGCTGGATCGCGAGGAACAGAGCCGTGCCGGCGGCAAGCACTGCCATGGCGACCCCACGCAGCGAGCGCCTCGGAGACGGCACATGTGCCGACGGCTGCGATGCGTGAGACATTGACGATGATGTCATATCACACCTCCTTAGGAGTATCCTGGTCCCGCAGTCCACCTTACTCAGCGCGGCGCAGCAGCCGCAGCCCGTTCGCCACCACCAGCAGCGTGCTCCCCTCGTGACCCACCACGCCGAGCGGCAGCGGGATGCCGCCAAACAGCGTCATCACCATCAGCGTGGCCATCACGGCGAAGGCGAAGGCCAGGTTCTGGCGCACCACGCGCCGCGCTCGGCGGGCGAGGCGCAGGGCCCCCGGCAGCCGGCTCAGGTCATCGCCCATCAGCAGAACGTCGGCGCTCTCCAGCGCCACATCGGTGCCCGCCGCACCCATCGCCACGCCGAGGGTCGCCGTCGCCAGCGCGGGCGCGTCGTTCACGCCGTCGCCCACCATCGCCACCGCCCCGTAGCGCTGCTGAAGCTCGCGCACCGCCTCGACCTTCTGAGCTGGCAGGAGCTCGGCGCGCACCTCGTCCACGCCCATCGCCGCGCCGATCGCCTGCGCCGCGTGCCGGTTGTCGCCGGTGAGCAGCACCACCCGCTCGATGCCGAGCGACTTGAGCCGCGCGACGGCCGCCGCCGCCTCGGGCCGCACTGTATCGGCGATCGCGATCAGCCCCAGCGCCGCGCGCTCGTCCCCGAGCACCACGACCGTGCGCCCGGCCTGCTCCTGCGCCAGCACCTCTACCGCCACATCTGGCGTCAGGTCGAACAGCGACGGCCGGCCGATCCGCAGCGCCCGCCCGCCCACAGTGGCCGTGGCCCCCGCGCCGGGGAGCGCCTGGAAGTCGTGCGCCTCGGCGAGCGGGATGTCGCGCTCCTCCGCACCCTTGACGATCGCGCGGGCCAGCGGGTGCTCCGAGTCGTGCTCGATCGCGGCGGCGGCGGCGAAGACCCAGCGCTGCGCCTCGGTGAGCGCGCCGAGCTCATCGTCCGCAACCAGGGACGAGGGTTCAGGGGCGGCGGGAGCCTCCTCGTTGGTCATTGGTCGCTGGTCGTTCGTCACGGCCGGGCCGCCGACCGGAACGATCGCCACCACGCCGGGCCGGCCAGTGGTGAGCGTGCCGGTCTTATCGAAGGCCACCGCGCGCACCGACGCCGCCGCCTCCAGGTGCCGCCCTCCCTTGAACAGCACGCCCCCGCGGGCCGCGCTCGCCAGGGCCGAGAGCAGCGCCGCCGGGATGGAGATCACCAGCGCGCAGGGCGAGGCCACCACCATCAGCGTCATCGCGCGGTAGAGGGTGGTGCCGAGGTCCCAGCCGAGGAACAGCAGCGGGATGATGATCGCTAGCAGCGTGATGCCCACCACCGCGTAGGCGTAGTACTGGCCGATCACGCGGTCGGTGAAGTCCTGGCTCTTTGCCTTCTGCTCGCGGGCCTCACGCACCACCTGGACGATACGCGCCAGGGTCGAGTCGCCCACCGCCGCGGCCACGCGCACGTCGAGCGCCCCCTGCGTGTTGATCGTGCCGCCGAAGACCTTCGAGCCGGGGCGCTTGTCCGAGGGGATGGACTCGCCGGTGATCGAGGCCTCGTCTACCGCCGACTCCCCCTTGACCACCACGCCGTCGGCCGGGACCTGAGCGCCGGGGCGCACCAGCACCACGTCGCCCACCCGCAGCGCGTCCACCGGCACGCGCTCGAGCCGCTCGCCGCCGTAGCGCTCGGCCTCCTTGGGAGCCATATCCAGCAGCGCGCGGATCGAGGCGTGGGTGCGGCCCATCGCGTAGGTCTCGAGCGTGCCGGAGAGCGCGAAGAGGAACATCAGCACGGCGCCCTCGCGCGGCTGGCCCACCAGCGCCGCGCCCACCGCCGCCACGATCATGAGGAAGTTGACGTCGAACTGGCGCTGCTTGAGCGTCTCCCAGGCCTCCTGGATGCTGTAATACCCGCCGCTGGCGTAGGAGACGGCGTAGAGCAGCCAGGGGACCCAGCGCGGCAGTGCGGTGAAGTCCTCCACGAGCCAGCCCGCCACCACCGTGATCAGGCACAGGGCCGTCAGGCGGATCATCCAGGGGAGTGACTCGAGCTCCTCGTCCTCCGGAGTGCGGCGGCCCTCCTGCTCAGCACGCAGGGTCACGCCCTCGCTGCGCGCCAGCGCCTCGATCGCCGCGTAGTTGGTCCGGGCGCTGTCGTAGCGCAGGGTCAGCGAGCGCTCGCGCTCGTCGTAGCGGGCAGAGATCACGCCCGGCTCGGTGCGCACACGCTGTATTAGATGATCGACGCTCATGGGCGTTCTCCTCAGTCTTCGTCATGGCCGAGTACCCGTCGGTCCTCGTGGTCCAGGCGCTCCAGCAGGTCCGACCCGAGGCGGGCGAAGATGCGCTGGGCGAACAGCTCCATCCAGATGAACTGGCGCGCGATCAGCACCATGTTCGGGTTGGTAGTGACGGTGGCGGTGGTGCTGGCGTGGCCGCCCGCAATCAGGAACTCGCGCTCGTCGGCCACCACGATCAGCGTCTTCTGCATGCGATGTAGCGCCGTCTCCTCGGGGGGGTGGCGCACCACCTGCCCCAGCGAGAAGGCAGCACGTCCGGTGAGGATCACCCCGAGCCGGACGCCGCGCTCGTAGGCGCCGGCCAGCAGCCCGCGCAGCTCATCCACGTCGGCGTCGGTGAGCACCAGCATCAGCTCGCGCTCAGCCCCGGCGATCAGCTCGGCGGCGTGGTGCAGCGCCTCCTTGCGGCCGCTGAAGTTCCACAGCCGCCCCTCGTCCTGCCGGGTGTAGAGCGGGCTGAGGCCGGCGCGCAAGCTCGCCACACGCACGCTGGTCTCCTGCTCGAAGCGGTCCAGCAGTGTGTCAGGTGAGACCGGCCGGTAGAGCGTGGCCTTGTCCTCGTTGGTCTTAAGGGCCGCCCCGCGCGCCTCGAGCCGCCCGAGCGCCTCGTAGACCATCGAGCGCGGGATGCCGGCGGCCTTGCTGAGCTGGTAGCCGGTGGCAGGGTGCTCGCCCAGCAGCGCCAGGTAGACCTTGGACTCGTACTCGGTCATGCCGAGCGCGATGAGCTGGTCGATGAGGTCCATGGTGCCTCCTGAACGCTGAACGCCGAGCCTTTGGAGCCCTTAGTTGTTCTTTATCGAACTACTATCAAGATTATAGTCTCTCCCTTCGGCCATGTCAAGCATTTATCATGCCAATGTTGGTGATATTTCTTCTAACAAAGCATGTTTGCACTTACTAACACAATATATTCGAGCAATAAACAACTTACACTTTGAAGTGGCGCCAGAAACTCTCACCTCCCTGCCGCGGGAGAGGTGGAGGCTCACCGCAATGTGATGCGCCAAGCAGGCAGACGTGGTAGCATGCACCCGATCGAAATGGTGCACTCAAGACTCAAGACTCAGCACATGACCCAGATCATTCTCATCTTCCTCACCGCGCTGACGTTCTCCGTGCTCGGCACGCCCCTTGCCCGGCGGGTGGCGCTGCGGATCGGCGTGGTGGACGTCCCCAACGCGCGCAAGGTCCACGCCGCGCCGGTGCCGCTGCTCGGCGGGGCGGCGATCTACGCGGGATTCATGGTGGCGCTCGTCGTCCTGGGGGACCGCTTCTACATCCGCGAGCTCGTGGGCATCCTGCTCGGGGCCACGCTCGTGTCGCTCTTCGGCCTGGCAGACGACCGATGGGGGCTGCACGCCTACCTGAAGCTCGGCGGGCAGCTGCTAGCCGGAGCGGTGCTGGTGCTGGGCGGGACGCAGGTCCGCCTCTTCACGGCCGAGTGGATGAACTGGTCGCTGACGCTGCTCTGGGTAGTAGGCATCACCAACGCGCTCAACCTGCTCGACAACATGGATGGGCTCTCGGCCGGCATCACGACGGTGGCGGCGGCGTTCTTCCTGCTGCTGGCGGCGATGGGGGGGCAGTTCCTGGTGGGAGCGATGGCGGCGGCGCTGGTGGGGGCCTGCGTCGGCTTCCTGCGCTATAACCTGAACCCGGCCACAATCTTCATGGGGGACACCGGCGCGCTGTTCCTGGGATTCCTGCTGGCGGCGCTGGCGATCAAGCTGCGCTTCCCCTCGAACGTGCCCTGGGTGACGTGGCTGGTGCCGGTGTGCGTTCTGGCGCTGCCGATCTTCGACACGACGCTGGTGTTCGTCTCCCGGCTGCGGCGCGGTAAAAATCCGCTCACTACCCCCGGCAAGGACCACGTCTCGCACCGCCTGGCGGCGCTGGGGCTCACTAAGCGCGAGGCGGTGCTGAGCTGCTACCTGATCGGCTGCGCCTGCGGCATGGTCGCCGTGTTCATCTCGCAGGCCTCCGCGCCGGACGCCTACGTGGCGGCGGGGCTGCTGGCGCTGGCCGGTGTGGCGGGGGTCGTGTGGTTCGAGCGACGTCACACCCAGAGCTGACCAAGGACGAAGGACGAAGGGCCGAAGACGAAGGACTACGGAAGCTCGTCCTCCGCCCTCCGCCCTCCGCCCTCAGCACTCAGTCCTCAGCACTCAGCACTCAGCACTCAGCACTCAATCATACTCACGGCGCCAGACGGTTGATGTCGCGCGGGAACAGGGTGGCCTCACGGACGTTCGGCAGCTCCAGCAGCCGCGCGACCCAGCGCTCGAGGCCGATCGCGAACCCGCCGTGCGGCGGCATGCCGTAGCGGAAGGCCTGCAGGTAGCCCGCGAGCGGCTCGGGGCTCAGCCCGCGCGCCGCCAGCGCCGCCAGGTAGTCCTTGTAGCGGTGCAGCCGCTGGCCGCCCGTCACCAGCTCCAGCCCGCGGAACAGCAGATCGAAGCTGTTCGAGTACTGCGGCCGCAGCGGGTCCGGGTGGGTGTAGAACGGCCGCTTCGCCAGCGGGTAGCCCACCACGAACAGGAAGTCCGAGCCGTGCGCACGCCTGGCCCACTCGCCGAGCCAGCGCTCGTGGGCCGGCGCCAGGTCCGGCTCGCCGCGCGCGTCCTCGCCGGTCTCGCGGAAGATCAGCTCGAGCGCCTCACTGAAGTGCAGGGCGGGGATCTCAGGCGGCACCTCGGGCAGCTCGGCCTTCAGCAGCGCCAGCTCCGCCGGGCACTGCGCGCGGATCGCCGCCAGCATCCCCTCGATCACCCCCCTCAGCACTCGCATCACGTCGGTGTGGTCCATGATGAAGCCCAGCTCGACGTCGAGCGAGACGTACTCATTCAGATGGCGCGGGGTGTCGTGCGGCTCGGCGCGGAACACCGGCCCCACCTCGAAGACCCGCTCGAACACCCCCACCAGCGCCTGCTTGTAGAACTGCGGGCTCTGCGCCAGGTAGGCCCGCCGCCCGAAGTACTCCACGGCGAAGACGTTGGCGCCCCCCTCGGTGGCCGACTCGACCAGCTTCGGGGTCTGAACCTCGGTGAAGCCCTGGGCCCGCAGCGTCTCGCGGAAGCCGGCCATCGAGGCGGCCGACAGCCGGAAGAGCGCCCGGTAGCGCGGGTGGCGCAGCGCAACCGGTGCGTAGTCCAGGATAGTTGGCAGCTGGGCCTTGATCGCGGGGCGGAACAGGTCGAACGGCGACGGCTCGGCCGCGGCCGAGAGCACCTCGACGGCCGGGCCGTGGACCTCGATGCCGCCGGGGGCCGCGGGCTCGGCCACCACCAGGCCCTCGACGGAGAGCACGCTCTCGGGGGACAGGGCGGCCAGCCGCACAGCCAGGGCCGGGTCGTCCACCACCACCTGCGCCGTGCCGTAGCCGTCGCGCAGAATGAGGAAGCTGACGTTGCTCAGCTGCCGCAGGCGGTGGAGCCAGCCGGCCAGACGCACGCGCTCGCCGACATGGGCCGCGACCTCGGTGGTTCGTACACGATCCATGGGTGACACCTCTCCAGTGCTGAGTGCTGAGTGTTGAGTGCTGAGCGACGAGCACGCAGCCTCAGTACTCAGCACTCAGCACTCGGAACTCAAAGAAAGCCCCCCGCTCGTCGCGCGGACGAGGGGGGGCTCTCGTGGTGCCACCGCAGCTTCGCTCCCCGTTCATCTGCGCCGCAGAGAACAGGAGAGCCTTGCGTGCCCGGTAACGGGGGCAGGCCGGCGGGACTTACTCGGCGGCGCCTTTCATCCCACGCTCGGGAGTGTCTCAGCGGGGATCGGGTGCCGCCCTCACACCTATCGGCGGCTCTCTGAGACCCGGTGGCGCCCGCTACTCGTCTCCGTCGGCGCTTTGGATGAGCATAGCAGAGCCCAACTGGAGTGTCAATCCGCCGGAGGGCGGGGTTCGCTCACACGACGCCGAGGTAGCGCAGTAACTCGATCAGGTTGTGCTCCGCGAAGGGGTCCTTGGGGATACAGTCCACCGCCCCCATGTCCAGCCCATCGGCCTGGCCCGCGCTATCGCGGTGGGTGAGGAGGACTACCGGGATGTGCGCCGTGGTAGGGTGCATCTTGAGCGCCCGGCAGATACTGAAGCCGCTCACCTCCGGCAGCTCCGCGTCCAGCACGATCACGTCCGGAGGGTGGCGGCGAGCGGCGTCCAGCCCCGCTTCACCGCTGCCAGCAATCTCCACCGTGAGGCCGTAGCGGAGCATCTCGAGCTGGAAGCGCAGCGCCTGCGTACGGCTGCCCTCGACCAGGAGGATCTTGTTCGGCATGGCCTCCCCCAATACCAGCCTTAGGTCTTGCGTTCGCTGTCTCAAGACTCAAGGCTGGCAGTTCAAGACTTGGCCCTACAGACGGTACGCCGCGGTGGTGTGCTGGAGCGACTGTGCCAGCGAGTGGAGATCCTGCGCGGCACGCTCGGCCTGGCGCGTGCTGGCGAGGGCCTGCGTCGTCGCCTGCTGGATGCTCGACATCGCCTGACCGATCTGCTCCATACCGGCGGTCTGCTGCTGGGCGGCAGCCGCGATCTGGACGTTGGCCTGCGCTCCACCCTCCACTTCGCGCGCGATGCGGTGGATCACCTGGCCGGCCTGGCTCGCCAGACCTGCCCCCGACTCGACCCCCTTGGTGCCCTCCTCCGTCACCAGCACGGCGGCGTTGGCGGCCTTCTGGATCTCGCCCAGGATCTCGCGCACCTGCACCGTGGCCGACTTGCTGCGCTCGGCGAGCTCGCGCACGTGCTGCGCCACCACAGCGAAGCTCTTGCCCTGCTCACCGGCGCGCGCCGCCTCGATCGCCGCGTTCAGCGCCAGCAGGTTGCTCTGGTCCGCGATCTCGCTCACCGTCGAGATAATCGCGCTGATCGCCTGGGTCTGGTCGGCCAGTGCCAGGATGGTCTGCGCGATCCCCTCGACGCGCTCGCGGATGCGGCCCATCCCCGCCACCGTCTCCTCGACGGCCTGGGTGCCCTGGCGCGCGGCCTGGAGCGCGCTCTGGCTATCGCCGGCCACCTGGCTCGCCTGGCCCGCCGTCTGCGACGCGATCGCCTTGACCTCCTCGACAGTGGTGGTGGTCTGGGTGATGGCGGCCGACTGCTCGGCGGCGCTCGAGGCCTGCTGCGTAGTGGCGGCCAGGATCTCGGCGGCTGAGGCGGCGATGGCGCTGGTGGCCTGCTGCACCTGCGAAGTGATACTGTGGAGGCCCTCGACCATACGGTTGAGGTTGCGGCCAAGCTGCGTCAGGTCGTCGTCCTTCTTACCATCCAGGTTCACGCGCACGGCCAGGTTGCCGCGGGCCACCTCGTCGGCGAAGGTGCTGTAGTTACGCACCGTCTCCTCGAGGTACTCCTTAGCCACGAGCGTGGCGCCGGCGGCGCGCAGCTCCTCGTTGGCGCGCTGCTGCTCGGTGATCTGGCGGCGGATGGTGCCGGCCATATCGCTGAAGGCCCGCGCCATCACACCCACCTCGTCACTGCCTGTCGGCATCTCGTAGGTGTCGTCCAGGCGCCCGGCCGCAATGCCGGTGGCGGCGGTTGAGACCTGGCCGACGCGCCGGGTGATGCTGCCCGAGATCAGCACCGAGATCGCGATACCCAGCAGCACCGCCAGCGCCGTGCCGCCCACCAGCGTCAGCTTAAGGACGTTCGCCGCGCTCTCAGACTCCAGGCGGCGCTCATCGAGCAGCTCGCGCTGGCGCACCTGGAAATCGGCGATCAGCGCGCGGATCGCGTCCATCCGGTCCTTGCCTGCCCCGCTCGACACAAGCTCGGTCAGCTCAGCAGGCTGGGCCTGACCCAGCGTGACGCGGCGACGCAGCTCGATCGCCGGGACGATCGCCGTGCTGTGCCACTCGTCGACTTTAGCCTCGATCGTGTGGAGCCGGTCAGCCTGCTTCTGATCGATGACAAGGTCGCTCAGAGTAGCGTAGATCTGCTTGTATGCCGCGAGCCCCTGGTTGTACGGCTCGAGGAACTTCTCATCACCGGTCAGCAGAAACCCGCGCTCGCCGGTCTCTATGTTGACCAGCTGAAGCAGCATGTCGTCGGCGCTGCCGATGATCTGGTAGGTGCGCTGGACTGTGGCCTCGCGCTCCAAGCTCGCCTGGACACCGTTGAAGGCGACGACGGCCACAGAGACCATCAGCAGCAGGACAATGACGGTCGAGAGCAGTATTTTCGTGCGAAGACTGAGGTTGTGGAAGGAGCTCATTGCTGTCCTCACAGGCGTACGCGCGGCCACACTGAAGCTTTATGCCGCTGCGCTTGTTGTACCACGCCTCACCGGCGGGTAGGGGGGCGAATCGAGTGACAAATCGGCAGCGAATCAGTCATCCCCTATCTCGGCGAACACATGAGTCTCCGCGGGGTCCACGAGCATGTATCCGGTCCCGCGCACATTCACCAGATAGGCCGGATCGATCTTGCGACGCAGGTGGCGCAGGTGGGCCTTCAGCATGAGCTGGGCCTCGCTCTCGCTCACGCTGATGCCGTGGGTGCGGCGCACGATATCGGTGTAGCCCAGCACGCGCCCCTCGGCCTCGCCTAGACACGAGAGCAGCGCGTACTGGATGGGGGTGACGTGCAGCGGCACCCCCTCGTAGGTCACGGCATGGCGGTGCCGGTCGATCACCACCGCGCCGACGCGCAGGAAGCGGTCGGCATCCTTCCCCACCGGCTCCTCCCTGATGTGCGGCTCGGTGCCACGGAACTCGTCCAGCGCCTGGGCGAGAGTCCGGATCGCCTCAGACTGCTGGAGCGTGGCGACGCGGCGGCGCAGGGCGCCCCCCACGCACTCGAGCAGGTCCGACAGATCAAACGGCTTGAGCAGGTAGTCGGACGCACCGTCCCGCAGTGCGGCGATCGATGAGTCGAGCGTGCCGTATCCAGTGAGCAGGATCACGGCAGGCGGGCGCGGCAGCGCGCGGGCGGCTCGCAGCACCTGAATGCCGTCGGCGCCGGCCATGCGGATATCACTCACCACCACGTCATAGGGCGCGCCCGGGACGAGGAGCTGGAGCGCCTCGGCGCCATCAGCCACCTGCGTGACGCGGTAGCCGGCGCTGGTGAGCACGTCGGTCAGCATCCGTCGCGCCACGGCGTCGTCCTCAGCGAGCAAGATCTGAGTCGACATAGAGTGCTCCCTCTTCATATTCATCCGGCCCCTCGCCGGAGGCAAACATCAGCGTGAAGGTGCTGCCTTTACCCGCGCGGCTTGCCAGCGACAGTGTTCCGCCGTGGCGCTCCACGATCTTGCGGCAGATCGCCAGCCCCAGGCCCGAGCCATGCGGCTTGGTGGTGTAGAACGGCTCGAACACCCGGGCCTGCACCTCAGCGGGCATGCCGCAGCCGGTGTCGGCGATATCGATCTGAACAGCTCGCCCGCCATCGAGGGCGCCGGTTCGCACCACGAGCGAGCCGCCCCCCGGCATGGCATCCACAGCGTTGAGAATGATGTTGAGCAGGACCTGCGTCACCTGGTCGGGGCGACCCCAGAACGGCGGTGTGTCGGCGCCGAGCCTGCGCTCCAGCGTGACGCCGTGCTCCGCGAGCACGCTCCCCGTCAGCAGCAGCACGCGCTCCACCAGAGCGTTCGGATCGATCGGCACGGGCTCGCCGACGCTCGGGCGGTACAGGTCGAGCATCTGGCGCAGGATGCCCCCCACACGCATAATCTCGTCGCGGGCCAGCTCGAGGTAGTCGCCGCGCCGCGCCGCGTCATCGGTCTGCGCGGCCATGTAGAGGCAGCTCTGGATCGAGAGCAGCGGCGTATTCAGCTCGTGGGCCACCACCGCCGCCAGCCGGCCGGCTGCGGCGAATCGCTCGCTCTCGGCCGCCATCGCCTCCATCTGCAGCCGGTCGGTGACGTCGGCCACATGGATGATCGCCTGCTGCTCGCCCACGAGCGGGAGCGACTGCACATCGGACACGCGCTGCACACCGCTGGCGTCGGCGTAGGTCATCCGCCGGCGTCGCGGCCGCCCATCGCGGGCAGTGTGCAGCGCCAGATGTGCGAGCGCATCGAGCTTCGCGGGATCGCACAGCGCGGCCCACGCCGCCCCGACAACCGAGGAGGGCTCTCGCGCCACCATCACGCACATGGCCTGGTTCACCGCCACAACCTGACCCTCGCCATCCACCAGCACAAGCGCGTCGTCGAGCCCATCGAACAGGGCCCGCAGCGCGTCGCGGCTGTGGCGGAGCTGGTTCATCAGCAGCGTCAGCTGCGTGTTGGCCTCCGTCAACGCAGCCTCGGCCTGCTTCCGCTCGGTGATGTCACGCACGATGCTCAGCAGCACCCGCTGCCCGGCTATATCTGCCCCCAGCGAGCTGACCTCCACGGGGAAAGTGCTTCCATCGCGTCGGCGGTGCGTCGTCTCGAAGAGCAAGCCCCTGGCATCGGCCACGGCCATCTGCTGCTCGAGCGCGTCGATATCAGCCGTAGCGCGGATGTCGGCGATCTGCATGACCGCGAGCTCGGCGCGCGTATAGCCGTAGGCATGCGCGGCGGCGTCGTTGGCCTCGATGATGTGCCCGTCACGGCGGATGAAGAGGATGATATCGCGGCCGTGCCCCACGAGTAGCTGGTAGCGCTGGAGCTCGGCCTCACGAGCGCGCAGCTCGGCGGTTCGGGCCTCGACCTCGGCCTCCAGCCCGTCGCGCGCGCACCGCAGCTGCTCGTTCGCCTCTTGGGCGCTGCTGAGCAGCGCCGTCACCTGCATGCGCGCCAGCCAGAGCAGCCGCAGCACCAGCCCCGCAGACGAGGCCAGCACCGCAATGGCGGCCACCTGCTCGGTCAGCAGAGCCTCGGGGTGGAAGAGCAGCTCGTGGTACAGGCCCGCAGCCACCATCGCGCCCCAGGAGACGATGATCAGGCGCCGCAGGGCGACCGCACGCAGTGCCGGGAGCGCCACCGCCACCGCCGAAAGGATGATCATAAGTGGGGCCGGCAGCGACCCGGGGTCGAGCAGCGTACTCGCCAGGCCCACGAGCAGCAGGCCGCTACACACAATAATGCTGGCGCGGGCCACGCGCCCCGTACGCAGCTGGCCCCGGGCCCACCAGACCGCCCCGGCGTACCCGGCAGCCGCTGCCGCCCCAATCAGCGCCGCAGTCCCCTCGCTTAATGCCGATATCAGCAGAATGACGCCCATCAGCGCCGCGATCGGCAGCTGGAGGGCGAGGCTGCGCTCCAGCCACGCCCGGGAAAGCACCTCGATATCGAACCGCGCCTCATGCTGCACGATAGCCCCCGCCTGAACGACTGCCCGGCAGTATTCTACGCTCGGGGGGCAGCGCAGGTGGGATCGGGATAGTGGCGGAAGCGATGCAAAGCGGTACGCACGACCTGAAGTAGTCACCCAGCGGTGGGGCGCGGGCCACGCGGCAATTGACAAGCGCATCCAAGCGGCTACAATAGCGTGCAGCACAGCCAAGAGCCCCACGGGCGACGGCCGCCCCATCGACCGCGCCAGAAGAACGGCCATGCTCAGCGTACCTCAACCACAACAGACCTCCCTGACCATCATCGCGCACGTCGCGCGGCTCCTCGCGAGCGATCACCCATTCGACATGCGCATCAGCGGAGTGTTCACGCTGCTGCGCGAGGTGATCAGCTTCCAGGACGGCCGGCTCACCTGCTGGCCGCGTGCGGCCGACGCGCACACCCTCGCACCGCAGACGCAGGTCTACGCCGAGGGCGGCTGGTCGCGGCCTTGGAGCGACGAGCCGCTGCGCGTGGCCGCCGAGCGCATGGCGCCGCTCCGCCACGTGCTGGCGGGAGGCACAGTCCACTACGCCCTACCTGTGGCCTGGGAGGGGCGGTTCTGGGGAGTGCTGGAGCTGCGCGCCGAGGGGGATGACGCACTCGAGCTGATCGAGCAGACGATAGTGAGCGCGCTGGCGCCGCTTCTGGCGGTGGCGATCGCCGGCGAGGGGGCAGCGCTCGACCAGCCCCACGCGCCTGAGCCACTGGCGGTCACGCCCACCGAGCGCCACGAGCAGCTGCTCCAGACGCTCCGCGCCGAGCTCGATGCCCCCCATTCACTCGGGGCACTGCTGAGCACGCTGCTACGCTGGGCGCTCGACACCACCGGCGCAGAGGCCGGCACCGTGAGCCTGGTGGATCACGAGCGCGGCGAGCTGGTGCTCCAGGCCTACGATGGCTACGGGCGTGACCCCTTCACCCACGACAGCTACGGTGAGGCGCGCCGGCGGATCAGCTGGGAGGCCAGTGTGGCCGGCAAGGTCGCCCGCGCACGGCGGGCCATCCTGCTGCGCGACGTCACCCGCGACCCGGACTACATGAGCTTCAACCCGGACGTCCGCGCCGAGCTCGCCCTGCCGATCGCCCACGAGGGGCGTACGCTGGCGGTGCTGGTGCTCGACAGCCCACGCTCCGCAGCCTTCGGTGAGTCGGAGATCGGCTTCGCACACGCCATCTGCCAGGCGGCCACGCAGCCGCTGCTGCGCGCGCTGCGCTACCAGGAGCTGCTCGAGACCAGCACCCAGCTCGGGCAGGTATTCAGCAGCATGCCGAGCGGCCTGGTCCTGCTCGACAAGCAGGGCAAGGTGCTACGCCACAACCCGGCCTTCACCAGCATCTGGGGCCTCGACGAGCGCGCGCTCGGCGAGAGCTTCCACATACCGTGGGACATGGTGCCGCTGCTCATACAGCGCCTGGCCGACCCGCTCGGGCTCACCGAGTTCTGCACCACCGGCCAGAGCAACCCCACCGACATCCAGGCTACCACGGTGCGTCTCCGCAACCCGAACCAGGAGCTCCAGCTCCTCTCGGTCCCCACGCGCGACACGATCGGCGAGCTCACCGGGCGCCTCCTGGTGGTGAGCGACGTCACGCGCGAGCGCGAGGCCGACCGCCTCAAGACTGAGTTCGTCTCGGTGGTCTCGCACGAGCTCCGCACGCCCCTCACGTCCATCCTGGGGTACACCGAGCTGCTGCTGGCGCGCGAGTTCGCCCCGACCGAGCAGCGCGAGTTCGTGCAGACGGTCTACAACGAGGCCAACCACCTCTCGCAGATTGTCGAGGACCTGCTCGGCTTCTCACGCCTCGAGGCCGGCACGGTGCGCCTCAACCAGTGGACGGTCTCGCTGCGCCAGCTGATCACCGAGCTCACCTCCCAGCTCAACATCCACCTCTCACAGCGCCATCGCATGGTGATCGACATGCCGGAGAAGCTGCCGCCCGCCAACATCGACCGCGACAAGGTCAAGCAGGTGCTGTACAATCTGCTTACCAACGCCGCCAAGTACTCGCCCCGCGGCGGGCAGATCACGCTGGTGATCGCCGAGGCCGAGCTTGAGATGCTCCCCGCCGATCACCCGCAGGGCCGCTTCCTCCGCATCTCGGTGAGCGACCAGGGACTCGGCATCCCTCCCGAGGATCTGCCTCGCATCTGGGACCGCTTCTACCGGGTAGATAACTCAAACACGCGCAGGATCGGCGGCACGGGCCTGGGGCTGAGTATCGCTAAGGCGCTGGTGGAGCTGCACGGCGGCCGGATATGGGCCGAGAGCGTGGCCGGCAAGGGCAGCACTTTCTCGTTCACCGTGCCGGTGGCAACCGAGCGTGCCCTCAATAGCGAGCACCTCACCCGGTAGGGCGAAGTGTGGCGTTTCGCCCTAGCGCGTCACCGTGATCTCCCCCAGGTCGATCGGCCCCCCGTCGGTGATCGATGCCAGCGTCGCCGCATCGTACATCCCCACCAGCAGCCGGTAGCTCCCCGGCGCCACCCCCGCCGGCACCACCAGGTCCTGGTCGTCGCGGATGAGCTCGCCCACCGCCCACCGGCTGGTCGGCACGCGCCCCTCGAGCGGCGGCAGGTCACGCTGCGCGGCCTTGGCGCCCTGGGCATCCACCAGGTGCACGAAGACGGTATAGTCGGCCGGGAGCGGCCGCGCGGCCTGCCAGTAGAGCGCGAGCGGCAGCACCTCGCCTGCGCGCACCTCGCCCGGGTGGCGGAAGCCCTCCAGCACCAGCGCCCCGGAGCCGAGGGTGGCCCCCGACGGCGTGCGCGGCTCCCGCGAGACATCCCCAGCGCCGGTGTCGTACACCGCCAGCGTCGGGCCGTGGCGCTCGCCGGCCCGCTCGAAGCGCATCGCCGGCTCCCCGAAGGCCGCCAGCAGCGCGGGGTCCTTGTCGTCGCGGTCCATGAGCGCCACCAGGTAGCGGAAACCCCGCTCGCGGTACCACTCCGGCGGATGAGAAGTGATCGGCCGCCCACCCTCCACCCGCAGGTCGCCGGAGAGAAGCAGCGTGCCGTCCTCCAGCCAGACGCGCGCACCGGCAGGGGCGTTCGTCTCAACCCACTCGGTCGCCAGCACGCGGGTGGTGGGGCGCGCACGCAGCTGCTCGTCGTGCAGGGCCTGCGCGAGCGGCTCGGCGGCGACCAGGGCCACCGCCAGCGCCATGAGGACGCCTCGACCACCGGCCACCGACCACCGGCCACCGACCACCGGCCACCGACCTTGGTACGTCGTCGGCCCGTCGTCAACCACTGTTCGGCGGTAGCTCACCAGCGCCGCCAGCGCCGCGGCCGCCAGCAGGCACAGGAAGGGTAGCAGCGGCATCAGGTTGCGGAAGAACACCACCTTCACGCCGGTGAGCTGGAGCACCGTGGGCACGACGAACGCCAGCACCAGCAGGTCGGCGCGGCGGCGGCGCACGAACGCCAGCAGCAGGCCGGCGAGCATCGCCGAGGCAACCAGCAGCCCCTCGTTCGCCAGCGCGCCCCAGTAGAACAGGGCCGGGCGGCTCGACTCAGCTCCCGGGTGCCCCTCGATGCGGTAGTGGACGACGATCGATGCCAGCCCCTCGAGCACGTTCCGCAGCTCCGCGAGCCAGAGCGGCATGCCGAGCGTGAAGCCGAGCAGGATGCCAAGGGCGGCTGAGGCGGCCAGAGACCAAGAACCAACGCCGAAAGACTGCGGCCCTTCGCCCGCCGTCGGTCGCCGGCGGGCGAACACAATCGCCGCGGCCAGGGCCACCACCAGCGCGGCGACGTTGTACTTCGTGGCGGCGGCCAGCCCGGTGAGCAGCCCGGCCAGCAGCGCGGTGAACAGGAGCTCCCCTCTGCCTGCCACGGGAGAGGAGCGGGGCCACCTCGTTCCTGCGAGAACAACCTTGCGCTCCTGTGGGGAGGCCGGGAGGGGCGCAGCTCCTCCGGAAAGGTCTTTTTGTTCCGGCTGGGGTGTGGCTTCGCCACACCCCAGCCGCGCGATCATCAGGAACGCCGCCAGCGTGAAGAACATCGCCGGCGTGTCGGTGGTGACATAGTGAGCGTCCCCTACGGCCACCGGCATCACCGCGAGCAGCGCGGCGCCAGCCAGGCCCACGGCGCGACCGTAGAGCGTACGGCCGAGCAGGTAGGTCAGTGGCACCGCCGCCGTGCCGAGCGCCGCCGTCAGCGCGCGCATCCACGGGTAGTAGTGCTGCGGCTGGAGGTCGCCCAGGTCGCGGTACAGCCCGGCGCCCACGCCCCACAGGTAGTGCGCCGCCGCCACCCCCACCTGCAGGTACATGTATAGCGTCGGGTAGTCCCACTTGGTCGGCCGGTAATCGCCGGTCTGCAGCATGCGGGCGGCCTCATCGGCCACGGCCCACTCGTCGGGGTGCTCGAGGTACGGCAGGCCGAAGCGCAGCCCCCAGGTGCGGAGAAACAGCGCCAGGAGCGTCACGCCGACCAGCGCGGCGTAGTGCGACAGGGCGGAGTGCGCGGCGAGCGTACGCAGGAGGGAGCGGGCGCGGGGGCGGGCCGCAGCGGACGCCACAAGGCCCAGCGCGAGCGCAAGCTGGAGCGGGCGGGCCAGTGGGCCAAGCGCGCCAGAGCCCAGCGCCAGGGCCAGAAACAGCAGCGCCGCAAACGCGCCGGGAAGCACGGGCGGAAGCCAGGGCGGCACGCGGCGAGGGGCGCGAGCTGCTGGCTCGGCGGGGAGTTCGAGTGGCTCGTCACGTTGCATGGTCGAGCATTATACCCGAAGCGGCCAGGGGCAGGGCGATGGTACAATCACAGCGCAGAACTGATCAGCGCGAGGCACTCTCAGCTATGTCCACCTCCCCAGCCCAGAAGTGGGTCCCCGCCGGCCGCGCCCGCGTCGAGCTGCGCTTCGTCAACTCACGCTTCATCGGCACCGCCGGCCCCGCCGCCACAGTGGACGAGGCCAAAGCCTTCATCGCCGCGGTGCGCGCCGAGATGCCCGACGCCACGCACCACGTGCCGGCCTACGTGATCGGACACGGCGCCAGCAAGACCGAGGGCATGAGCGACGACGGCGAGCCCTCCGGCACGGCCGGGCGCCCCGCGCTCGCCGTGGTGCGCGGCAGCGGCCTCGGGGACGTGGTGGTGGTGATCACGCGCTACTTCGGCGGCACACTGCTCGGCACCGGCGGACTGGTGCAGGCCTACGGCGACACGACCAAGGCGGTGCTGACGGCCCTCCCGCGCGAGGAAAAAATCGAGCGGCGCACCCTGGCCGTCTCGATCAGCTACGCCGCCTTCGAGCCCGCCCGCCGCCTGATCGCCGCCCACGAGGGCGTGATCACCGACGAGGACTTTGCCGCCGACGTGACCCTCTTCGTCACACTGCCGCTGGCGCGGGTGGCCGGGCTGGCGCTTGAGCTGCGCGAGGCTACCGCTGGCCAGGCGGTCGTCGAAGAGATCTCCTGATCCGAGAGATCCATCTGCGGAGTTCCTTCGCACTGTCTTTCGAGGGCCGCAACGAAGCGGCGCACGAGGAGAGGGGCCCGCCGAGGGGCGGGACTGATGCGAAAGGATACTCCCATGACGAAGCAGAGCACACGCCGCGGGTTCATCAAGGGCGTCGGCGCGGTGGCCGGCGCCGCCGCGGCACTGAGCTTCACCCACGCCTTCGGCCTGAAGGAGGCCTACGCGGCGCACAATGCCAACGACGATGTAGCCACGATCGCGAACCTGGCCGCCACCGCCGAGACCCTGGCCGCCACCAGCTACTACTACACGATCATGAACAACCCGCTGGGCTTCAGCGATAGCGCCATCGCTTACCTGAAGCTGGCCATGAGCTCCGAGCTGTACCATCTCAAGATTCTACAGAGCTTGGGCGGCCGGTCGCTGGCCGACAGGTTCTACACCCCGGCCAACTTCCTCAGCAGCAAGGCCGTGAACACCGCCACCTTCACCACCGCCGAGACGGCCTTCACCGGGGCCTACCTGGCGGCCACGCGCCGCTTCGCCGAGCTCGGCAACCCGCGCCTGGCCGCCACCACCGCCCAGCACGCCGCCACAGAGGCCGAGCACCTGGCGCTCTCCCGGCTGATCGGCGGCCAGATTCCGAACCCCAACGGCCTGCCCGCCCCGATCTACTACAACGTCTCCGACGCCGCGCCTACCCTCGCGCCGTTCCTCCAGGGCGGCAGCGGCTTCGTCGGCCCAGTGCCCTTCCCCGGCGAGGAGGCGATCATGCAGCTCGTGGGCGACATGAAGGCCATCGAGGTGCCGGTGTTCCTCAACGTCTTCTAAACATCACTGGACCGGTTTATGCAGAGGCCTCCGTGTCACCACGCGCCACGCGGAGGCTTCTGCTGTGAACGACGAAGAAAGCACAGACAACCCGACACCGGACATGGGCATGTATACTATGCTCCTGAGCAGACAGCCACTCGTAGAAGAAGGCACGCGCAGCGTGGAGCAAGCCAGCGTACCCGGCGCGGATCTCGGCGCCCTGCGGGACGAGGATCTTGTGCGCCTGGTGGTCCGGCGCGATGAGCGCGCGCTCGGCGTGCTGTACGACCGCTACATCCGCCTGGTCTACGCGGTGGCCCTGCGCGTCACGGGGGACCGCGAGACGGCCGAGGAGGTGGTGCAGGATGTCTTCCAGGCGGTCTGGCAGAGCGCCGCGGGGTTCCAGCACGGCTCGGCGTTCTCGTCCTGGCTGCTGGGGATCGCGCGCCACCGGGCGATCGACGCCACGCGCAGCAAGCGCGAGCGCGCCAGGTCTCGCGAGCACGCGCTGGACCCGACCCTGCCCAGCGGCGACTCCGGCCCCGAGAATGACGCCGTCAGCTCGGACCTGCGCGATGCGGTGCGCGGTGCGCTGGGCACCCTGCCGCCGCCACAGCGCCAGGCTGTCGAGCTGGCCTACTACGGCGGCCTCACCCGCGACGAGATCGCGAAGGCCACCGGTGAGCCGCTCGGTACGATTAAGACCCGCCTACGACTCGGCCTGCTGAAGCTGCGCGACCTGCTCCACCCGCACGCGGAGTAGTGTGCCAGGCCGCTCCTTGGAAACGGCCCGACTATGACGACACCCTCCGACAAAGAGATGGACCTGCTGATCGCCTACGCGCTCGACGAGCTCGGCCCCGAGGAGTCCGAGCGCGCCGACCGCCTCCTCGCGGAGCGACCGGAGCTGCGCGCTACGCTGGCCGATCTGCGCGCCGCACTCGATAAGCTGCCCTACGCGCTGCCCGACCCGCCCCCGCCGGCGGATCTACGGGAGCGGACCCTGGCGCACGCGACGGGGCGCCCTGCGCCGAGGCCAGCCCAACGCGCGGGGGTGAAGCCCGGGCTGTGGCGGCGCCTGTCTCTCGGGCTGGGAGCGCTCTCAGCCGCGCTGGTGCTGGGGATCGTGCTGATGTGGGGACAGCTAGGGGCCACACGGCAGGAGCTGGCGCAGGCCCAGACCGAGCTGCAGCGAGCGCTCGCGCAGCAGCAGCAGATCGCCGAGGTGGTGGCGGGCTCCGAGGTGGTGGCAGGCCTGGCGGGCGAGGGAGGGCGCGGAACCGTGCTGCGGACGCCGAGCGGCGAGACACTGATCGCCGCGCAGCTCCCGCCGCTAGCACCCGGCCGCGTCTACCAGCTCTGGCGCATCCATGGTCAGGAAGCGCCGGTGAGCGCCGGGACGTTCCAGGTAAATGAGGAGGGGTACGCGCTGGCGACGCTGCCCGCGGGGGCCACCGACGCGGGCACAGTCTTCGCAGTGACGGACGAGCCAGGGCCGGAGGGGAGCCCTGGGCCCACCACCGCCCCGATCATCGTGGGCGAGGCGGTGGGGGCCTAGCGCGCAGCTACAGCCCTGAGCTGCGCGATCACCCCCGGCAGCACCTCCAGCAGCGCATCCACGTCCTCGTCGGCGGTGGCGCGACCCACGCTGAAGCGCACCGCCCCGAGCGCCCGGTCGTGCGGCAGCCCGAGCGCCAGCAAGACGTGCGAGGCCTCCAGCGAGCCGCTGGTGCAGGCCGAGCCGCTTGACGCAGCGATGCCGTGCTGGTCCAGCAGCAGCAGCACGCTCTCCCCCTCCACATCGTCGAAGGTGATGCTGGCGTTGTTCGGCAGCCGCATCGTCGGGTGACCGTTGAGCACCGTGTGGGGCACCAGCTCGAGCACGCCCGACACCAGCCGGTCGCGCAGGGCGGCGCAGCGCGCGGCATACTCGGAGCGACGATCCTCAACCCGCCGCAGCGCCGCCGCCAGCCCCACGATCCCCGCCACGTTCTCCGTGCCCGCGCGCAGCCGCCGCTCCTGGCCGCCGCCGCTGAGCAGCGGCATCAGCGGCGTCCCGCGCCGCACGTACAGCGCCCCCACGCCCTTTGGGCCGTAGAACTTGTGCGCCGCGATCGTCATCAGGTCCACGTTGAGCGCGTTCACGTCCAGCGGCAGCGAGCCCGGCGCCTGCACCGCGTCGGTGTGGAAGGGCACGCCGTGCTCGCGGCAGATCGCCCCCAGCTGCGCCAGCGGCTGCACCGTGCCGACCTCATTGTTCGCGTACATGATCGACACCAGGACCGTGTCGGGCCGCATGGCTGCGCGCAGGTCCTCGGGCCGCACCAGGCCATGCGCGTCCACCGGCAGCACCGTCATCTCGAAGCCGAGCGGCTGCAGCCACTCCACCGCGTGGAGGACGGCGTGGTGCTCCACGGCGCTGGTGATCACGTGTGCGCCCTTGCCGGCGCGGCGCC
>JBDLTZ010000148.1:0-27674 GCA_039805565.1 Chloroflexota bacterium | reverse complement strand
TCGCTCGGGACGCTGCTGGGAAGCGACCAGGCCGTGCGCTGGCAGCCGTTCCTCTTCCCCGCCCTGTGCCTCGGGGCGGGCGTGGCGCTTGGGGCGTGGCGGGGACGCGGGAAAGCCGGCCGCTGGCTCGCGCTCGCCACCGCACTCTTCCTGGCCTGGTACGCCCTGGCTGACTGGGCGCGGCAGGTCAGCGACTACCTGCACTGACGATCCAACACTAGCCCGCGATTCAACGACTCGCCGCAAGCCAACGCCAGACCGGTCGGGTGCGGGGCAGATCAGATACGACGCCACGATCCACGCTACACCCGACAGGTCTGGCACCGCGATTCGATGACCTCGCCGCGATCCAACGCCAGACAGATCTACTGCCCCAGGATCGCTTCCTCGGCCGCGCGCAGCTCCTCGTCCTCGGGCGACAGCACACTCTCGGCCGTCACCGGCACGCGCGTCGTCGGCTCGACGCCCTTCCCCTCGATCAGCAGCGAGCCGTCGGCCAGCACCGTCCGGCTGGCGGAGAACTGCGCTGACATGCCCTCGGGCAGCCGGTAGTCCCCGCGCGCCACATCCGCGAAGATGCCGTTGGTGGGGAAGTGGCCGACCACAGCCGCGCCGGGGACCTGACTGAAGGCGTAGGCCTCGAACTCACAGGCGCTGGAGCAGGCAAGCCCCACGAGCACCACCACCTTGTCGAACCGGTACTGCGCCTCATTCGGCTCGATCTTGACCGCCAGGCCCCGCGGCTCGAAGCGGCCAGTCTGCTCATTGAACGCCTCGTCCTGGCCCATCGGGATCTCCTGGTCCGTCAGGTAGCCAGCCAGGCCAAGCGGCTGCCCGCCGCCGTTCTGTCGCAGATCGATAATCACGCCAGGGGCCTGGTTGTCCTGGAAGGTCCGCAGCGCGCGCTCGAACAGACGCACGAGCAGGTTCAGGTCGTCGTAGTTCGAGTTCACCTTGATGTAGCCGACGCCCGACTCCAGCAGGCGGAACTCCACCGGCAGCGCGTTGAAGTCGAAGCCGCGGTAGACCGAGGTGACCGAGAAGCTCTCGCGCTCCTCGACGGCGGTGAGCGTGGCGGTTGTCGGAGCCGCGCCGGGGTTGGCGAACGTCACCTCGGCGCTGTCGCCGGGCTGGGCGCGCAGCAGGTAGCGGGCCTGCTGGTAGCGCCGCGCGTGCTCGGTGGAGAAGGTGTTGGGCGGGCGCACCGCCGCCACAGCCTCGCCGATAGGCCCGCCGCCGAACGCCGTCACCGTCGCGCCGACCTGCATGCCCGCTGCGGCCGCCGGGCCACCCTCGAGCACGTACACCACCAGGAACGAGCCGTCGCTCAGCTCGCGAAGCGCGAAGCCGTAGCCCCCGCCGATCAGCTCGGCGAACACCTGATCCCCGGCCGCGCCGCCGTTCAGACCCACGTGGCCGTCGGGGAAGGCTAGCACAAAGTCGTTCAGCGCCAGGTAGAAGGCCCGCGCGTCACGCGCCTGCTCGGCCTCGGCCACGCGCGGGCGCAGCTCGGCCGCCAGCGCGTCGTAGTCCGGCTGCTTGCCGGGGATGCCGTTGAAGGCGTACTCCCTGCGGAGCTGCTCCACCATCCGGTCGAACGCCTCGGTGTACGGAAGCGCGCTGAAGTCCTTCACCGCCACGTCCTGCGGCTCGTAGAGCGTGACCTGCTCCTCGGGCTGCTGGCTCACCGCGAACGGCTGCCCGTCGAGGTCCACCACCGAGTAGCCAGCCGGGATCGGCCCTACCGGGTCGTCGGCGGTGAAGAGCGCGTTATCCGCGCCGAAGCCGGTGGGGAACTGCTGGGCATCGTCAGGCGCCCAGACCACCAGCTTGCCGCCCACAACCTCGTCCTCGCGCTCGGTGTCGGTCCTGACCGAGGCGAGGTAGCTGGGCCAGCCGCGGCTCTTGTCGTCGCCCGCCGAGTAGGGCCCGCCGCTGAGGTTCGGCCACCAGCTCACGGCGAAGACCTGCACGCCCGCGTCCTGGCCGCCGTCGTTGTCAACGTCGCTGGCGGGGGCCGTGGGTCGCGCGGGGAGCTGCACCCGGAAGCTGCCGCCGAGCGCCTCCGCCTCCAGCTCCATAAAGCCGAGCGTCTGGCCCTCGACCGGGATCTCGTACTCGCGGTCACGCGTCACGAAGCCGCGCATGTCCACCAGGGCCACGGCGTTCTCGACGTAGTAGGTGAAGACGAAGTCGTTGGTGTAGCTAAATTCGCCGGTGATCAGCTCGACACCACCCTGGCCGCCCTGGACGGAGACCTGTGGGGCGGGCGTCGCGGGCGGGGCCTCGGTCGGCGCTGCGGCCGCGCTCGTGGGCGCCGCTCTCGGAGCAAGCGTAGCGGTCGGCGCAGGCGTCGCAGGCAGCGCGCACGCGGCGAGGGCGAGGAGGGCGGCGAGGAGGACCGCGGTTCGCTGGAGCATGCAGTGTTCCTGTTCTAGTGGCGCGGCGTCCGCGCCTTACAATGCAATGTTCGCCCGTGCGGGCGCTGCTCGACGTTTTTGCCTGAACAACGTGTGTATCTGCGACGTGGGGCACCGGCCCCCCTCGCGCTCCCCCCCGTCAGAGGGGCGCTTACGCCCCCTCCGAACCTACCCCGCAATGGGATCAGCACTCAAGCGACATCCCGGTGACGCGATAGATGTTCTCGTTCAACTTCCCCAAACGCGATAATATCTCATTCAGCCAACCGAAACCTTCGAGCGCGCTCCCGATCCTCGCGGGCGGGGTCTCAGTCATCGCGCCGCCCGATATCAGGTGTGAGTAGTGATCCTCTTTGGGGTTCGAAGGGGCGAAGCCCCTCGCTGGGGGAGTCCAGAGGGGCCGCGGCCGGTCCCTCTGGGCGGGGTGCGGGCCCAGCGCCCGCCATACAGCCTGGTAAGCATCCCCTCCGGGCGGCGTGCGGGGCGCAGCGCCCAGTATACCGCTGCGTGGTCGCCCCACATCACACCGCGACCAGCGGCACGAACAGGCTTCCCTCCGTCACCCCCTGGGGCGCGGCGCGCTGCAGCCGGCGCGTCAGCTCCTGCGGCGCAATTGTGCCCGCCAGCGCGTCGGCGAAGGCCCGCGTCACCTGCGCCACCTCCGCGCCCGACTCGTGCACGAACTCCAGCCGGTAGTGCCGGATACCCGCGGCGCGCCACAGCGCCAGGTGACGGCTCGCCTCCTGCGCCTCCGCCCCAAACACCGTGTTGCGGCAGCCCACGTCCGCCATCACCGGGTGCTCGCGCCCGCGCTCGTCGCGCAGGGCCAGGCGGTGCGTCTCACAGGGGTGGCCGCAGTCCTTGAAGCTCGTGCCCGAAGAGAGGAAGCGGCAGAAGACACAGTGCTCGGTGTGAAAGACCGGCAGGTGCTGGTAGGCGATCACCTCGACCCGCTCAGGCCCGATCCCGCGCGCCAGCTCCGCCACCTGCGCCGCATTGAGATCGTGCGTGGGGGTGAGACGCGACAGGCCCAAGCCCATCAGGGTCTCAGCCGTGATCGCGTTGGCTGCGTTCAGGCTGAAGTCGCCGATCAGCTCGGGGTGCTCCTCGTGCTGGAGCGCCTCGAGCAGACCACCCGAGCGCACCACGATCTGGCATCCCAGCTTCAGCAGGAAGCGGATCACGCGCTGCTCGCTCGGCTTCAACACGCGCGGGCTCGCCACACGCGCGGTGATGCCGGCAGCCTGCACGCGCTCGACCGCCGGCCGCAGCCCGTACAGCTCAAGGTAGTCGAGCGTGATGCTCTCAGGGCGTGCCTCCAGCGCCGCCTCGAGCTGCTCCGGAGTCCGGACCAGCAGGTGCAGCGCCGCATTGCGTCCCGTCTCCTCTGCCGTACGAGGCGCACGGGGCGTCAGGGAGCCCAGCGCGGCCTCCGGGTCAGCCGGGGTGACAGGCCGGGGGGCCGCCTGAAGCTCCACCAGACGCTCCACCGCCTCACGGCGCAGCTGGTTCAGCAGCGAGCTCGGCGCGAACGGCTGACCAGTTATGTCCAGCTCCAACCACACCAGCTCATACGGCGTGCCGCCCAGGCGCCCGAGCTGCTCGCGCGCGAAGTCGGCGCTGAGCGCCTGGCGCTGCGCCGCGGGCAGGGGCTCCGGCGAGCGCACCGTCACGCGCAGATCGGGCCGGGCCTCCAGCCACCACTCCAGCACCAGCGGCTCACCCTCGTGAGCGACGGCGCGCACACGAAGCGGCTGGCGGCGCACCGGGGCCTGCGCCTCAGTGTAGGGCCGCGCGGCGCGGTCCAGCTCAGGGTCGTGCGTGCGCCACACCAGGTCGCCGGTGCGGATGCGCGCCTGGTCGAGCGCGCCGTAGCCGAAGCGCAGCTCGAGCTGGCCGCCGCGCGCTGGGAGCACCTCGTACAGCCGGCCGCCCTCCTCGCGCTCCTCGGGGCTGCGCCAGTCGGCCGCGTCGAACACCACGCCGTCGCCGGGCTTGAGCGGCGCCAGTGCGTGGGCCTCGGCGGGGGCCACCAGCACCGCGCCGGGGAGCACCCGCGCCACGCGGCCCATCAGCACGCCCCGGTGGCGCGGCGACCGCCCCTTCACCACCTCCTGGTGGTTCGTGCCCGAGACGAAGTGCGCCCCGAGCCCGCGGGAGAAGACCTGCTCCAGCCGCAGCTCGTCGGCCGGGCCGATGCTGAGCGGCAGGCCGGCGTAGGCCTCATCCACCGCCTGGCGGTACGCGCGCGTCGTGAGCGCCACGTAGTCGGCGTCCTTATAGCGCCCCTCGATCTTGAGCGCCGAGACGCCAATCGTCACGATCTCGGGCATCTGCTGCAGCGCGTAGAGGTCCTCGGGCGAGAGCAGGTAGCGCGCGTCGCCGAGCGGCCGCACCCGGCCATCCACCACCATCTGGTAGGGCAGGCGGCACGCCTGGGCGCACTGACCGCGGTTCGCGCTGCGACCGCCCCAGGCCTCTGAGGAGAAGCACTGGCCGGAGTACGAGACGCACAGCGCGCCGTGGACGAACATCTCCAGCTCGAGATCGGTCTGCGCGCGGATGGCGCGGATGTCGTCGAGCGAGAGCTCGCGCGCGAGCACCACGCGCGACACCCCCAGGCGCCGCGCCAGCTCGACCCCCTCGGCCGAGGTGATCGACATCTGGGTGGAGCCGTGCACATCGAGCTCGGGGGCCACGCGCCGTGCGAGCCGGGCCACGCCCACGTCCTGCACGATGATCGCGTCGGCGCCGTGCTCGGCGATCGCTGCCAGGGCTCGCGCGGCCTCGGGGAGCTCGCTGTCGAACACCAGCGTGTTGAACGTCACGTACCCCTTGACCCCGCGCCGGTGGAGCGTCCGCATCACCTCGGGCAGCTCCTCCACCTCGAAGCCAACCTTGGCGCGGGCGGTGAAGTGCTTCAGGCCAAAGTAGACGGCGTCGGCGCCGGCCTCGATCGCGGCGTTGAGCTGCGGCCAGTAGCCGGCGGGGCTCATCACTTCGGGCTTCGGCGGGCGTCCCTGCTGGGTCATCACTATCTCTCTATGCGCTGGTGAGCTGCTTTCGCAGCAACATGCTTGCGTATTGTAGGCCGGCATTGTTGCACACGTGGGCGCGTATCGTCAAGGGCGGGACGCTGCTCTGTGCTATAATGCGCCGCTGATTGAAGCGAAACACGAGGACGATCCTTGGCAACCCGTGATGTCTCCCGGGCGCCGGCTGTGCTGCGGCGGCCCACGGTGGGGCTCCGCCCTGTCCGGCCCGGCCTGCCCGCCCTGGCACTCGCTCTGGGCGTCATCCTGGCACTGCTCGCCGCATACAGCGTCCGTCCGCCGGTGACGATCGACGTCGGCGGCGACGCAGACTCCCCGCACCTCCAAGGGTTCCACGCCCGCGAGTTCACTCCCACGCTCCCCAACCGCGCGTTCGCCTGGCCCGACGGCTCGGACGAGCTGCGGATCGATGCGGGTCTCAGCCCGGCGTTCCGCATGGTCACGCTCACGCTGGACGAGTTCACGCCCTCGGCGCAGTTCCCGCGCCGGCTGGTGGCGGTGTACGCCAACGAGCGCCGCTTTGCCACCCTCGACGACCGCGGCGGCGCGCGCGAGTTCCGCGAGAAGCTCCCCGAGGGCGCGGTGGGGCGCGGCAGCCTGACACTGCGCGTCGAGCCGCTCCAGGACCGCACGGTGGAGGTGCCGCCGGTGCAGGTGCGCTCGGTCACGCTGGCCGGCGCGCGCACCTACCGCTGGACGCGGGGCGAGGGCGCGATCACCTTCCCGTCGCTCGGCCGGGGCGCCTGGCGCGTGGAGCTCACCACTGTGGTAGCCCACCCCGGCGGCTCGCCGGTGCGCGCGCAGCTCCTGGCCAACGGCGTCCCGCTGGCCGACCTGCCGGAGTACGGCGACTTCAAGCGCCTCTCGTTCGTGGTCCCGCCCGACGTGGTGGGCGACGGCGACCTCACGCTGACGCTGCGCTCGCAGGTCTTCACCGACCCGCGCCCGCTTGGGGTGCTGGTGGAGCGCGTAACGCTCACGCCGATCGATGCCGCCGCTCCGCTCGGCGCCGCGGTGCCGCCGTGGGGCGCGCTGCTGGCCGCGCTGGCGATCGCCCTCTCGATGTACGGCTCGCTGCGGATGACGCGGGTGCCGACCTGGGCCGCGCTGGCCGCGGGCGGCGCAGTGCTGCTGCTCGGCGCCTGGGCGCTGGCGCGCTACCGCTTCCCGATGGGGTTCTACCTCGAGCCGCTCGCGCTGCTGATGCTCTTCACCGCGGCGCTCACCCCGGCCGCGCTCTGGCTCACCGACCGCGTCTTCCGCGCGCTCGGCCTGGCGCCGGCCCCCTGGCTGCGCGACGCGCTCGTGCTGCTGTTCATCGCCGGGATCTGGCTCAAAGCCGGCGGCCTGCTGTTCCCATACGCGCGGGCGATCGATGTGAGCTGGCACATGGACCGCGTGCGCTGGATCCTCGACGGCAACCTGGCGGCGATGTACAAGCCTGGCGCGTTCTCCGAGTCGGTCATGCCGATCGACGAGTGGGGACCGAACCGGCCGGTCATCCCGTACTCGCCGTTCTTCCACCTCTTCTCGACGATCTTTGCGATCTTCCCCTGGTCGCTCGAGACCAGCACAAACATGTTCAGCGTGCTGCTCGACACCAGCCGCGTCTTTCTGATCGCCATCCTGGCGCTCAAGGCCGGCCTCAGCAGCCGCACGGCGCTCCTGGCCTCAGCGCTCTGCGCCGTGACCCCGGTCACCTTCCTGCTGCACTCGTGGGGGAACGTCCCCACTACCTCAGGCATGTGGTGGACGCTGGTCGTCACCACGGTGATCGTCGGACTCTACCCGCGCCTGGAGCGCCCCGGCCCGCTGGCGCTGCTCACCGCGCTGTCGCTCGTGACGATGCTGTTCTACACCGTCATGGCGGTGTTCCACGTCGCGTTCGTCGTGCTGTTCCTGCTGCTGGTGCGGATCACGCCGGGGTGGGTGGACCGGCGCCCGGCGCGGGCGGTGGCGCTGGCGAGCGGGGTCGCCATCCTGCTGTCGATCGTCATCTACTACGGCCAGTATATCCCGAGCATGATCGAGCGCACGGTGCCGTACGTGGCGAGCCTGGCGACGCAGGGGCCGGCGGCGGTGGGCGTGGAGCGGCCGCCGTTCAGCCAGTACATGGCCGGCTTCTGGCGCCACCTGTGGTACGACATGCGCCCGGATGGCTTCCTGTACTACGGGCTGATCATCCCGCTGGTGTTCTGCGTGCCGGGCTTCATCGCGCTGCGGCCCCAGGGCAGGACAGCGAGCGACCGCAGGCCGCGCAACATCCTGTGGGTCGTCATGGCCGCGTGGTACAGCGTCGGGCTGCTGTTCATGGTCGCCGGCTACCGCGTCTCGATGGTCGATAAGCAGCTGTTCTACATCGTCCCGGCGCTCTGTCTCTGCTGGGCGGTGTACGCCGACCGCTTCTGGCGGCGCGGGCGCTGGGGGCGGCTGATGGTCCTGGCGATCTACGCCTTCACGCTCGCCACCGCCATCGACCTGTGGGTGATCCGCATCATCCGCTCGCCGATTGTGTGACCACCAACGACGGACCTCCGACGACGGACCACAAGTAAACGACGAAGGATGAGGGGCGACGGATGAGGATGCTGGGGCGGCGGGCTAGTGACGGTGCGTGGGCAGTTGGTTGTTCGTCGTTCGCCCTTCGCCCGGCAGTGGCGCTCGGGGGGATGGTGGCGCTCTACGTGGCGCTGCTGTTCTTCGGCCTCACCTACAAGTACCTCAGCTGGGGCCAGGGGTACGACCAGATCGACTACCAGCAGTCGATCTGGAATACCACCCAGGGTCGCTTCCTCGAGATCTCGCACTACCGCCACACCGACCACCTGTGGGGCATGGACTTCATCCCGGCGGTGCTGCTGATCGTGCCGTTCTACGCGCTGTTCCCCTCGGCGCTGACGCTGAACTTCTTCCAGGCGCTGCTCATGGGCCTCGGCGCGCTGCCCGTGTACGGGATCGCGCGCGACCGCTTCGGCGGCTCGCGGGGCGCCGGGCTGGCCTGGGCCGCCGTGTACCTGCTCTACCCCTCGGTCTGGTTCGTGACGATGAGCGCGCCGTGGCAGCCGCGCACCCTCGCCATCCCCGCCCTGCTCGCGGCGTTCTACGTCCTGCAGCGGGCGAAGCTGGCGCGTCACGGGCGACTGACCACCGACGACCGACGGCCGACACTGCTCGCCTTCCTCGGCTGTCTGCTGCTCGCCCTCACCGCGCGCGCCGATGTGTCGCTGGTGGTGCTGGCCTTCGGGCTGCTCGCGGGTGTCTGGCGCATGGGGTGGCGCTGGATCGTCCCGCCGATCGTGCTCGGGCTGGCCTGGTTCTACCTCGCCACGAACATCATTACGCCGGCCTTCTACCGTGCCGACTTCCAGCAGCGCGAGGCACAGGCCTGCGATGTGACGAACTGTGACTACAGCGAGACCTGGCCCGGCAAGAGCCCCCAGCTCGCCTACTACTCGCACCTGGGGGACAGCGCGGGCGCGATCGTCTGGACGGTGCTGACCGACCCGGTGAAGGTGGCGCGGCTGGTGCTGACCGAGGAGAAGCTGACCTACCTGCTGCTCATGCTGCTGCCGCTCCTGCTGCTGCCGCTCCTGGCGCCCGACGTGGCGCTGCTGGCCGCGCCGCCGCTGGCGATGAACCTGCTGTCGCTGCGGCCATTCCAGATCACGGTGCGCGAGCAGTACCAGGCGCTGGTGATCCCTGGGCTGGTGCTGGCCGCGATCGTCGGCGCGGCGCGGCTCTGGAGCTGGTGGCGCAGCCGGCGAGTGGCCGAGCGGCGGGCGGGCGGCAGCGGACGAGAGACATCCGGGCGCACAGTGCAGCCAGCTGGTCTGATGGCCCTCCTTGCCCTGGTGGCCGCGGCGAGCCTGGCGAACCTGGCCTACCGCAATCCGGTGGTCACCGCCGTGCGCCACGCCGAGGAGCCCGAGCGCATCGCAGCGATGGAGCAGCTAGCCGCCATGGTCCCGCCCGACGCACCCCTGGGGGCCACGTCGTTCCTGGCGCCGCGCATGATGCCGCGCCGCTTCATGTACTACGTCCCACCCGACGCCTCATTCCCGCCGCTGGAGCGCGCCGCGTACCTGTTTATCGATACACGGGCCGCGGCGCTGCGGACCGAGCGCGACAAGGATTTTGTCGCGCGGCTGCGGGCATCCGATCGCTGGGAGGTGCTTGCGGAGGAGCAGGATCTGCTGCTGGTGCGGCAGAGGGGACGCTGAACGCTGAACGCTGAAGGCCGAATGCGGAACGCTGAACGCTGAACCCGACGAGCGAAACAACGGATGTATGACAGCTGAGACACAACCACTCGCAGAGCGAACAAAAGCGTACGCGCTACGCATTATTCGGCTGTACTCAGCCCTACCGAAAACGACTGTTGCACAGGTTATTGGAAAGCAACTGCTGCACTCCGGAACGTCGGTTGGGGCGAACTACCGCGAAGGGAGACGCGGGCGAAGTACAGCCGAGATGATTGCGAAGTTCGGCACCTGTGTGCAGGAGCTCGAGGAGACAAACTATTGGCTCGAGCTGCTCAATGAGAGTGGGGTTGTGTCCCAGCCAATGCTGGAGCCTCTGCGTAACGAGACAGATCAGCTCCTCGCCATTCTCACAGCAAGCATCAAACGTTTATCGACACGAACCAGCAAAACATCGAACTCATGAATATGGCTGTCCCTCAATCTCCATCAAAGGCAGCCAAGGCGTTCGAAGACACGACCTTCAGCGTTCAGCGTTCAGCGTTCATCCTTTCCGTCGTCATCTTCCTCGCCGTCGCCGTCCGCATAGCCCTCTGGCGCTGGGGCTCGAGCTCCGGCGCGGTGCCCCCCGGCGACCCCGAGGAGTACTACCGGGCGGCAGTACACATCCTCCACGGCGGCTACCACGACACCGGCAAGTGGCTGCGCCCGCCGTCCTACCCCGCGCTTCTGGCGCTGCTGCTCCCCCTCGCCGGCATGGATGTCGCGCGCGCGCTGCTCCTCCAGGCCGCGCTGATGGGCCTCGGTTCGCTGGCATTCTACGCGCTCGGGGCGCAGCTGTTCGGGCAGCGCGAGGGGCTACTGGCGTCGGCGCTGGCGGGGCTCTTCGTGCCGCTGGCCGCGTTCGGCGGAGCGCTGTACGCCGAGGCGCTGTTCGTCCTGCTGCTGGTGCTGGCGCTGGCTGCGCTGGACCGGGCGCTCGAGCGCGGCAGCTGGCGCTGGGCGCTCGTGGCTGGGGCACTGATCGGCGCGGCGACGCTGACCCGCGCGGTGGGCCTGTTCTTCGTGCCGCTGGCGGCTCTTCTGCTGGCGCTGCAACGACCGGCGACCGACGAGCAACGACCGGCGGCTGTACCGTGGTTGGCGCTCCGCGGTCGGTGGTCCGCTTCCCTGGCCCTACTCCTCGGCGCGGCGCTGGTGATCGGGCCATGGACTGCGCGCAACTACGCCGTCCACCAGCGGCTGATCGCCGTAGACACGAACGGCGGCATCAGCATGTGGTGGGGCGTGGTCCGCAGCCCCGAGGAGAAGGTCGCTCGCGACGAAGTGCTGTTCGCCGTGCCGAACCTGGCCGACCGGCAAGCGCTGGCGCTGCGCTGGACGGCTGAGCGGCTGCTAGACGACCCCGCCGAGTTCGTAGCGCGCGCGCGATTCAAGCTGGCCTCGCTCTACCTCCTGCAGACGCGCTCGTACGCCGCAGGCGATGTGATCGCGGTGAGCCCGGCCGGCGAGGCGGTGGTGCAGAACGCGGGCGAGCTGCCGCTCGGGCTGACACTGCTGGCGGACACGCAGTACGTGCTGCTGATGCTGCTCGGGATCGCGGGGGTCTGCTTCGCACCCTCGTGGCGGCAGCGACTCCCGGCGCTGCTGTGGGTGGCAGTGGCAAGCACCCTGGCGGCCGTGACGATCGGGCACCCGCGGCTGCGCCTGCCGATCGTGGCGGCGCTGATACCGTTCGCGGCCTACGCGCTGCTTCGCCTGCCGCACGCCTGGCGGGCGCGCGGCCTGATGCTCCGTGACCGGCGGGCGTACGCGGCACTGGCCGGATGCCTGGTCTTCCTGGCGCTGATCGGCAGCGTGCGCTACGTCGGCTGGCTGCGCGGCGAGTGGTACGCGTTCCAGGCCCGGCAGGCGCTGCTCGGCGATAACCCGGACGGCGCACGGGCGCTGCTGGAGCAGGCCCGCGCCGCCCAGCCCGACAATGCGCTGCGCGTGCTGGCGCTGGCCGACCTGGACCTGATGCGCGAGGAGCTGATCGCCGCCGACGAGGGGTACCGCGCGGCGCTGGCGCTCGAGGGGCGCAGCCTCTACGCGCGCGCAATGCGCGCCATGCTCGCCCGGGAGCTGGGGCAGCCGGAGGTGGCCGCCAGGGAGCTGGCCGCGATAGACGCGTACTGGCGCGTGCGCGACGACCTCTACCAGTGGGCCTGGCGCAACGCTCACGGTCCGCCGCCGACGCGAGTGGTCCCCGGCGACCCAGCGACTTTTGGGCACTACGCCGGATTTGCGCCCGCCACCCCGGACCTTCCTACGGGGCGATGGACGCTCGGCGACGGTCGGGTGCGCCTGGCGGGGGGCTGCACGGACGCCGTGCTGCTGCTCAGGGGGCCGGCCGGCCGCACGGCGATGTTGGAGCGCGAGGGGGGGGAGACGGTGACGGTGGCACTCAGCGGCGCGGAGCAGGAGGTGCGCCTCACGGCCGGGGACGGGTGCGCGGCCCGTACGGAGAGCGTGCTGCGCGTGCGGAGCATTACCGCGCTGCTAGACCTGGAGCGGGCGCCGTGGTACGCTGGCGTGGCCGTGCTCGAGGCACGGACAGCGGAACGCTGAACGCTGAACGCGGCGATTATGTGACGTTTACGGACTCACGACTGACCTCGCGATAGGCAGAGAAGCATGACGACAGAGCTAGAGCAGGCGATCGACCCGTGGCTGCAGCACATGACCTGGCGGCGGGACTTCCCGACCTGGCGCGAGCGGCGCATCAATCAGGAGCGCTACCAGGAGGAGCGGCTGGCGCAGCTGGAGCGCGTAGCCGGGCAGCTGGCCGGGATGCGGCTGCTGGACCTTGGGGCCGGCATGGGCGGCTTCGCTGTCGCGGCGGCGCTGCGCGGCGCGGCCGTGAGCGTCTGCGAGTACAACCGCGCCTACTGCGGCATCGTGCGGCTGCGTGCGGCGCGGCACGGCCTGCGCATCCCGATCTCAAACGCGGCCGGCGAAGCGCTGCCGCTGCCGAGCGCCGCCTTCGACGCGGTGGTCTGCTGGGACGTGATCGAGCACGTGCGTGACCCGAAGCTCGTGGTGGGCGAGATCGCGCGGGTGCTCCGCCCCGGCGGCACCGCCCTCGTGACGGTGATCAATCGAATGGCGTGGGTGGACCCGCACTACCACATCCACGGCCTCAACTATCTGCCGCGCCCGCTCGCGGAGCGCATCATCGAGCGGCGCGGCCGCAGCAAGCGCGGCGCGGCCTTCCGCGACATGCAGCGCCTGAGCGAGATGCACTACTACCACTACGGCGAGTTCGCGGCGCTGGCGCGGGCGGCCGGGTTCAGCATCCGCGACCTGCGCGAGGAGCAGCTGCGCGAGGGGCGCCTGGCGAGCCCGAAGCCGGGACGCCGACTGGCGCGTGCGCTACTGCGCGCCGCGGGCCTCGAGTTGGCCGCCTACCGCGCCGAGCGCCGCTGGCTGGTGGGGATGTTCGAGCTAGCGCTCACCAAGGCGTGAGTGCTGAGGACCGAGTCCTGAGTCTTGAGTCGTGAGCCGCGAGTCTCTGCAACACTGCAGCCTCGCGCTCTGACGTGACACATACAACTATGAACGAACAGAAACTCAAGACTCAAGACCCACGCCTCAAGCCCCCATCGCTCGCCTCCCAGGTCTCGCGGGCGGTGGTGTGGAACACGCTGTTCGTGCCGCTGCGCCTGGTGGCCGAGGTGACCGCCACGCTGGTGAAGCTCAACATCCTGGCGCAGGCGAGCTACGGACTGCTGGCGCTGATAAGCGCGACGAACAACGCCATCGGGACCTGGATCGACCTGGGCACCGGACGGGCGCTGCCAAAGTACATCCCCGAGACGATCGCCGCGGGCGGGCCGCGGGCGATGCGCCGGCTGCTGGTGGCGGTGCTCGGGGCGCAGCTCGCGCTGCTGGCGCTCGTGGGGCTCGGGTTCGCCCTGTTCCACGACGCCTACCTCGGCTACCTGCGCGAGCAGATCGTGCGGGTGGCCGAGCCGAGCACCCAGGAGAAGCTTCTAGCGTTCGTGGCGAGCCGCGGCTGGCTGATCATCGCGGTGGTGCTCCAGCTACTGCTCACCGGCATCGCCTACGACGTGCTGATGGCCTACCTGAGCAGCTTCTTCAAGCAGCGGGCCTGGAACAGCGTGGCGCTGGCCGCAGGCCTGCTGCCGCCGCTGCTCTCCGCCGGCGCGATCCTGGCAGGCTACGACGTGCTGGGAGTGCTGCTGGCGATGGCCGCCGCGCCGACAATCGCTACGGCGCTGGTGCTGTGGCAGGTGCTGCGTCACCAGCGCGAGGTGAGCGCGCTGCCGCAACCTGAGCGCGACACGGGCTGGCTCCCGCCCGGCTTCGTTCGCTACTGCGGCGTCTCGTTCCTGATGACCGCCACCGACTACCTCGCGAGCGCCGGGTTCGCGGTGTTCTTCGCGCGGAACCTGGTGGACGCCGCGGTTCTCACGGCCGGGGTGAGCATCGTGCGGATGGTGCTGGGCTACCTGTACACGCCGATGGTGGGGGTGCAGGTGCCGCTGTTCACCCGCGTCCGGGCCGGCGAGGGCGGGACGCTGCTGGGGGCCTACCAGTCTACCGTGCGGCTCCAGGTGCTGCTGCTGGTGCCAGGGTGCGCCGGGCTGCTGCTGCTGGCCGAGCCAATCTTTGGGCTGCTGGCGCCGAAGTACATGGCGGCGGCGGTTCTCGTGTGGGTGCTGGCCCCCACCCTGTTCCTCGAGTGCCTGCTCACCACGGCCCACAACGCCCTGATCGTCTATGAGCACCTACGCACAATCGTGGTCTCACGGCTGCTGACGCTGGTGAGCGTCCCGCTGGTGATCGTGCTGACGCCGACGCTGGGCATCGTGGGCGCGGCGCTGGCCTTCGGCCTGGCGCGGGTGCTGGCGGGCGCGTGGGCCACCGGCAGCGGTGTGCGGCTCCTCGGCCTGGCCTGGCCCTGGCGCTTCACGCTGCGGGTGCTGCTCGCCACCGCGGCTATGGCCCTGGCCGTGCTCGGGCTGCGCGCGCTGCTGCCCCCGCTCGCCGAGGAGGTGGCGGTGAGCGCACGGCTCCTGGCGCTGCCGCTGGTGCTCGGGGTGGCCGCCGCGGGCGGCGCGGTCTTCCTGGCGGCGCTGCGGCTCACCGGCGGCCTCGACCCGCGCGACCGCGAGCAGCTGGAGAAGCTGAAGCTGCCGGGGAAGAAGTGGCTCCTGCGACTCGTGTAACGTGCATATGAATATCGCCCTCTACAACCTTACCACCACCACCAAGTACGGCGGCGTCGAGTCCTTCGTGTGGGATCTCGGGCGCGAGCTGGCTCGCCGCGGGCACAGCGTGACCGTGATCGGCGGGGCCGGTCCGCGGCGCGAGGAGGCCCCCGGCGTGCGGGTGCTGACCTTCCCGTTCGTGAGCCGGGCCGTCTTCCAGAGCGTGCCGCCGCTGCGCCGCGCGTACGCCGAGGCCAAGCTGCTGGAGCGGCTGACGCTGGCGGTGGCGGCGCTGCCCGAGCTGGTCGGTGGCCGGTACGACATCATCCACCTGCAGAAGCCGTACGACATGGGGCCGGCCCTCTTGGCGCGCAAGCTCGGTGGCGCGCGGGTGGTGCTCGGCTGCCACGGCGAGGACTTCTACCGCGGCGACCGGGCGCTGGCCCGCCACGTGGACGGCGCGGTCTCGTGCAGCCGCTTCAACGCGCGCACGGTGGCGAAGCGCTACGGCTTCGAGCCCGAGGTGGTATTCAACGGCATCGACACGGCGCTGTTCCGCCCGCAGCCGCGCGACGAGGCGCTGCGGCGTGAGCTGCTGGAGCGCGCATCCTTCCTCCTGCTGTGGGTGGGCCGCATGCAGCCCTGGAAAGGGCTCGACACCGCCATCCGCGCGCTGGCCGAGATCCCCGGCGCGGCCCTGGCGGTGGCGGGAGACGGCGAGGAGCGGGCGAACATGGAGCGGCTGGCGCGCGACCTGGGGCTGGCCGAGCGGGTGCGCTTCCTCGGCCCGCTACCGCGCGCTGAGCTGCCGCGCTACTACGCCGCCGCCGACCTGCTGCTGGCCACGAGCTTCGCCAGCGAGACCTTCGGCATTGGCCCGGTCGAGGCACAGGCGTGCGGGCTGCCGGTGGTGGCCTCGCGCTTCGGCGGCTTCCCCGAAGTGGTGGACGAGAGCAGCACCGGGCTGCTGGTGCCCCCGCGCGACCCGGCCGCACTGGCGGAGGCCTGCCGCGCGCTGCTGCACGATGCACCCAGGCGGAGCGCTATGGCGGCCGCCGCTCCGAGGTGGGCGGCGCAGTTCGCATGGCCCGCGGTGGCCGATCGGGTGGAGGCGGCGTACCGGGCCGCGCTGAACACCGAACGCTGAACGCTGAACACCGAACGCTGAACGCTCAATGCACGTCCCTCGTCACCCTGAGCGAAGCGAAGGGTCTGGAGGACAGATGCTTCGCTCGGCATGTCACCAGGCTTCGATGAACATTCTGATCGTCACGACCTACGGCTTCGACCCGGCCTTCCCGAGCCGCCCCGAGCAGCTCCAGGCGCGCGCGCTGGTGCGCCGCGGGCACCGCGTCACGGCCCACGAGTACCTCGACCACCGCTACCCAGGCCAGTCGCGGCGCCACGAGTGGCTGCCCGCGGGCGTGCCGGTGCACCGCAGCGCCACGCTCGGCTTCTTCGCACCCGAGGCGCTGGTGCGCCTGCTGGTGGCCGAGCGGCCGGATGTGATTCACCTGCACCACATGCGCAGCCTGCTCGGCTTCCAGACCGTCCTGGCGGCGCGGCGGCTCGGCATCCCGACGGCGCTCACGGTCCACGGGCTGCTGCACGACGGCGACCTGGTGGCGGACCGCGAGCGCCCGCTGGAGGCGCCGCTGCGCTTCGACAACCTGCTGCTGACGCCGCGGCAGCTGGTGGCCCGGCTCGTGCGCGGCGCACACCCCCGGCGAGCCTTCCGCAACTACCTGATCCACGCACCGCTGCTGAAGGTGGACCGGCTGGTGGCGCTCTCGCACCACGAGGCCGGGCTGCTCGCGCGGCTCGGGGCCGACCCGACGCGCATCACAGTGCTGCCGAACGCCGTGGAGCTGGGACAGTTCCAGGAGAGGTCTGGAGAGGCAGAGCCTGTCCGAAAGAACACGGTGCTCTTCATCGGGCAGCTGGTGCCGCGCAAGGGGTTCGACCTGCTGGCGCGCGCGATGCCGGCGGTGCTGCGCGAGATCCCCGACGCGCGTTTCCTGTTCGTCGGGCGGCACAGCAGCGGACAGGAGGAGCTCAGGCGGCTGGCGGGCGAGGGCGGCGCGGCCGACAGGCTGGAGCTGCGCGGCTGGGTCGACGAGGCCGAGAAGGTCCGGCTGCTGCGCGAGGCGGCGGTGGTAGTGGCGCCCAGCCGCTACGAGGGGTTCGGTATCCCGCTGATCGAGGCGCTGGCCGCCGGCGCACCGCTGATTACCACCGACGCGCCCGCCGGAAACGAGGTGATCACGCATGAGCAGACTGGCCTCCTGACGCCCTACGGAGACGTCAGCGCGCTGGCGGTGGCGATCGTGCGGCTGCTGCGTGACCGTGAGCTGGCGCGCCGGCTGGGGGAGACCGGTCGCCGCGAGGTGCTGGGGCGCTACGACGCCGACCGGCTGGCGGCGAACCTCGAGTCGCTGTACGCCGAGATGATCGCCGGGAGGCGGTGAGGCGCCACATATGGCTTCTGAGCGCGATACCATCCACCCGCTCGCCGCCGCCACGCCGCGCGACCCGCTGCTGCGCTACGCGGCGGTGTTCCTCGGCTACCTCGCGCTGGCTGTGCTCGTGACCTGGCCGCTGGCGCTCGACCTCCAGGGCGCGGCGGTGCAGAAGGGCGATATCCCCGTGGACGCCGGGCAGGGGATCTGGAACCTGTGGTGGGCGCGCGAGAGCCTGCTGCGCGGCTGGAACCCCTACCTCACCAGGCACATCTACTTCCCGCAGCCGGTCAACCTTTTCTACCAGACGCTGAGCCTGCCGAACGCGCTGCTGGTCTTCCCGGTGCTCTGGGCATTCGGGCCAGTGGCAGCCTTCAACGCCGTCGGGCTGCTCTCGTTCGTGCTCGGCGGCACGCTGGCGTACGGGGTGGCGCGCACGCTCGTGGGGCCGGCCGCCGCGCTGCTCGGCGGCTTCGTGTACGCCTTCTCGGCCTACCACATGCAGCTGGCGGTGGGCGGGCCGATGGAGATGGTGGCGATCCACTGGATCCCCTTCTACGTGCTGGTGCTGATGCGGGCGCTGCGCCACCCCACGCTCCTCGGCTGGTTGGCCGCCGCCTCGGCGCTGACCCTCACCACGCTGGCGAGCTCATACTACGGGCTGTTCCTGGCGGTGTACACCGCCGCGCACGCGGGGCTGGTGATTTTGGGGCGGCGGCCGGTGGCGGCCTGCGGCTGGTGGCGCGCGCCCCTCGGCGCGGCGCTGCTGTACGCGGTGTGGGCCGGCGCGCTGCTGCTGTTCACCGGGGCGCCGCGCGACCTCGACGCTTCGCTCATGGGTGACTGGTACGAGCGGCAGGTGTTCCAGGCGGCGGCACTGGTGGACTACCTGGCGCTGAACCCGCTGCACCCGGTGTGGGGCGCGTGGTCGGCCGCAACGGTGTCGGCGCTGAGTCCCGCCGGGGCTGAGTCGGGCGCGGCGATCGGCTACACGGTCTACGCGCTGGCGGCGCTGGGGCTGCTGCGGCGAAGGGACGCCCGGCCGTGGGGGGCACTGGCGCTGCTGGCCTTCCTGCTCTCGCTCGGACCGGAGCTCAAGCTGACGGCCGAGCCGACGGGGGTGCCGCTGCCCTACGCGCTGCTCGACCTGCTGGCGCCGTTCCGCAACAGCACGCGCCCGAACTACTGGATCGGGGTGCTGATGCTGCCGCTGAGCGTACTGGCGGCCTGCGGCTCCCAGGCGCTGCTCGGCGCACGAAAGACGAGTAACGAAGGACGGGCGACCAGGGTCGAAGGAGGAAGGGCCACCGTCTTCGGTCTCCGGTCTTCGGTCTTCGGCCTCTGGTCTCTGGTCTTTGCCCTGCTGCTGTTCGAGCTCTGGCCGCGCCCGCTGCCCCTGCTGCCGCTGGCGGCGGACCCACTGTACGCCGCGATGGCCGCCGACGCGCTACCCGGGGCGGTGCTGGAGCTACCCGCTCGCACCAACGACAGCCGCGCGATGGTCAGCCAGCTTTGCCACGGCCGGCCGCTGGCCGGCGGCTACCTGGCGCGCACGCCGGACTACCCGCCGATCAACGGCGCCTCAGCCGTGCGGCGCCTGTGGTTCGCGGAGCCCGGCCAGCCCGATATCTTCGCGCACGACCCGGCCGGCGAGCTGGCGACGCTCGGGGTGCGCTACGTGACGATCGACGTGGACCAGATCTCTCGCGGGCGGGCGGGGCGGCTGCGGAGCCTGCTGGAGGCGCCGGGAGTGGCATTGGCGGCGGCAACCCCCGGGCTGGAGGTATACGCCGTGGATCCTGGCGCGGCTCGCCCGGCTGTGCTCCCCGGCGCCGGCTGGTACGAGCCGGAGAGCGACGGGACGCGGGTGTGGCGCTGGATGCGCGGCGCGGCCGAGCTGCGGCTCCTGGCGCGGGCGCCCGCGCGGGTGGCGCTTGAGCTGCCGGTGACGGCCTACGGGCGGGCGCGGGCGCTCCAGATCACGCTCGGCGGGACACTCCTGGCCGAGATGCAGGCGCCGGCCGCGCCCGCCAGCAGCGTGGTGCGTCTGCTGCTCGTGCTGCCGGCGGGCGAGCACCGGCTGACGCTGCGGAGCGAGGCCGAGCGCGCGCCGGACGGCCGCCAGATCAGCCTCTCGGTGGGACCGGTGCGGCTCACGGGCGGCGCGCTGCCCACCGAGCCGGGGCAGCGCGTGGTAGCCGCGCCGCCGACGCTCGGGGGGGTGCCGCGCCTCTGCGGCCCGTGAGCGCGGGGCCGCGGCGCCCGTCCGGTACGGTGCCTACCCCACCTCCACCATCACTGTGCCGAGCGCCACCGCCTGACCCGGCGCCACGCTGACCATCTGTACGGTCCCGCCGCGGGGGGCGCGGATCTCGTTCTCCATCTTCATCGCCTCGAGCACCAGCAGCGACTGGCCCGCCTCCACCATCACGCCGGGCTCCACCAGCACCCGCGCCACCAGGCCGGGGATCGGCGCCTTCACGCGCCCGTCGCGGCTTGCGGGGCGGGCCAGCGTCCCCTCAGTGTCGCGCACCTCCACCCGGTGCAGCCCGCTGCTCGAGCGCAGCCGACGCAGATCCTCATCCACCACCAGCTCGTAGGGGCGACCGTCCACCACGATCCAGTCGAGCGGCTCGAGTCCGCCCGGCTCCGGCGCGTGGACTACCACCGGCACGCCGTCCACCCGCACTGACAGGTCCGAGCCGTCGCCCTGGGCCTGCGCGATCTCCACCACGAAGGTGCGGCCGTCGATTGTGACGCTCAGCTTGCTCATTTGGGCAGCCTCCGGCTATCGCGGTGCCACGCGGACTCGAAGCGTTCGGGCTGGGCGCCACGGGCGCCGCGGGCGCGCCCGAGGTAGGCCACCGCCGCGGCCACAGCCAGGTCGCGCAGGGCGGCGTCGTCCACGGACCCGGCTGTGTCCTCCAGCAGCGGGCGGCAGTCGAACTCCGTGTCGTACGTGCCGGCGCTGAAGGCCGGGCTATTGAGCACGCGCTGCACGAGTGGCAGGTTGGTCTGCACGCCACTGATGGCGAAGTCCTCCAGGCATCGGCGCAGGCGGAGGACGCAGGCCTCGCGGTCCTCGGCCCAGACAGCGACCTTGGCGAGGAGCGGGTCGTAGCGCACCGGGATGGCGCAGCCGCCGTAGGCGTAGGTGTCCACGCGCACGTGCGGCCCGGCGGGGAGGCGGAAGCGCCGCAGCCTGCCGGGGCTCGGCAGGAAGTGGTTCCAGGGGTCCTCGGCGTTGATTCGGCACTGCATCGCCACACCCGTGAGCCGCACGTCCCCCTGGACGAGCCCGAGAGCCTCCCCGGCAGCAACGCGCAGCTGCTCGCGCACCAGGTCGAGGCCGGTCATCAGCTCGGTGACCGGGTGCTCCACCTGGATGCGGGCCTTGACCTCGGTGAAACACAGCCGCCCGCCCGCGTCGGCCACAAACTCCACCGTGCAGAGCCCCTCGCAGCCGAAGAGCCGCCCGATGGCGAGCGCCTGCCGCAGCAGACCCTCGCGCACCGCCGGGTCGAGGCCGGGCGCGGGGGACTCCTCGATTATCTTGCGGTGGTTGTGCTGGATCGAGCCGTCGCGCTCGCCGAGGTGCACCAGCGCACCGTGGCGATCGCCCAGCAGCTGCACCTCGAGGTAGCGCGAGGGGAGCAGGGCCTCCTCGAGATAGACGCGCTCGTCGCCGAACGCGAGGGATGCCGAGGAGAGGGCCAGCTGGGCGGCGCGCTCGAGCTGGGCCGGGCTGCGGACGAGGCGCGTGCCGTGGCTGCGGCCGCCGCTGCACGACTTCAGCACCAGCGGGTAGCCGAGGGTCTCGGCGGCAGCGCGGAGCTCATCTAGCTCGTCGGAGCCGAACGCGCGGCCCGAGTGGCGCGGCACGGCGAAGCCGGCGGCGCGGGCGCGCTCGAGGGCGCCGATCTTGTCACGCACCGCGTCGAGCAGCGCGGCAGACGGTCCGACGAACGCGATCCCGGCCGCATCACAGGCGCGGGCGAAGTCGGCGTGCTCGGAGAGAAAGCCGTAGCCGGGGTGAATGGCGTCGGCGCCGGCCTCGCGCGCGATCCGCACCAGGGCCTCGGCGTCGCGGTAGAGCGCGTCGGAGGGCAGGCGCACGCACTCGTCGGCCAGGCGCACGTGCAGCGAGCCGCGGTCGGTGTCGTCGTAGAGGGCCACCGCGCGGACACCCATGTCGCGGCAGGCGCGCACAACGCGGACCGCGATCTCGCCCCGGTTGGCGACCAGGAGTTTTCTGAACATGGCTGTTCCTCAGTGTCCGGTCGCCAGGCGGCCGGGAAGGAAGGCTTGTGGAGAGCGTGCCCTCCACACCTCCCGCGAGGGGAGCGTGGCGGGCCGGCATCTCACACCGCAACAGAAGCGTAGAGCGGCGCGCTCCCGGCGGACGCCTAGGCGGGCGAGATCCCATGCTTGCGCGGGGCGTGGCGCTCGCGCTTCGAGAGCGTCACCTCCAGCGCGCGGATGAGCACGCGGCGGCTGTCGCGCGGCTCGATCACGTCGTCGATCAGGCCGCGGGCGGCGGCGACGTACGGGTTGTTGAAGCGCTCCTGGTAGTCGCTCACCAGCTCGCGGCGCTTCGTCTCCGGGTCGGGCGCGGCCTTGACCTCGGCCCGATGCAGGATGTTGACGGCGCCTGACGCTCCCATCACCGCCAGCTCGGCGTTCGGCCAGGCGTAGAGCAGGTCCCCGCGCAGGCCCTTGCTGCTCATCACGCAGTAGGCGCCGCCGTAGCTCTTGCGGAGGATCAGCATCAGCTTGGGCACAACGGCCTCGGAGTAGGCGTAGATCATGCGGGCGCCGTTACGGATGATGCCGCCATACTCCTGGTTGGTGCCGGGCAGGAAGCCGGGGACGTCCTGCAGCGTGATGATCGGCACGTTGTAGGTGTCGCAGATGCGGATGAAGTGGGCGGCCTTGATGCTGGCCTTGATGTCGATACAGCCGGCGAGGACCTCGGGCTGGTTGGCCACCAGGCCCACCACGTAGCCGTTGAGGCGCGCGAAGCCCACCACCATGTTCGGCGCCCAGAGCGCGTGGACCTCGAAGAACTTGCCGTCGTCCACGATGCTGCCGATCACCTGGCGCACGTCGTAGGGCTTGTGCGGGTCCACCGGGACGATCTGCTCGAGCTCAGGGCAGCGCCGGTCGGGGTCGTCACGTGGCGGGATGTACGGCGGGTCATCCTGGTTGTTCAAGGGCAGGTACGAGAGCAGCTCGCGCGCCTGGAGCAGGCACTCACGGTCGTCCTTCGCCAGGAAGTGGGCCACGCCGCTCTCCTCGGCGTGGACGCGCCCGCCGCCGAGGTTCTCCTGGCTGACATCCTCCTGCATGACCGACTTTACGACCTCGGGGCCGGTGATGAACATGTAGCTGTTCTCGGTCATGAAGATGAAGTCGGTGAGGCCAGGGGAGTAGACGGCGCCGCCGGCGCAGGGGCCGAGGATCAGCGAGAGCTGCGGGATGACGCCCGAGGCCTCGCAGTTGGCGTCGAAGATGCGGGCATAGCCGCCGAGGCTATCCACGCCCTCCTGGATGCGAGCGCCGCCGGAGTCGTTCAGGGCGACGAAGGGACAGCCGTAGGTCAGAGCCATCCGCATGGCCTTGACGATCTTGTTGGCGTGCATCTCGCCGAGGCTGCCGCCCATTACGGCGGCATCCTGGGCGGCGGCGAAGACCTGGCGCCCGCCGACCTGGCCGAAGCCGGTGACGACGCCGTCGCCGTAGCGCGAGCGCTTGCCGCCGACGTAGACGTCGTAGCGCGGGGTGACGAGGGTGTCGATCTCGGAGAAGGTGCCGGGGTCGAAAAGCAGCTCGATGCGCTCGCGGGCGGTGAGGCGGCCCTTCTTGTGCTGGGCGTCGGCCTCCTGGGACGTGCCCCCGGCCACGGCCTTGCGCTCGCGGAGCCGCTGGATGTAGTCTTCCATCTGCATTGATGTTACCTTCTCCGCCCTCGCGGGCGGCTGCGCCGCCCTTGCGGGCGGAAGAGTTGGTCACTGGAGGGCGCAGCCCTCCAGACCTCCTGCTCGGTTGGGTGCGGCGGCCCTCACTCCCGGTCCCTCCTGCGAAGAGGTGATGGAGGCCAGCGTGAGCGCGAAGTCGCCCGCGACGCGCCACCAGCCGCGCAGGCACGGGTCAGGGCGATCGAGGAGGGCCGGGTCGGTGGTGATGGCGATGGGATGCCACACGCCCTCGCCGCACGGCTGGTGTGCGCTCCCCCCCTGGCTCCCCCCCGCTCCCCCGGCAGCGAGAGGGACGAGTTCCGGCAGGCAGGTGACGGCGCGCGTGTCCACGGTGAGCCCGAGGCGCAGGGCCTTGAGCGCGGCCTCCTTGGCGCTCCAGATCGTCGTCACAAGCGTGTCGCGCTGCTCAGCGGGCGCGCCGGCCAGGAGTGCGCGCTCATCTTCTGTAAAGTAGTCCCGCGCGAAGCCGGGGGACCGCAGCTCGACCAGCTCGATGTCGCAGCCCACCGCCAGCCCACCACCCACCGACAGGGCGCAGAGCGCGCGGCCGCGGGAGTGGGAGATGGACAGCGAGTATTGAGTGCTGAGTGCTGAGTGCTGCGTGCTGAGTGCTGAGTGCTGAGTCGCGCGCTGCCCGACGAAGACCTCAGGGGCGCCGTCGGCGGCATGCGCCAGGACGACCTCGGGGGCCCCGTCAGGCGCGGCGCGGATCTCCAGCGCGTCCAGCGGCAGGTCACAGCCCTGTTGGCGCAGGGTGGTCTGGAGCAGGCGCTTGGCGGTCCAGCGGCCCAGCAGCCAGTCGCGGCGGCGCTTCGCGGTGCCGAGGGACTCGAAGCGCTCACGCTCGGCGGCGCTCAGCAGCCCCTCGGGGGGCACGCCCTCCGCAAGGCCGGGGTGGTCCGCACTCGACTGTAGGAGGTAGTGGATCATACGAATGTTGAGTGCTGAGTAGCGAGTGCTGAGTGCTGAGTGCTGCACGCCGAAGGCGTTCTCGGCACAGCGGAGTGTGCTGAGTGCTGAGTGCTGAGTGCTGAGCGGTGTCTCCTCAGCACTCAGCACTCAGCACCACGAACTAGAGCGCAACCTCTCCCGGCAGCTTGATCGTGCGGTAGCCGCGCATGTCGACGTAGACGTTGCCGTCGCTGTCGAGCACCTGCGCGTCGAACGAGGCGCCGCCGTCCACCGCCGTGACCACTGCGGTGAGCCTGCGCCCGGCGGCGGCCTCCGGCTGGCGGTAGACCGTGACCGCGCCGACCGATGACGGCAGGGCCATGGTGCGGTTGCGCGCCATCTCCCAGATGCCGGCCGTCTGGAAGCAGAGCTCGATCAGGCGCGGGGCCGCCCAGGTCGCGGCCGCGGGCGCCGAGTTCGGAACCAGCCCCTCCGCCATCAGGCCCACCACCGTGTCCCCCCGCACTGCGGCGCGCTCGAGCACCTGGTACGCAGGGCCGTGGAAGTAGACCTTGTAGATGCGCTCGGCATCGAAGACCTGCTCGCCCTCGACGGACGCCGGGGGCTCGGCCACGGGCGTCTCGGCGGGCGCCTTGGTGAGCCGCACCTCGGCCACGAAGTGGGTGTCCACGCGCGCCGGGAGCTCCGGCCGCGGCTGGACGATCGACGTCAGCCTCGCCCGCACCACCAGCTCACCGTCACCCACAGCCAGGGGCCGCGCGCTGAGACGCAGCGTGCGCGGCTGCTGGCGGTGGAACTTGAACGGCGCCTGGAACTCCTCGCTGATGCTCGCCACCCGGTAGCCGGGGGCCAGCAGCGTCGCCAGCTCGGCGAACGCCTCGGTGCCCATCACGCCGGGCAGCACGGGCACGCCGTCGATCTGGTGGTCGTAGAGGAACGGCTGCTGCTGTGGGTCGAAGGTCGTCTCCACCTCCAGCCCGCCGTAGAGCGTGCAGGCCGTGACCGTGCCGACCATCAGCCGGCCGCTGGACTCGACCCTGGCCGGGTCCAGGCCGCCCTGCTCGTCCCACTCCTGCACCAGGATGCCGAGCCGCTGGCCGACCAGGATCTCGCCCTTGAAGGCGCTCCTCGTCAGCTCACGCCGGATGGTGGGGATGCCGGCCTCGGGCGGGAGCATGTCGATCCCGGCCAGCTCCATGATCTTCGGGATGGAGCCGCGGGTCGCCATGCCGATGCCGCCCCAGGCCGTCCAGTCGATCGCGATGCCGCGCGTGGCGGGCCGCCAGGTGCGCATGCTGCTGCTCAGCTTGCAGAGCAGGTCGTTGGCGGCCGAGTAGTCCACCTGGCCGCGGTTGCCAAAGCGCCCGGCGACCGAGCTGAAGCTGACCGTCGCGCCGATCGGCATGCCCCTGGCGGCGCGCAGGATGCTGAAGAAGCCGTCGGCCTTGATGTCGAAGACCAGGTTGAACTCACGCGGCTCCTTCTCGGGCAGGTCGCGCGAGATCTCGATTCCGCCGGCGTGCAGCAGGACGTCGATCCGGCCGTAGCGCGCGCGCACGTCGTCGATCGCCGCCGTCACCGCCGCGCCGTCCGTCAGATTGACGCTGAAGTAGTGCGCGGTGCCGCCGGCGCGCTGGACGGTCTCGATCGCCCGCAGCGCAGCCTCCTCGCGCTCGATGCCGAGGAGCTTCTTGTCCACCATCACGGGCGTCGGGCGCTCACCGGCGGCCTTGAAGTCCTCGATCAGCTTGCGCTTGAGCGCCTCCTTGTCGGAGCGGAACAGGGTGATGTTGGGGTCGTCCGGGTCCGGCTTCGGCGTCAGGTCCAGCAGGTAGAACACACCGCCCGAAGCCGCCGCCAGGTCAGCGACGATCGCGGAGGTGATGCCTCCGGCCGCCCCGGTGACGACGAACACGGTGTCCTTGCTGAGCTCCATGCCGGGCGTGCCGTCGGCCGCGGGGCGCTCCTCGAGCGTCACCGCGTAGCGCAGGCCGTCCTTGTGGCCCACCTCGACCACGCCGGGATCGGCCAGGGTCTCAGCGATCAGCAGATCGGCCGGCTCGGCGGTCTTGCGGCCGGGCTCGAAGTCCACCGCCTTGACCAGCGTGTCGGTCCGCTCGCGCTTGTAGGCCTTGGTGAAGCCCACCACCGCGCCGCCAAGCGGGGCCGCGGCGCCGGCATCGTCGTAGCCGTGCATGCCGCCGAGCCGCACCGCGGAGACCAGGAAGGCGCCGGGGCCGGAGACGGTCTCGTACAGCGTGCGCATGGCGGTGTACAGATTCTTGACCCGCACCCGGTTCAGCTCGCGCCAGGTCTCCAGGTCCATGTCCTCCACCGGCCCCTCGGCGTCGAGCGCCGGCAGCCAGTAGACGCCCTGCACAGGTCCCTCGGCCAGCCAGCCCCTGAGCCTGAGCTCGAGCTCCTCGGCGGTCGGCGGCTCGTCGATCACCAGCGTGCCGACACCGCGCTTCTCGAGCCGGCCGACGAGCGCCCTGCCGACGCCGCCGCGGTCCATCATCACCACCACGCGGCTCGCGCCGTCCAGCGCCACGCCGGTGGGCTTGCAGAGCTCCAGCGCCGGGCGCAGGGTGGCCGTCGCCACGCGGCGCGGGACGCGGTCGGCGTCCTCGACCGAGTACTGAGTGCTGAGTGCGGAGTGCTGAGTACCCACAGCGGCGGGCTCGGCGGGAAGCGCTGGAGACTCAGCACTCCGCACTTTCTCCTCAGCACTCGCCTTGAGCTCCGGCCTGCGCTCGTAGACGAAGCCGATCACGTGGCGCAGGGTCGGGTAGTCGCGCAGCTTCAGGTTCTCGACGCGCTCGATCCCGAAGGCCTCGCGCACCGCCGCGAACGTCTCCGCCTGCTTGACCGTATCGACCCCCAGGTCAGCCTCCAGGTCCGCGTCCAGCTCCAGCATCTCCACCGGGTAGCCGGTCTTGTCCGCCACCAGGCTCAGGACGCGCTCGGCCACCGGGTCAGCGGCGGTGTCGTGAGTGTCGGGTGCTGAGTGCTGAGTGGCTGGAGCCGCCTTGGCCTCCTCCACGAAGCTCGCACCCACGATGGTGGTGTTGCCGATCTGCACCGAGTCGGAGGAGTGCGGAGTACTGAGTACTGAGTGCTGAGCGACTGGAACCGTCAGCTCTGCGACCGGCACTACAGACTCAGCACTCCGCACTTTCTCCTCAGCACTGGCCTTCAGCTCGGGCCGCTTGTCGTACACGAAGCCGATCACCGCGCTGAGCGTCGGGTAGTCGCGCAGCTTCAGGTTGTCGACGCGCGGGATATCGAAGGCCTCGCGCACCGCCATGAAGGTTTCGGCCTGCTTGACCGTGTCCACCCCCAGGTCCGCCTCCAGGTCCAGCTCCAGGTCCAGCATCTCCGGCGGGTAGCCGGTCTTCTCGGCCACGATCGCCAGCACCTTCTCGGCCACAGGGTCG
>JBDLTZ010000147.1:0-15146 GCA_039805565.1 Chloroflexota bacterium | reverse complement strand
CGGCGCAGCCCTGTGCTATCTCGGGGATCACCGCCGGGCGGTCGAGGTGAATAGCAACCACCGTCGGCACCTTCGCCAGCAGGGCCAGGATGCGCTCCCGCTCGGCGCCCTTGAAGTCCAGATCGCCGGCGTGGAACATGGCCTCCAGGAACTCGCGGTCGCGCGGCTCGTAGGGCGCGCTCAGCCGCAGCAGCGCCAGGTCAGCACCCTCCGGCCGCGCCACCACCTCGGCGTACCGGCTCGCCACCTCCGGCGCGACCCCCTCGATGTACAGCCGCGGCCGGTCACGCAGCGGGAGCACCGAGACGGACTCACCGTTCTTCAGGAGCGTGATCGCCCGCCGCTGCGCCAGCGCGCCCGCAGCCCGGAACTCGGCGCTCCCCACCACCCGCACGGCCGCGTCCTCGTCCAGGTACGGGTCATCGAACAGCCCGAGGCGGAACACGTCGCGCAGGATGCGCCGGGCGGACTCGTCGATGCGCGCCTCGGTGAGCTGGCCGCCGCGCACCAGCTCCACCACCAGCTCGGGGCACTCCTCACCGCCGAACTGGTCCACGCCGGCGTCCAGCGCCTTCTTCAGCCGCTCGAGCGGGGTCAGGTGCTCAACGCCCCAGGCGCGCGCCACCATCACGCGCTCGCCCACGCGCGTGTCCGTGATCAGCCCCCAGTCGGTGCAGACCACCCCATCGAAGCCGTAGCGCCCGCGCAGCATCTCGGTGATCACCTGGCGGCTGAAGCCGAAGCCCACCTCCTCCAGCTCGGTGCCAATCGGCATGCCGTAGTAGGGCATGATCTGCGCGGTGCCGGCGGCGAAGGCGGCCTCGAACGGGGGGAGGTGGTAGTCGAACTGCCCGCCGGGGTAGACCTGCTCGCGGCCGTAGGCGAAGTGCGGGTCCTCGCCGTCCTTCTGCGGGCCGCCGCCGGGGAAGTGCTTGGTCATGCAGGCCACGCTCCGTGGCCCGAGGCTCTGGCCCTGGAAGCCGCGGATGTAGGCCGCAGTGAGCCGCGCCGAGAGCTGCGCGTCCTCGCCGAAGGTGCCGTTGATGCGCGCCCAGCGCGGCTCGGTGGCCAGGTCGGCCATCGGGTGCAGCGCCACGCGGATGCCGAGCGCCAGGTACTCCTGCCGCGCGATATCGCCGAACTGCTCGGCCAGCGCCTCGTCGCCCGCCGCTCCCAGCCCGATCGGCTCGGGCCACTGCGACAGGTGGCTGGCGCTAAAGCTGGTGAGCGGGTTGTGCGCGAAGGAGTGGCGCGGGTCGGAGGAGATCGTCACCGGGATGCCCAGGCGCGTGCCCTCGGCCAGCTCCTGGAGCCGGTTGTGCCAGCGCGCGGCCAGGCGCGGCTCGGGCAGCGCGTGGACGTTGAAGTGGCGCATGTGCTTGCCGGTCACGGCGTCGGCGATCGGCCGGCGGAAGTGGCCGTGCGGCGGCGGCGCGAGCGTGCCGTCCGGGTTAACGCCGGCGATGGTGTGGAACATCAGCCCGGCCTTCTCCTCCACCGTCATCTGGCCCAGCAGGTCCTCCACCCGCTCCTCGATCGAGCGGCGCGGGTCCTCGTACGGATCGAGCCGGCCGTTCTTGTTGAGGTCGCGGAACGTCAGGCCACCCTCAGTCAGGCGTGGGGCGGTGGTCATCGCATGTCTCTCCTTCCACGGCGAGGCCGTGTCACTGATGCACCTCGAATGTGCCCTGGAGCTCGGCCACCGAGCTGCCGCCGATCCAGAGCTGGAAGGCCCCCGCCTCCACGGAGCGCCTGAGGTCCGCCCCCACGAAGGCCAGCTCGCTCGCCGGCACCTCGAACCGCACGGTCTGCGCCTCGCCCGGCTGGAGCGCGACCCGCCGGAAGCCCTTCAGCTCCCGCAGCGGCCGCGTGACGCTGCCCACCACGTCGCGCACGTACAGCTGGACGACCTCGTCGCCCGCCCGCGCGCCGGTGTTCTCCACCACCGCGCTCACGGCCAGCGCACCGCCCGCGGCGACCACCGGCGTCTCGACGGCCAGGTCCCGGTAGGCGAAGGTGGTGTAGCTCAGGCCGTGCCCAAACGGAAACAGGGGCTCGTTCGGCGTATCGATGTAGCGCGAGGTGAACGGCTCGCCGAACTGATTGACGCCGCTCTGCGCCGGGCGGCCGGTGCTCTTCTGGCCGTAGTAGACCGGAATCTGGCCCTCGGTGCGCGGCCAGCCGGCCGTCAGCTTGCCAGAGGGGCTCGCCGCACCGAAGAGCAGGTCGGCCACGGCGCGCCCGGCGCGGATGCCGCCGTGCCAGGCCACCAGCAGCGCGCCCACCTGCTCGATCAGCCGCGGCACCACCAGCGGCCGCCCGGTCATCAGCACGCAGACGATCGGCTTCCCCGCAGCGACGAGCGCGTCGAGCAGCTCCTGCTGGCGGCCCGGTAGCCCGAGGTGCGCCCGCGAGCGCGCCTCGCCGCTCATGTCCGCGCTCTCGCCCAGCACCGCCACCACCACGTCGGCCGCCCGCGCCGCCGCTACGGCCGCCTCGATATCCGCCGGGCCCTCGCCCCGCACAGGGCAGCCGGGCGCGTGGGTCACAGACCCCTCGCCCACGGCGGCGCGGATGCCGTCCAGCACCGTCTCGGCGTCCCCCTCCCTGCCGAACAGCGTCCAGGTGCCGAGCATGTCGCGCCGCGCGTCCGCCAGCGGCCCGACCACCGCCACGCGACCCGCGCTCGGGGTGAGCGGCAGCAGGCCGTCGTTGGCGAGCAGCACCATCGACTGCCGCGCGACCTCGAGCGCCAGCGCGCGGTGCTCCTCGCGCAGGACGACCCGCTCGCCAAGGGCCTCGTCGACGTACGGGTGCTCGAACAGGCCGAGCGCCAGCTTCAGCCGCAGCACCCGCCGCACCGCCTCGTCCACCAGTCCAGGCGGCACCGCGCCGGAGTCCACCAGCCCCGCCAGGTGGGCCGCGTAGGCGCCGCTCATCATATCCATGTCTACACCGGCCAGCGCCGCCAGGCGAGCAGCCTCCGACAGGTCGGCCGCGACACCGTGCGGGACGAGCTCGCCCACCGCGTTGTAGTCGCTCAGCACCACCCCCGGCCAGCCCCACTCGTCGCGCAGGATCGCGCGCAGCGCGTGGCTGCTGGCGCTCACCGGCACGCCGCCGATCTCGTTGAACGAGCTCATCACGCTGCCGGCGCCGGCCTCGAAGGCGGCCTGGAACGGCGGCAGGTAGACCTCGCGCAGCGTGCGCTCGGAGATATCCACGGTGTTGTAGTCGCGCCCGGCCTCGGCGGCGCCGTAGGCCACATAGTGCTTCGGGCAGGCAGCCACGCGCCGGCCGCTCTCCAGGCCCGCCGCCTGGAAGCCGCGCACCCGCGCCCGCGCCATCTCGGCGCCCAGGAACACGTCCTCGCCGGCACCCTCGGCGATCCGGCCCCAGCGCGGGTCACGCGCCACGTCCACCATCGGCGCGAAGATCCAGTCGATGCCATGCGCGGACGCCTCCTCGGCAGCCACGCGCGACGCGCGCTCGAGCAGCTCCGGGTTCCAGGTGCAGGACTCGGCCAGCGGGATGGGGAAGACCGTACGGAAACCGTGGATCACGTCGCTGCCGATGATCAGCGGGATGCCCAGGCGCGTCTCCTCCACGGCGATGCGCTGCAGCCGGTTGACCAGCTTCGGGTCGGCCAGGTTGAGCACCGAGCCGATGGCGCCGGAGCGGATCTCGCCGTCGAGCGCGGCGCGCGGCTGGAAGATGGCCTCGAAGGGGAGCGAGCTGCCGGCCTCCTGCGCCTCCCGCTGGAGCCGCTCGATCTCCTCGCGCGGCCGGGGCTCCAGCGGGGCGCCCTGCACCAGCTGGCCGACCTTCTCGGCAAGGGTCATGCGCGCCAGCAGCTCATCCACGCGTGCCTCGACGGCTGGGTCGAGCCGGTTGTAGTTCACGGCGTCGCCTGTCATGGGTGCGTCTCCTCGCTTTCGACCGGGCACGGCAGCACCCCTCCGCGCTTCCATGCACGTTATGCCTGCTGCTGCGCCCTTGCTGCTCCTGACCTGCCGCCCTCCTCGCCTCCGACCGGGCGGCCTCAGGCGCCATGCTATCACTCGTAGCGGTAGAGCTCGCAGCGCGAGAGCCCGGTGCCCGCGCCGAGTATGGGGATCAGGCCGGCGCTCGGGCCGGGGGCCGGGAAGCGCCAGCGCGTCCCGCCAAAGGTTTCATCGCCGTTCAGCCGCCGCGCCGCCGACCAGCGCCCATCCTCCAGCGTGCCCTCGTCCACGGCCAGGATGCCGGCCTGCGCCGGCCCAGCGGTGAGGGGCCTGAAAGCCACCTGGAAGCCGAAGCCCGCGCCGAGGAACATGCCCGGCCCAGTGGCGACGACCAGCCCATAGCCCTGCTCGATCTGGAAGCCGAAGCCGTGCGCCAGCGTGATCTCCAGCTCGTAGCCGCCCAGCTCGCGCACCACCCTCGGCTGCACGGCGTCGAGGCGGAAACCGGTGATCGTGCCCATCCCCTGGTGCGCCAGCACGATCGGGGCCACCTGCCGCAGCAGCGCGTAGCAGGCCCGCAGCGGCCCGTCGTCGGCCGGCTCGAGCGAGTCGATCGCGAAGGGCGAGACGCCGATGGCGCCGTACTCGGCAAACGCCATGAACACGTTCCGCACGCCCTCGGCATCGCGCCGCATCTCGGGCACGAACAGCGGGTTGCCGCGCCGGGTGTAGCGCTGGCACCACTCCTCGTAGTCGCCGAAGTAGATATCGGGCGCGAGCATATCGAGGCTTGGCGCGCCGGCCCGCCAGATGTCCAGCACGTGCGGCAGCGGCCCGCCGCTGGGGTAGTGGCCCGGCTGCGGACCGCCGGCCGGGACGCCGGGGAGCGGCACCTCGGCATTCAGCCAGGCGTTGACGAACAGCGGCAGGTCGTACTCGGCCTTGCCGGCGGCCGCCACCGCCTCGATATAGCATGCGTAGCACCAGGCCATGAACAGCTCGTCGGTGGCTGTGCCGGCGCCGAAGACCTCCTCCCAGGAGCCCGCGTCCCGGCCCCCGGCGGCCTCCCAGCGCGCGCGCAGGGCGGGGTCGAGCGCGTCGGTGTGCTCGCGTAGGTGAGCGAGGAGCTCGGGTGGCACAGGCGCGGCGAACGCCGCATTCGCCTCATGCGAGCGGTCGCGCGAGTCGCCCAACAGTCCGACCTCGTTCTCCACCTGGACCATGATCACCGTGTGCCGTTCGCCGTCCGCAGCGCGCAGGTGGCGCATAAGCGCGGCGAAGGCCCGCGCGTCGGCCTCGCGGGCGGCCTCGGAGAGCGTCGAGAGCACCTCGACCGCGCGGCCGTCCGCGAGTCGGGCGCGCGGGAAGCGGGTGGCGTCGCGCTTCACCCAGGGCGGGGCGTAGCTGGAGACGCCGTTCTTCCAGCTGCCGAACCAGAGCAGGACGAGCCGCAGGCCGTGCGCGCGCGCCTCCTCCAGCAGCCCGTCCACCAGCGCGAAGTCGAAGGCGCCCTCCTCAGGCTCAACCTGCTCCCATGAGACGGTGGCGAGGACGGTGTTGAGCCCGAGCGCGGCGAGGCGCGGCCAGACCGGCCGCATGTACGCGAGGCTGGAGGCGGAGGAGTTGTGCAGCTCGCCGCCGAGCACCAGGAACGGCCCGCCGTCGACGATCAGCTGGGTGACGGCGCCCTGCACGCGCAGGTGAGGTGTGGCATGGCGGTGTGACGGGTCAGGAAGCGACATCGCTGAGGGCTCCTTGCTGGTCTCTAGAGCAGAACGCTGAAGGCTGAATGCTGAAGCATCAGAACGCTGAACGCTGAACGCTGAAGCATCAGAACGCCGAAGGCTGAACGCTGAACGCTGAAGCATCAGAACGCGACGCACAGCGAGCAGCCGTGATCAGCGTCTGTGCATTTCGCTGTAGAATCCTACTCGATCTGAAGAAGGCGCGCACGGTCTCCAGGGAGCGCGGGAGTCTTGAGCCGTGAGCCGTGAGTCGTTCTCAGCACGCAAAACTCGAGCCTCAAGCCTCAAGGCTCAAGACTCAAGACTCGAGACTACGCCGCGGCGCCCGCCACATGCTCAAACTGGCCGGCGTACAGCCGCGCGTAGAACCCGCCGGCATCGAGCAGCTCGGCGTGCGTCCCGCGCTCGACGATCTCGCCGCCGTTGACCACCAGGATCTGGTCGGCCTCGCGGATCGTGCTCAGGCGGTGGGCGATCACGAAGCTCGTGCGGCCGGCCATCAGGCGCAGCATCGCTTCCTGGATGTGCTGCTCGGTGCGCGTGTCCACGCTGCTGGTCGCCTCGTCCAGAATCAGGATCTTCGGGTCCGCCAGGATGGCGCGCGCGATAGCGAGCAGCTGGCGCTGGCCCTGGCTCAGGTTGCCGCCGCGCTCCGAGAGCGGCGTGTGGTACCCCTCTGGCAGGCGGTGGATGAACTGATCGGCGTTGGCAAGCCGCGCCGCCTCCAGCACCTCCTCCTCGGTGGCGTCCGGGCGGCCATAGCGGATGTTGTCCAGCACCGTCGCGCTGAACAGGAACGTGTCCTGCAGCACAATGCCGAGCTGACGTCGCAGGTCCTCCTTGCGCAGCTCGCGGATGTCGCGGCCGTCGATCGTGATGCGGCCTGCGTCCACCTCATAGAAGCGCGTCAGCAGGTTGACCACAGTCGTCTTGCCGGCGCCGGTCGGCCCTACAAGCGCGATCGTCTGGCCGGGGGCGGCGCGCAGGCTCACACCCTTCAGCACCGGCACCTCCGGCACGTAGCCGAAGCTGACATCCTCGAACACCACCTCGCCGCGGATGGCCTGTGCGGGCGCCGCATCCGGCGCGTCCACCTCGGACGGCTCGTCGATCACCGCGAACACCCGCTCGGCGCCGGCCACCGCCGACTGGATCGCGCCGTACAGCGTGGCGAGCTCGTTCAGCGGCCGGCCGAACTGGCGCGAGAAGGTGATGAAGCTGGCGATCGTGCCGACCGTGGCGAGCCCCTGCACCGCCATCCAGCCGCCCACGCCCGCCACCACTGCCAGGCCAAGGTTGCCGACGAAGTTCATCATCGGGCCGATGAAGCCCGCCACAACCTGCGCCCGCGTGGCGGACCGGCGCAGCTCGCGGTTGGCCGCGCCGAACTGCTCCATCACCACCACCTCGCGGTGGTAGGCCTTGACCACCCGCTGGCCGGTGATCGTCTCCTCGATCAGGCCGTTGAGCGTGCCGAGCGCCGCCTGCTGGTCACGAAAGCCCGAGCGCAGCCGAGGCGCCAGAAAGCGGTTGACCACAAGTGACATGACAGAGATCGACAGGATACTCACCAGCGCCAGCGGGGCGTTGATCGCCAGCATGAGCGCCGCCACCCCCACCATGCCCAGCACGCCCGACACGATCTGCACGATGCCGTCGGAGAGCACCTGGTTGACGTTCTCCACGTCGTTGGTCAGGCGGCTCATCAGATCGCCGTGGGGGCGCGTGTCGAAGAAGCGCAGCGGCAGCCCCTGGAGCCGCCCGAACAGGTCGGCGCGCAGGTCGCGCACGGTGCGCTGGGCGGCGCCGGCCATCACGTAGGCCTGGAGCCAGGTGAGCAGCGAGCTGAGCGCGTAGGTGGCGAGCATCAGCAGGCATAGGCGCGCCAGCCCGGTCAGGTCGCCGGTGAGCACGTAGTCGTCGATCGCCAGGCCGAGCAGGTACGGCCCGACCACGTTCAGCGCGCTGGTTATGACAACCATCACCGCAGTGACGATCAGAGCCCCGCGCTGGCGGCGCAGGTAGCCCCACAGTCGCCGCACCGTGCCGCGCGTATCCTTCGGCTTCTCCACCTTGCCCATCTGGCGCGGGCCGTGGCCGAAGCGTCCCATCAGCGGCGGCGGCTCGTGCGCTGGGGCCGGCTTCGCCGCTCGTGAGTCAGTCATGGATGATCGCTCCGCTGTCCATCTGCGATTCGTAGATCTCGCGGTAGATCGGGCTCGTGTGCATCAGCTCAGCGTGGGTGCCCTGCGCCGCCACCCGACCGTCGTCCAGCACCAGGATACGGTCCGCGCCCAACACCGTACTGATGCGCTGGGCTACCACGATGCGCGTCGGGCGGCGCGGCAGCGCGGCCAGCTCCGACTGGATCTTCGCCTCGGTCGCCACATCCACCGCGCTGGTGGTGTCGTCCAGCACCAGCACCGCCGGGTTCGTCAGCAGGGCGCGGGCGATGGCGAGGCGCTGCTTCTGGCCGCCGGAGAGGTTCACGCCGCGCTGGCCCACGATCGAGTCATAGCCGTCGGGGAGGCGGCCGATGAACTCGTGCGCCTGGGCCAGCCTGGCGGCGGCCGCCACCTCCTCATCGGTCGCATCGGGCCGGCCATAGCGGATGTTGTCGCGGATGCTGCCGCTGAACAGCACCGACTCCTGCAGCGCCACGCCCACCGCCGCGCGCAGGTCGGCCTCGTCGATCGCGCGCACGTCCACGCCGTCGATCGTCACGCGGCCGGCGGTCACATCGTAGAAGCGTGGGACGAGGTTCACCAGGCTGGACTTGCCCGCGCCAGTGGCCCCCAGGATCGCCACCGTCTCGCCCGGCTCAGCGACGAAGGAGATGTCAGCGAGGACGAGGTCGGCATCGGCGCCCGGCGCTGACGGCCGAAGGGCGATCAGTGGTCGGTGGTCGGTGGTCGAGCGCGCCGCGTACCCGAAGCTCACCCCCTCGAACGCTACGCGCCCGCGCGAGCCCGGCAGCGGCGCCGCATCGGGGAGGGAGGGCACGTCCGGCACACTCTCGAGCACCTCGCGGATGCGGGCGGAGGAGGCCTCGGCGCGCGCGAAGCGCATCACCAGCATGCTGATCATCATCAGCGACATCAGCGTCTGCGTCAGATAGTTGATAAAGGCGATCAGCTGCCCCGCCTGAAGCCCGCCCACGCTCACCTGCGCGCCGCCGAACCACAGCGCCGCCACCAGGCCGGCGTTCATCGCCAGCATCATGAACGGCATCGTCACCGCGCCAGCCCGCACCGCCGTGATATTCTGCTCCATCAGGTGGTCGTTGGCCGCGCCGAAGCGCCCGCGCTCGTAGGCCGAGCGGGCAAAGGCCTTCACCACCCGCACGCCCGCCAGGTTCTCCTGCAGCACCGTGTTCAGCGCGTCGAGCCGCCGCTGCACCTCGCCGAACAGCGGGAACGTGAGGTTGATGATCCACACCAGCGCCGCCACAATCAGCGGGATGAGCACCAGGAAGATCAGCGCCAGCTGCGGGCTGGTGACCACCGCCATGATCAGGCTGCCGAGCAGCAGCAGCGGCACGCGCACCATGATCCGCAGCAGCATCATCACCAGCTCCTGAACCTGCGTCACATCGTTGGTCAGGCGTGTGATCAGGCCGCCGGTCTCCAGCCGGTCCAGGTTGCCGAACGAGAGCGACTGCACCTTGCGGAACAGCGACTCGCGCAGGTCGGCGCCGAACCCCTGCCCCGCCATCACCGCGAAGACGCCGCAGCCCACCCCGCCGAGCAGCCCGATCACCGCCACGCCCACCTGGAGCAGGCCGGTCGAGATGACCACACCCAGGTCGCCGCGCGCGACACCCTGGTCCACGATCTGCTGGATCAGGCGTGGCTGGAGCAGGTCCATCGCGACCTCGAGCGCCATAAGGAGCGGCGCCAGCAGCGCCCAGAGCCAGTAGGGCGCCAGGAAGCCGCGGAGCTTGAGCGTAGCTCGCATGATGGTATCCTCTGTGGGAGTCGTGTATAATAAAGCGGACGGATGTCCGATAGTTGCGAGTTTAACGGACAGCAGTCCGTTTGTCAAGCACACCCACCGCCACAATACGCCGGAGCCAGTGATGCAGAGCGACGATGAGGGCGAGAGCGCGCGGCCGCGCGAGCGGCGCGACGCGCGCGAGAACCGCGAGCGGCTCCTGAGCGTGGCGAAGGATCTCTTCGCGGCGCAGGGGGCCGAGGCCACTCCGATGTCCGAGGTGGCGCGCGCGGCCGGGGTAGGCCAGGGGACGCTCTACCGGCACTTTGCCGACAAGGGCGAGCTGTGTCACGCCCTGATCAAGGAGGACATCGCGGCCTTCACGGAGCGACTCGGCCCGGTGGTCGCCGGCACCTGGGCGATCGCCTCGCCCCTGGCGCGGCTAGACACGCTGCTGACCGAGCGGCTGCGGCTGACGGAGTCGCACCTGCCCATGTTCGCCGCGATGGACGAGGCCTCGGGCGGGCGGCGCCCTGCCGGCCGCGGGCCGTTCTACACCTGGACGCACGCTCAGATTGTGGCGCTGCTGGCCGAGGCTGTGGCGCAGGGCGAGGCCGCGCCGCTGGACGTAGACTTCACCGCCGACGCGATCCTGGCCGCCATCGGCCCGCCGCTGTACCGCTACCAGCGCGAGCAGCTTCGCTACAGCGGCGAGCGCATCGCGGCCGGCGTGCGCCGCCTGTTCGTCGAGGGGCTACGGCGCCTGGACGCGGGGGGCGCCGGGAGTGACACCCCGTAGCATCTGGTAGGATGACATGTTCCGAAAAGAGGAGAGGACACACCTTCATGACCATTGAGATCGAGCAGCCGACACACCCCCACGCACACGGCGAGGGGGTACCAGGCGTGCTGCCCGAGGAGCCCAAGGCGCTCCGCCGCCGCGTACTCGGGCTCGCCTGGCCGGTGATCGGCGAGAACATGCTCGAGACCTCGCTCGACATCGTGAACACGGTGCTTGTGGCTGGGCTCGGCGCTGCGGCGCTGGCGGGTGTGGGCAGCGGGCTCCAGATCATGTTCTTCGTGCTGGCCGCGCTGGCCGCCCTCTCCGTCGGCAGCGCCATCCTGGTGGCGCAGGCCGTAGGCGCGCGTGACCTCGTCCAGGCCAGCCGGCTCGCGCGCCAGTCGCTGATCTGGAGCGTCATCCTCTCGGTGCCTCTGGCCGTGGTCGGCTTCACGCTGGCCGGGCCGATCATGGGGCTCTTCGGCCTGGCGCCCGACGTAGCGCGCATCGGCGCGGAGTACCTCCAGGTGGCGATGGGAACGGTGGTGGTGCTGGTGGCGCTGATCATCGGCGGCGGCGTGATGCGCGGCGCGGGGGACTCGCGCACTCCGATGCTGGTGACGCTGGTGGCCAACGTGGTCAACGTCGGGCTGTCCTACTCGCTGATCTACGGCCACCTGGGGCTGCCGGCGCTCGGCGCGGTGGGCAGTGCCTGGGCGGCGTTCATGTCGCGCGGGCTGGCACTGGCCCTGCTGCTGGCGGCACTCTGGCGCGGGCGCAACGGCGTCAGCATCGCCGTGGGCAGCACCTGGCGCCCGGAGTGGCCCGTGGCGCGCAAGGTGCTCGGCCTCGGCGTCCCGGCCTCGCTCGAGCAGCTGCTGCTGGCCTCGGCCTTCCTGGCGCTCACCGTGCTCGTGGCGCGCCTCGGCACCGAGACGCTGGCCGCGCAGCGCATCGCCATGTCGGCGCTCTCATTCTCGTTCCTGCCCGGGATCGGGCTCGGCCTGGCCGCCACCGCGCTGGTGGGCCAGAGCATCGGCGCGCGGCAGCCCGGCACCGCCGAGCAGGTGGCGCGCATCGCCACCACCTGGGCCGTGATCTGGATGAGCGCGATCGGCGCCCTGATCTTCATCTTCGCCGGCCCCGTGATGGAGCAGTTCACCGACGACGCGGCGGTGGTGGCGATCGGCGCGGCCGGGCTGCGGGTGATGGCCTTCACCCAGCCGTTCTGGGCGATCGGCATGGTGCGCTCGGGCGCGCTACGCGGCACCGGCGACACGCGCTTCCCGCTGATCATCGGCTCGGCCGGGATCTGGAGCGCGGTGGGGATCGTCTGGCTGGTGCTGACCTTCATCGGCGGTGGACTGCCGGCCGTCTGGGCGGCCTTCCTCGTGACCTCGCCTATCACAGCCTTCCTCACCTGGCGCCGCTTCAGTGCGCGCGTGCGCGAACTCTCGGCGACCTGAAGCTACGAGTCGTGAGTCGTGAGTCGTGAGGAGAGGGCACTCACGACTCGCAGCTCACGACTCGCTAGGCCGTCCCACTCGTGGAAGCTGCGAGCGCCTATGAATCCCTACGCCGTCACGCCCTCGATGCGCTTGAGCGCCGCGGCCTCGGCGTCCCTGGCGGCCTACACCGGGTCCTTGCCCTCGTTGAGGACCTTGGTTATCTCGGCGCCGACGATGTCATGGACCCGGAGGTCGTTTGGGGTACAGACGTGCAATCGCTATCATGTCATCGACGCATCGCACTAACAAGGAGCGCGAACACACCATGGACGAACAGCGGCTCGAGACACTTCTCGACTCGATGACTCTGGAGGAGCAGGTCTCCATCCTGGCAGGGGCCTCCTTCTGGACCACCGTGCCAGTCGAGCGCGTGGGCGTACCGGCGATCAAAGTGAGCGACGGGCCGAACGGCGCGCGCGGCGGCGGCTCGCTCGTGGGAGGCGTCCCCGCGGCGTGCTTCCCGGTCGGCATCGCCCTCGGCGCCACCTGGGACACAGCGCTGCTCGAGCAGGTCGGGAACGCCCTGGCCGAGGAGGCCCAGTCGAAGGGCGCGCGGGTGCTGCTGGCGCCCACCGTCAACATCCACCGCTCGACGCTCAACGGGCGCAACTTCGAATGCTACGCCGAGGACCCGCACCTCTCGGCGAAGCTGGCGACAGCCTATATCCAGGGTCTGCAGCGCAAAGGCGTGGCGGCCACGGTCAAGCACTACGTCGGCAACGAGTCCGAGTACCAGCGCATGAGCATGAGCTCGGACATCGACGAGCGGACGCTGCGCGAGATCTACCTGCCGCCGTTCGAGGCTGCCGTCAAGGAGGGCGGCACCTGGGCCGTGATGTCGGCCTACAACAAGGTGAACGGCACCTACGCCGGCGAGCACCCGCACACGCTCACCGACATCCTCAAGCACGAGTGGGGCTTCGACGGCCTGGTGATGTCGGACTGGTTCGGCACGAATAGCACCGCCGAGGCGATCAACGCCGGGCTGGACCTGGAGATGCCCGGCCCGGCGCGCTACCGCGGTGAGCAGCTCCTCACGGCCGTGCGCGAGGGCGCGGTGAGCCCCGAGGCCGTGCGCGAGAGCGCCCGGCGCCTGCTGCGCCTGATCGACCGCGTCGGCGGCTTCGAGAACCCCACCATCGCCGAGGAGCAGGCGATCGACCGGCCGGAGCACCGGGCGCTCATCCGCCGCGCTGGGGCCGAGGGCGCGGTGCTGCTGAAGAACGATGCCCTGCTGCCGCTCGACCCCTCCGCCCTCCGCAGCGTGGCCCTGATCGGGCCGAACGCCAAGGCGGCCCAGATCATGGGCGGCGGCAGCGCGCAGGTCAACGCGCACTACCGCGTCAGCCCCTACGATGCCATCGTGGCGCGCCTGAGCGCCGAGGAGGTCCGCATCGGCCACACGGTCGGCAGCACCAACTACCGGCTGCTCCCGCTGCTGGAGGCGCCCTTCGCGGTGGCCTACTATGGCACGCCGGACCTCTCCGGCCCGGTGCTGCATCAGGGGCAGGTGGCGTCGAGCGAGATGATGTGGTTCGGCGAACCCGCCCCTGGAGTCCCCCCAGTCGGCTTCTCGGCGCGCCTCACCACGCGCTACACCCCCGAGGAGGGCGGCGAGCATCAGTTCAGCCTGGTGAGCGCCGGCGTCAGCCGCCTGTTCGTGGACGGGCAGCTGCTGGTGGAGAACTGGGACGCGCGACAGCCGAGTGACACCTACTTCGGCGCCGGGAGCACCGAGATGGTGGGCGCGCTGGAGCTCGAGGCCGGCCGCGCCTACGAGCTGGCCGTCGAGTACGCCTACCCGATGGCCGCGAACCTCGGGCTCAAGGCGGTGCGCCTCGGCGTCACCCGCCCCTTGGGCGACGCGGACATCGAGCGCGCGACGAAGCTCGCCGCCGAGGCGGATGTGGCGCTGCTGTTCGTGGGGCTCACCGGCGAGTGGGACAGCGAGGGGCAGGACCGGCCGCACATCGACCTGGTGGGACGCCAGAATGAGCTTGTGACGCGCGTGGCGGCCGCCAACCCGCGCACAGTGGTGGTGCTCCAGACCGGCGCGCCTGTGACGATGCCCTGGCTAGGACAGGTGGCGGCGGTGGTGCAGTTCTGGTACCCGGGCCAGGAGTGCGGCAACGCAATCGCCGACGTGCTCTTCGGCGACGTGAGCCCCGCGGGCAGGCTGCCGCAGACCTTCCCGGTGCGGCTACAGGATAACCCGGCCTACCTCAACTACCCCGGCGAGCACGGCCACGTCCGCTACGGCGAGGGTATCTTCGTCGGCTACCGCTACTACGAGAAGAAGGAGATCGCGCCGCTGTTCCCCTTCGGCTTCGGCCTGTCCTACACCGACTTCGCCTACGATAACCTGCGCCTGAGTGGGGAGCGCATCGCCCCCGGCGAGACGCTGGCGGTCAGCATAGACGTGATGAACACCGGCGAGCGCGCGGGCCAGGAGGTGGTGCAGCTCTACGTACGCGACGTAGCGACGAGCGTAGCGCGCCCGGAGAAGGAGCTCAAGGGGTTCGCCAAGGTGGCGCTGGCGCCGGGCGAGACGAAGACCGTCACGCTCACGCTCGGCGGGCGCGACCTGGCCTACTACGACACCGCCCGCGCGGCCTGGCTGGCCGAGCCCGGGGCGTTCGAGGTGCTGGTGGGGGCCTCGTCGGCCGACATCCGCGCCCGGGCCAGCTTCGAGCTCACGGCGGAGTACGCCGAGCCGGCGCCGGGGCGGTAGCGCCCTCGAGCGGCGCAGGCCCCTCGCCGCGCCAGAAGAACCAGCCGATCGCCGCCGCGGCCAGCGCGTAGCAGGCCGCGGTGGCGACAAACAGCGGCGCGAAGCCCCAGCGCTCCTGCACCGCCACGCTCACCGCCGGCGCCACCAGATAGCCCGAGGCGTAGGCCGCGTTCACCAGGCCGATCACCGCGGGGCGAAGGTGCGGCGCGGTGCGCTCCATCGCCAGCGCGTCGTACAGCGGGGCGCTGATGTTGAACAGCGCCCCGCGCGCCACCGCGGCGAAGGCCGCCACCCCCAGCGCCGGCGCGAACCCCACCGCCAGCAGAAGCGGGATCGAGAGGGCCTGCGTGATCACGATCGCGCCGGCCTTGCCCACCCTGCCCGAGAGCAGCGGCCCCGCCAGCACCGCCGCGCCCGTCGCCAGCCCCACAGCCGCGAACAGCCCCCCGAGCGCCTGATCCTGCAGCCCGAAGCGCTCCTTGAAGAACAGGTTGAGGTACGGCA
>JBDLTZ010000146.1:0-34149 GCA_039805565.1 Chloroflexota bacterium | reverse complement strand
CGGCGCGCTCTACACCGGTGGCCTCCTGAGCCACGTCGTGCTGCTGCGCGATCTCGATACCCCCCTGCGCGGAGGACTGCTCAGTAATACCCTGGAGCCCGGCGCCGCCTGGATCTTCCTGGTGCTGATGATCACGTGGGGGCAGGATATACTGGCGTACTTCGTCGGCAAGTACCTGGGTCGCACGAAGATGACGAGCCTCAGCCCGAAGAAAACCTGGGAGGGCGCCGGCGGCGGCCTGCTCGGGGCTATCGGCGGCGGGCTCCTCGCCGCCACGCTCTTCGGTCTGCCGCTGAGCATGGCCGATAGCGTCCTCCTTGGAGTTGTCGGCGGGATCATCGGCCCGCTCGGGGACCTCTCGGAGTCCTTCATCAAACGTCAGGTCGGTGTGAAGGATGCTGGGCACCTTATCCCCGGCCACGGCGGCATCCTCGACCGCATCGACAGCGTGCTGTTTACGACACCGGTCTTCTTCTACCTCATCGTCCTGCTCACCGGGTAAGCCCCTCTCTAACGCATCACCAACCTCCCGCCGTTGACAGTGCCTCTTCGCATAGGGTACACTACCTCCCATCAGTTTGAAGGGAGAACTCCTGGTGTTAGAAGCGATCCCTAGCGGCCTTGTCACACTCGTGGCGTTCCTCGTGATGCTGGCGCTTTTGGTGCTGGTTCATGAGCTCGGGCACTTCCTTACCGCCGTCTGGATGGGTATCAAAGTCGAAGAATTCGGGTTTGGCTACCCGCCGCGCGCACTGGTGCTGTTCGAGCGCAAAGGTGTCAAGTATACGCTCAACTGGCTGCCGATCGGCGGATTTGTCCGCTTCGGCGGCGAGGGTGAGACGCTCTATGGCGTCGGTAGCCTGGCCGCGGCCTCGCCTTGGAAAAAAATCCTCGTGCTCGTCGCTGGCCCGCTGATGAACCTGGTGCTGGCGATGGCGATCTTCGCCTCGCTTTTCATGGTTCGGGGCATCCCGACGGTGTTCGACGGCGCAGTGATCGATACGATCTACCCCACAACCCCCGCCGCTGTGGCCGGCTTCCAAAGCGGTGACCTGCTGCTTGAGCTCGGTGGTGTACAGATTGGTTCTGACCTCAGCCGAATCCGGGGTGTGGCCGAGGACAACCCCAACCGTGCTATCCCTGCGGTCGTCGAGCGCGGTGGTGAGCGCGTCGAGCTCTCTGTTGTCCCCGGGCCGTGGGAGTACAACGGGAACCGCAGCGCCGTCGGCTTCGGCTTCTCGTATGGCCCGAACGTCCAGAACATGCCTGCCTCCCTGCCCACCGCAATCGGGGCAGGTATCACCCACACGTTCGACGTCCTTGCGCGCTTTATCGACGGCCTCGGCCAGATGCTGAAAGGGCTCCTGGGCCTCAACCCGATGCCCCCGGGTGGCGTTGCCGGAGTGGTCGGGATCGCCCGCGGTACAGGTGAGATCATCGAGCGCGACGGGATGTTCGGCTTCTTGCAGTGGACGGCGCTGATCAGCCTGAACCTGTTCCTGGTTAACCTGCTGCCTATCCCTGCGCTCGACGGCAGCCACATCCTGTTCTCGCTGATCGAGGTCGTGCGCCGTGGTAAGAAGATCCCGCCGGAGCGCGAGGCGATGGTTCATGCCGTCGGCTTCATGATGCTGATGGGCCTGATGGTGATCATTACGGTGTCGGACGTCGCGCAGTGGATCGGCGGTGCGCCAGTGCTCGGCGGCGGATAGTCCTGTGCCCCCCACCCGACAGGCGCCAATCCGCGCCAGCGAGATTGGTGAGTACGTCTACTGCGCTCGCTCCTGGTGGCTGCGCCGCGTCGCCGGCCTCGAGCCGGCGGGCCAGGAGCGGCGCGAGCGCGGCAGCGCCCTCCACCGGCGTCATGGGCGGAGTGTGGCAGCGAGTAGGGCTTTGCTCTGGGTTGGGCTGGTGCTCGCGATGGTCGCAGCCGCGCTGATCCTCTTCGCTCGTTGATACGCGTATGGGTGTGACCATCGGACTTGCGCTGCTCCTCGTGGCGCTGCTGCTCTTGGGCTGGGCTGCTCGGATCCGTAGTCGAACCGGTTTGCCTTGGGCTCCGGTGACCTACCAAGATACCGGTGGTCAGGCTCCCGAACGACCACTTGTTTCCCGCAGACTTGGGCTGTCTGGACGCCCTGACTACCTGATCCAACAGCGCGGCCGTACGATTCCGGTCGAGGTGAAGCCGAGCCGCGTCTCCCCGGCGCCGTATGAGTCGGACCTGATGCAGCTCGCCGCCTACTGCGTCCTGGTCGAGGAGACTACAGGTTCATCGCCGCCATACGGCCTGCTGCGCTATGCCGAGCGCACCTTCCGTCTCGACTATACCCCCCGAGTGCGCGATGAGCTGCTGGAGATTCTTGAGGAGATGCGCATCGCGCTTAACGAGCCGGACTGCGCGCGCAGTCATGATGAGCCGCGTCGCTGCCGTGGCTGCGGGTTCTACGAGCAGTGTGATGATGCGCTCACGATGGAAGATGAGTGATGGGAAGCAGATCTGATAAGAAGCTCACGGTCACCGATGTGACACGTGTGTCGCTCGTCCAGCATATCGGCGAGCGGCTGGCCGGGCATATCAGCGAGATGGCGCTGGCCAAGTGGGCCTTCGACTGCTTCTACGCGGCTGAGCTCGGCGAGGTGACCTTGGAGGAGGGTGCCGAGGAGCAGATTGAGGAGACCCTCGACGCGCTCATGTTCAGCGATGAACCGGACTTCCGGCTGAGCGAGGAGGCGCTGCGCGCATTGATCGCGCAGCTGGGCAATGCGAAATAAGCGCATGAAAATCCAGCAGCACCCGCGCATGCACCAGATCGCCATCGGCGACGAGGTCTTCTCCTATCGCCTCGAGCTCTTCGCCCGAGTGGAAGAAGTGTTCCCCGCCGCCGTCTGCGTGAAGGTGTCGATCCTCTCGCTGATGTCTGGCGTCGAGCTCCATACTACGCCGCAGCTCTGGCGCGCCGACGACATTGAGAACCTCAGCGTCTGTAGGTACTGCGGCTCGCGGGACGACCTCCAGCTCGAGTCGGAGACCGGTATCCCGTTCCACATCTGTGACCGGTGCCGTGTCGTTCCCCCCGAGGAACGAGCCCACGAGGTGGGCCTCTGGTGGTAGCTTCCGGTGGAACGTCCCGCTGTGCTACTACTCCGCGTTGATCAACGGCCTGGGGAAGACCCGGCCGTACGGCTCTCCCCACACCCCCCCAAGCGATTGGCCGTCCACAAGAATGCGCACCCCCGTCACTGGACCTAGTGTTGTGAGAGACTCGACGATTGTACGCACGGCCGCGTCACGGTTGCCGGCTTCGGCGAACGGCGACGATAGATCGACGGTGGCGATCCCCTCGCTGATGGAGATGGCGCGCAGGGTGGTGCCGTCGGGGATGACCTCCTGCACCGCATAGCCGTAGTCCCCCGGCCCATCCAGGAGCGCCCGGATCGTGCTCGACGCCGTCTCGCGCGTCTTCGGGACCATTCGCATGATCCGGACGCTGTGGTCGCCGTCGGCTGTGAGGTAGTAGGTCGGCAGGAACTCGGTGCTGCGGTAATCGAAGGGCAAGCCCTGCGGATTGAGCGGGTTGACCACCGGCCGGCTGACGGGTTGGCCGTCGTTTAGGCCGTAGGGTTGGCCGTTCACTTGGATCTGCACCCGCTCCACGTTCGGGAAGTGCGTCAGCGTGAGCACCACCGCCCACAGACCGCGCTCGTCTCCCGAGCCGTTTGGCGGTGAGTCGAAGTTGACCGTGGCCGTATTGGCCCGGATGCTGACCCCGAGCAGCTTCACGCTTCCTACCACAAGCCGCTGAAGGTCACCGCGCGGACCCTCGATCAGCGCGCGGATTGCGGCCTCGGCGATCTTCTTGTCCTCGACCTTCACCGCTCGCTGCACGGGGACGTAGAGTGAGCCGGTCGCGTCGGCAAAGTAGAGCCAGACGACAGCGTTGCTCACCGCCGGCGGCGGGGTGCTGGTGGCGGCGGGCTGCTGAGCTGGCACGCGTGTGGTCGGGGCGGCCGTGCTGGTTGGAGCAGTGGTGCTGGCCGGCGAGCCCGTTGTGGCAGTGGGCTCTGAGGCCGTGGGCGTGCCAGTGGGGGGCAGGATGATCGTCGCCGCGGTGGCAGCTGTGGTGGGCACAGGCTCAGGCGTGCTGGTGGGCAGCAGGGTTGGGGTGGCAGGCACGGGCGATGGAGACGGTGGGGCAGGCGATGGCGAGGGTGGCGCTTGTGTGGACGTGTTTTCGGCGCCGAGCGTTGGCGCGGGGCTTGGCTGCTGAGACTGGCCCTGGCCCAGGGTGAGCGAGCGGAGGCCAGCGACGAGATAGATCACTATGATCAGCGCCAACATGGCGATCATCAGCGCATAGATCGCTCTGTCACGTGGTGAAAGCGTCGTGTACCACCCACGAATTCCCCCTATTTGCGTGGGCAGCGCACCTGCTGACGATGAGCCAATCGTTGTGGGGACCGGCAAACCCATGTATAATGGGCAACTGACGTGTCCTTGCGAGAGGCAGTAGCCGGTCTGGTCCACGGGGATCTCGATCGGCTCACCGCCGACGAAGCAGCGGTGCTCGGGTGTTGGCGAGGAGAAGCGTATTGCCCGGTTCTGCTTCAAGCCCAGGTAGGGGCAGTGGCCCGTTGGTTCGACCATAGCGTGTGCGGGGCCTCCTCGATAGTGGTGTGGTACGACATTCAGCCGTATTATAAGAACACCCCTCCTATGGCGCAAAAGTCTACGATTACCGGATCCTTACAGGAAGATTGCAGGTAAGAGCGGCGCATGCGTGTCGTGATCGTCTCGGACATCCACTCGAACTATGTGGCGCTGGAGGCAGTGCTGGCGGCGGCGGGGCCGTACGACGAGCTCTGGAATCTGGGCGACACGATCGGGTACGGACCGCGGCCGAATGAGTGCATAGCCGCGATGCGCGAGTGCTCCTCGGTGATGATCGCCGGGAACCATGACCTGGCGTCGCTAGGGCTGGTTGACCTCAGCGATTTTAACCCCGAGGCGCGCACCGCCAATATTTGGAACGGCGAGCAACTGCTTCCTGAGCATCGCGAGGCACTTACTGCGACCCCGCCGTTGCTCATCGTCAACGAGCGCTTTATGGTGGCGCACGGGAGCCCGCGGGACGCTGTGTGGGAGTACTTGCTCACCCGCGCTCAGGCCCAGGAAAACTTCAACCGCTTCGAGCAGCAGGTCTGCTTCGTGGGTCACTCACACGTACCGCTGTTCTTCAACCGCGCGGCGGGCGGGCGCGCCGAGGGCCCCCAGCTCCCCGATGATGGCACGGTGCTCACGCTGCGCCCGCATATGCGCTACCTCATCAACCCCGGGAGCGTCGGGCAGCCGCGCAACCAGGACCCGCGCGCGGCCTTCGCGGTGCTCGACACCCTGGCTGATACCGTCACCTTCCGCCGGACTCCCTACGACGTTGCCCGCACACAGCAGGAGATGCGCGCGGCCGGGCTCCCCGAGCCGCTCGCGCTGCGCCTCCAGTACGGGATGTAGCCTATGACCATCCTGGATACCTACCGCCGTCTGCACCCACGCTCAGCAGCGCTCTACGCGCAGGCGTCCGATCTGTTCCCCAACGGTGTAACCCATGACGGCCGTTTCGCCAGCCCCTTCCCGCTGTACGTCGAGCGGAGCGAGGGTGGGCGCAAGTGGGATGTGGACGGCAACGAGCTGGTGGACTACTGGACAGGACACGGAGCGCTGCTGCTTGGTCACGGGCACCGTGCTGTGGTAGCCGCGGTACAGGAGCAGGCGGCGCGCGGCACCCACTACGGCGCCGAGCACGCCCTTGAACTGCGCTGGGCCGAGCTCGTGCAGCGGATGTTTCCCAGCATCGAGCGGCTGCGCTTTACGGCGTCGGGCACTGAGGCCACGCTCCTGGCCCTCCGGCTGGCTCGCGCGTTCACTGGCCGGCCTACGATCGTGCGGTTCGAGGGGCACTACCACGGCTGGCACGATATGCTGACGCGTGACTCTGCCGAGGACGCCGCGCCCGGGCTGTTCGCTGCCGTGACCGAATCGACGCTTGTGCTGCCCCCCGACCTCGACCACGTCGAGGCTGTCCTGCGTGCTCGGCAGGATATCGCCGGCGTCATCCTGGAGCCCACAGGCGCGTCTTACGGCGCGGTTCCCCTGCCCGCTGGCTTCCTACATGGCCTGCGGGAGCTCACGCACGACCACGGCGCGCTGCTGATCTGCGACGAGGTCGTCACCGGCTTCCGCGTATCGCCCGGCGGCGAGCAGACGAGGTCGGGGGTTGTCGCCGATCTGACATCGCTGGCGAAGATCTTGGCTGGTGGGCTTCCGGGCGGGGCTGTGGGTGGGCGGGCCGATATTATGCGGCACCTGGCGTTCGGCGATGAGTCCTGGAATCGCACAGCCAAGATCCGCCACAACGGGACCTACAATGCTAATCCGCTCTCGGCCGCCGCGGGAGTGGCGACGCTTGATCTCGTCGCTACAGGGGAGCCGGTCGAGCGGGCTACAGCTCTCTGTCGCTCGGTGGTGGCAGGGCTGAACGAAGCTATTCGCTCGCGCGAGCTGTCGGGGTGGGCGGCCTACGGGGACGCGTCGATCTTCCACCTGCTGGTGGGGTCCGAGCTGCGCTTCGCCCCTGGCGAGCTTCCGCACGACGTGCCGACGGCTGAGCTGAAGCGTGGCGGCGATACACGTGCGTTGAGCCTGCTACGGCTGGCGCTTATCAATCGCGGCCTGGATCTCATGCGCGGGCGCAGCGGTTTCCTTTCGGCCGCACACACTGAGCAGGATCTCGACGCCACAGTGCGGGCGTTTGGCGCGGCGCTGGACGACGTGTGCGCTGAATTGTAACGACTGTGTGGTGCGCTTGCCGGCCGGTTGAGCGTGCTCGTGGGGGAGCATATCATGAACGTGGCAATCATTCCGGTGCCCTACAGCCTCGATACGCCTGATCAAGGGATGGGCAAAGCGCCGGCAGCGCTCCTCGAGGCGGGGCTTGTGCAGCGGCTTGAGGCCAGCGGGTGTGCTGTATGCGTCACCGAGGCTGTACGTATCCCCGAATCCTCTGAGCCCCCTGAGACGCGCATGGCTCAACTGCTTGCACGTCTCGGCACCGAGGTATCGCGGGCGCGGCGCTCGGGAGCATTACCGATTGTGCTCGGCGGCGACTGCACGACATCGTTGGGGACGATTGCCGGGCTGCTCGACCCGGCAGATACTGCGATCGCCTGGATTGATGCCCACGGTGACTTCAACACCCCCGAGACGACGATCAGCGGCTTTTTAGGTGGCATGCCTCTGGCAAGCGCGGTGGGTCGCGGGCTCGAGCAGCTACGGGTGAGTGCCGGCCTCACGGCGACGGTGCCCGAGGGCAATGTAACGCTGATCGGTGTGCGGGATCTCGACCCGGCCGAGGAGGCGTTGCTGGCAGAGTCCGATGTGGCTGTGGTGCGCGGCGTCGAGCTCGCGGGCGGGCCGAAGGCGTTAGGACGAGCGCTTGGGGCCCTCGGTGAGCTCTCGCAGCTCTACCTGCACGTTGATATCGATGTGCTCGACACTGCCGAGGCGCCGGGAGTGGATTATCCCGCAGCGGATGGCTTAAGCTTAGACGTGCTGCGGAGTCTGGTGGAGCGCATCGCGGGCATGGGCAACCTGGCAGCCCTTGCGCTCACAGCGGTAAACCCTGAGAGGGATCCTGAGGGGCGCACGGTCCGTGCGGCGCTCGATGTGATCGAGGCGGCAGTGGCCGAGGCTGCCAACGCACAGCTATGAGAGTGATCACCGGCTCTGCGAAAGGGCATAAGCTCAAGGCGCCGAAAGGGATGGGGACGCGACCAATGCTGGACCGCGTCAAGGAGGCTCTGTTCTCGGTGCTCGAGGGGTATGGCCCAATTCGTGGGCGTGTGCTGGATCTCTACGCTGGCACGGGGTCGATTGGCATCGAGTGCCTCTCGCGCGGCGCGACGTGGGCCGACTTTGTCGAGCAGAAGGCGAACGTCTGCCAGATCATCCGGGAGAACCTCGAGCACACCCGCTTCATCGAGCGTGCTCGCGTCCATCAGATGCCGGTAGCACGCTATATCGCTCAGGCTAGGCCGGCAGAAAAGTATGCTATAATCATGATGGATCCGCCATACGCAGACCCTGCGATTGAAGATACTATCCGGGCGTTGGCCGCCTCGGATTTTCTTGCTGACGAAGGGGTTCTCATCGTCGGCCACTCGCCGCGTGTCGAACTGGCCGAAGACTACTCCCCGCTGCGGCGCCTCAAGTTTCGCCGACTCGGCGACTCCTGTTTTTCGATCTACGAGCCGTCTGGCGCGCCTTCGGACAGCGGCGACGCCGAAGCATAGGCCTGACATTCCTCCCCGCGGGCCAAAGGAGAAGGGTGTGACGATCGCCGTCTATCCCGGCAGCTTCGACCCAGTGACGAACGGCCACCTCGACATTGCCGCACGGGCCTCGCGGCTCTTTGATACCGTGTACATGTCGGTGTTTGATCGCCCGAACAAGCGGCTGCTGTTCAGCACCGAGGAGCGCGTTGAGCTCCTGCGCGAGGCAACGGCCCATCTGCCGCGTGTCAAGGTAGATACCTACTCCGAGCTGACCGTCGACTACGTACGAAGTGTTGGCGCGTCGGTGATCGTGCGAGGTCTGCGCGCCGTCAGCGACTTCGAGAACGAGTTTCAGATGGCGCAGATCAACCAGACATTGGCGCCGGATATCGACGTCGTCCTGTTTATGGCTGGGCACCAGTACACTTTCTTCAGCTCAAGCACTGTGCGTGAAATCGCCTCACTTGGCGGTGATGTCACGTGGCTGGTGCCTGGGCATGTCGTGGCTGCGCTCCGGCGGGCATACGGGTCGAAGTCGTCGTGAGGGGGTGATCGGCCATCGAACTCGATCAGCTAATCGACGAGCTTGAGGATGTGCTGGCCGAGGGTAAGCGGGTTCCGTTCAGCGGCCGGCTGCTCATCGACGAAGATCGCGTCCTCGACATCATCGACCGCATGCGCGTGGCGGTGCCGGAGGAGCTACGCCAGGCGCGCCGGGTTATCGACGAGCAAGAGCGGCTGCTTGGTGAGGCTCACGAGCGAGTGCGCCAAGCGCTCGAAGAGGAAGGTCTGTTGGCCGCCGTGGAAACTGAGCGGCAGCGTCTCCTTGTGCAGGCTGAACAAGAAGCCATTGCGATACGAGCCGGCGCAGATGACTACGCCCGCCAAGTGCTTGAGGAGCTCGAGCAGCGGCTTGCCAAGCTCAGCACAAGCGTCCAGAACGGCCTCAAAGAGCTTCGTAACGCTTGACAGCGCACCCCGCCTGGCCTATAATGTCGCTTCTGTGAATGCGCGGGGGCGCAAATATAATGCACGTAAACAAACCAAACACAGATCTGAAGTTTAATGTCGCTCAGCTGCTGCGTGAAGAGGTTGGTGGTCGTCGTAAGTATGACTTTGACGAAAATGTTTTACCTCTCGATGATGACACCGAGCTGCGGCAACTGACGGGAACGGTGCGCTTTACACGCACTCCGAGCGGCGTGTTTGCTGATGTCCGGGCGCACGGCACGTCCGAGATGGAGTGCATTCGCTGTCTGACCAAGGCAGCGCAACCGGTTGAGATCCAGTTTAAGGATGAGTTCCACTCAAAGATCGAGGTAAATACCGGCATTGCATTGCCCAAGCCCGACGAGGAAGACCCGTTCTTCATCGACGAGGCGCACATGCTCGATCTGGGAGAGGCGATCCGTGAGTACGCGCTGCTGGCGCTGCCGATGCAGCCGCTGTGCCGCGACGACTGCAAGGGTATCTGCCCGATCTGCGGCAAAGACCGAAACGTCGAACCGTGCGAGTGCGCGGAAGGCGGCGGCGACGACCGTTTTTCCATCTTGCGGTCGCTGCTGAACGAATAAATATCACTTCAACAAGGGGAGCTGAGTCCAATGGGTGCTGTACCAAAAACGAAAGTGTCACGCCACCGCCGCGGTAACCGCCGCCGCAACCAGGCGCTCGAGGCGCCGACCCTGGTTACTTGCCCGAACTGCGGTGAGCTGCGCCGGGCCCACCGGGTGTGCAAGAGCTGCGGCACCTACCGTGGCCGCCAGGTGGTCGAACTGAAGTCCGCCACGTCCGAGGAGTAGCCGTTGAGGCTCACGGCCTTGCAAGGGTTATTGATGCGCCAGCGCGCGTCAGTAACCCTTTCTTTGTATAGGCGACACATGCTATGGCACAGTATGCTGCAATCACCGGTTGGGGGATGGCAGTCCCAGACCGGGTGCTCTCGAACGCAGACCTCGAGCGGATGGTAGAGACGTCGGACGAGTGGATCCAGACGCGCACCGGCATCCGCGAGCGTCGCGTTATCGGGCCCGGCGAGAGCACCTCCACCCTCGCCACTGCCGCTGCGCGCCGCGCTATCGAGCGCTCGGGTATCGACCCGGCCGCGATCGACCTCGTCGTCCTCGCAACCTGCACGCCGGACCGCCCCTTCCCCGCAACCGCTTGCACCGTCCAGGCCAACCTTGGGCTGCGGGCCATCCCGGCCTTCGATGTGGCGGCGGCCTGCAGCGGGTTCGTGTATGGCCTCAACGTGGCTACCAGTATGGTTCGGAGCGGATCGGCGCGCAATGTGCTGTTCATTGCGGCGGACGTCTTCACGCACTACATCAACTGGAATGACCGAAACACCTGCGTGCTGTTCGGTGACGGGGCCGGCGCAGTGGTGCTTCAGGGCACCGACGCGCCCTACGGCCAGCTCTCCTCCGTGCTCGGAGCTGCGGGGGAACACGAGAAGCTGATGGCGGTGGACGCGGGCGGCACGTGCCTCCCAGCGAGCGCCGAGCTACTCGAGGAGGGCCGGCAGTACGTCTACATGAACGGCCGCGAGATCTTCAAGCAGGCTGTGCGCGAGATGGCCGACTCGTCGACGCGCGCGCTTCAGGAGGCGGGCGTCGCGCTGGACCAGGTAGCGCTCGTGGTACCACACCAGGCCAATCTCCGCATCGTTGAGGCAGTAGCCAAGCGACTCAACGTATCGATGGAGCGAGTCTTCGTGAACCTGGACCGCTACGGGAACACGTCGGCCGCGAGCGTACCGATCGCGCTGGTGGAGGCCGCGGACCAGGGTCGCCTGAAGGACGGCGACTACGTGCTGCTCACCGCGTTCGGCGGCGGGCTGACGTGGGCCTCGGCAGTTGTGCGGTGGGGGCGGCCGTGACGACAGCGTTCGTGTTCCCAGGGCAGGGCTCGCAGGTGGTTGGGATGGGACGCGACCTGTACGATGCCTCGCCGGCCGCGCGGGTGATCTTTGAGCAGGCCGAGGCGGCCCTCGGGTTCAGTGTGGCGCAGCTGTGCTTTGAGGGGCCGGAGGAGGCGCTCACGGCGACAGAGAACGCGCAGCCGGCGCTGCTTACGGTCTCTGTGGCGGCGCTCGCAGCCCTAGCCGAGTCGACGGACGTCGCGCCGTTCGTCGCGGCGCACGCGAGCTTCGTGGCTGGACATAGTCTGGGTGAGTACACTGCACTGGCGGCTGCTGGCGCGCTCGATTTCGCCACGGCGGTGCGGCTGGTGCGGCAGCGCGGCGAGCTGATGGCACAGGCGCGCGAGGGGGCGATGGCGGCGGTGATCGGGCTGGACGAGGAGCCGCTCGAGGTCGCCTGCCGCGAGGCCTCGCAGGGCGGCGACATCGCTGTGATCGCTAACTACAACTCGCCGGGACAACTGGTGATCAGTGGCTCAGCGGGTGCTGTGGAGCGGGCGGGGACACTGGCGAAGGCGGCCGGTGCGAAGCGGATCATTCCACTGAAGGTAAGCGCTGCGTTTCACTCTCCGCTGATGCGGGAGGCCGCCGACGGCTTGCGGGCATCCCTCGATGATGCAGCGGTTCGGGACGCGCGTGTGCCGGTGCTGGCGAACGTGACGGCCGAGCCGCTCCGCGGGGCCGCCGGGCTGCGTAGCGAACTGGAGGCGCAGGTGACGGCGCCAGTGCGTTGGACGGCCTCGGTGCGGCGCATGGCAGCGGCGGGGGTGAAGACGTTCGTTGAGATCGGGCCGGGCGCGGTTCTTACCGGGCTTGTGCGACGTATTGCCCCGGACGTGCGGGTCGTGAATGTGAGCGACGTGCCGACCGCCCTGGCGTACCAAGGGCGTTTGGCCTGAGGCGTGGGATGTTGGACTTTACCGGACAGGTGGCGATCGTCACTGGTGGCTCGCGCGGGATCGGGCGTGAGGTGGTGCGGATGCTGGTGGCCGGCGGCGCACACGTTGTTGCCGGCTACGTATCTCGCGCTCACGCCGCCGCCGAGACGGTGGCCCTGTGCGAGGGGTTGTCGGGTACGGCGGCGGCGGGACAGGTCGACGTGCGCTCGCGCGAGTCAGTCGAGGCGCTTGTGGCCGGAACGCACGAGCAGCTTGGGCGGCTTGACGTGCTCGTGAACTGCGCCGGTGTGGCCGCCTTCACGCCCGTGGCGTGCATCAGTATAGAGCAGTGGCGCGATGTCCTGGCGGTGAACCTGGATGGCGTGTACAACGTCTGCCGCAGCGTCCTGCGACCCATGATGCGGCGGCGATATGGCCGGATCGTCAATGTGGCGGCGCTGCACGGTGTGGCCGGCGGGCCGGGCATGTCGGACTACTCGGCGGCGGCAGGCGGTGTGCTGGGGATGACGCGGGCACTTGCGCGCGAGGCGGCGGCTTGGGATATCACGGTGAACGCGGTGGCCCCCGGCCTGGTGGCCACGGAGATGTTGGACGCGCTGCCGGCTGAGCAGCGGGCGTGGGGCGAGCGGGTGATCGCACTGCGGCGCGTGGGGCGGCCGGAGGAGATCGCGGCGGCGGCGGTGTTTCTGGCCTCGCCGCTGGCATCCTACATCACGGGGCAGACGCTGGCGGTGGATGGCGGCTGGAGGATGGCGTAGCGCGAGTGCCTGCGCCGGGCACAGTGTCGCCTCAGCAACCACCACTCGGGAAAGCCACACCTCAGTTAAGCTACTCTACGGTCTCCTTCGCGTCGCTCCGCTCCTCAACCTCACGGCTGCGCTAGCTTTTACGCTCAGGCATTGCACCTGCTGTGGCTTGGCCATCTGTTGACGCCCACAGCTCGGGCTTTGCCGCTGAGAACCCTGGTTCGGCTTGCACAGCATCCGGCGCTTCATCAGCCGCCTGGCGCTTGCTTGTCGGGATCCCTGGCGCACGTAACATACTATGCCATTTCCCCCGACTCCCGGACGCCCCCAGAACGAACACTGGATGGGGCACGCCGCTCGCCTACTCTAGGGCCGTTGCTCAACTGTGTAGGTGCAGGTTCGTTGTGGTGGTTGACTGAGGCTTCGGGAAGATCATAGCACCGTGTGTGTGGTGAGTCAATACTTTAATCGCGCCTTAACGATATCACATCCCGTTTCCTGACGCACCTCGGTTTCTTCCCTATCGGGGAGATGCAGCCCGGCGCGCAGCCCTACGAGAGCATGTCGTAGCTGGCAATGTTTTGCGCTACGTGTCGTGGAGGACGTGCTGGGCAGCGGCGCGGCCGGAGAGCAGCACGAGCGGAATACCACCGCCGGGATGCGTTCCACCTCCGGCGAAGTAGAGCCCCTTGATGCTACGGGCTCGCTGAGGCGGGCGCAGGAATGCGGTGAACGGCCCGTTCGAGGCCAGGCCGTAGATTGCCCCGCCCGGTGCACTGTAGCGCTCCTCGATATCGGCCGGTGTCATCACGCGCTCGACGATGATATGCCGCCCAATATCCTCCAGCCCCATGCGCTCCAGCTTGCGCACTACCAGATCGCGATAGGCGGCTGCCTCGCCATGCCAGTCCACGCGCGGGTTGACCGCCGGTGCGTTCACCAGGATAAACATGTTGGTGGTGCCCGGGGGCGCGACGCGTGTATCGGTGACGGAGGGCGCGCAGACATAGATCGTGGGGTCGGCGTAGGGTACGCCCTTGCTCACGATCGCATCGAACTCGCGGCGGTAGTCGCCGGCGAAGAAGATGTTGTGGTGCGCCAGCTGCGGGTAGATGCGGTCCACGCCGAGCATAAGCACGAAGCCGCTGTAGGAGAGCTCGAGCCGCTCGAGGCGGCGGGCCTCGGCGCGGGCCTCGGGGATGAGCCGGCCATAGACGTAGCGCGGGTCCACATTCGCAACCACGGCCGACGCCGCGATCTCCTCGCCGCCCTCGAGGCGCACCGCACGCGCGGCGCCGCCATGAGTGACGACGCGCTCGACGCGTGCCCTGGTGCGGATCTCGACCCCGAGGCGGCGCGCAACTCGCTCGAGGGCACGAGCGATCTCATACATTCCGCCGCAGACGTGCCAGCCGCCCTGGGCGAACTCGACGTACGAGATGAGGTTGAAGGTGGCAGGCGCGCGGAATGGCGAGGAGCCGTTGTAGGTGGCGTAGCGGTTGAAGACCTGGCGCAGGTACGGGCTGCGGAAGAACGAGCGCACCGCCTGGTCCACGGTTCGGAGCGGGTCGATCGCCAGTGAGTCGGTCATGAGCTTCGGCCCGAGCATGTCACGCAGGCCGGTGAAGGGCCTGATCAGAAATGGCTCGGCCACGGCGTCATAGATGCGGGCGGCGTAGGCCATGAAGCGCAGGAAGCCGGCGACGTCGGCGGGCTCGAGGCGTTCGATCTCCTGGATCAGGCGCGGGGTGGTCTGCCAGGCGTCAAAGCTCGCGCCATCCAGCCAGTTATAGCGGCAGATGGGGTCGAGAGGTGTGATCTGGAGCTCGTCCTCCAGGCGCGCACCGCCCTGCTCGAGCAGCTCGCGCAGCACCCAGGGCATTGTCAGGAGGGACGGGCCAGTATCGAAGCTGAAGCCGTCGGCCTCGACGAGGTTGAGCTTGCCGCCGACGCGCTCGTTCTGCTCCAGCACGGTGACGGGGCGGCCGCGGGCGGCGAGGTGGATGGCGGCGGAGAGGCCGCCGAGACCCCCGCCGACGACGACGATTGGTTGCTCCACAGAGGTGGTCCTGTCTAGCGCGAGATGCTGAGTGCTGCACGCCGAAGGTGCTCTCGACGCAGCTGACCACGCTGCGGGCTGAGCACTGGATGGGCGCTATGGTATCACACAAGTCGCTCTCGTATTGGCATGGACATAGTGCGCCGCACCGGCGTATGATGCACGCGACGGATCACGTGGATCAGGGAGAGCGCCAGTGTCACACACCTCGTCACATTCATCTCTTCGGGCAGGCCAGCGGGCGTGGTGGCCGCCGCTCTCCCGGGTCGTGCGCTCGCACATCTTCCTGCTGGCGCTGCTGGCAGGCCAGTTCGCGCTGACGCAGCTGATCACCGGGCCGCAGTACGGTGACGCGCCGCGCAACCTGCACTGGGGCGTACTGACGGCCGAGAACCCCGCGTTTCTGCTGGGCGAGCCGGACACCTACGAGCGTATCAAGGGGTTTCCTCCGGAGCCGGAGTCGCTGGCGCCGCGTGGGCTCTACCGCAGTGAGCCAGGCGACCTGCACCCATGGTGGGGGCCGGTGGCACCGCTGCTGTTCGCGCTAGTGTGGCGGCTGAGCGGCTCGTACACGCTGCTGGAGCTGGTGGTGCCTGTGGCGGGCGGCGGGGCGGTGCTGCTGACGTACGTACTGGGGCGGGACCTGCTGGGGCGGCGGGGCGGGCTGCTGGCGGCGGCGCTCCTGGCGTGCTTCCCGCTGTACCGCGAGTTCGCTGTGGTCTCGTACACCGAGGCGCTTTCGGCGCTGGCGCTCACGGCCGCGCTGCTGGTCTACCTGCGTGGGCGGACCCTGGCGACGGTGCTGCTTGGCGCCCTGGCGGCGCTCTGCAAGATGGACATCCTGCTGCTGTACTTTGGGACGGTCGGCATCACGGCTGCCTACGCGCTGCTTGTCGTCACGAGGGGCAGCTCTTCCACGCACTCTGTGGTGATGGGCGGCCGGCGCCACCATGCGCTGGCGCTGATCGGGCCGGCGCTACTGGCGAGCCCGTGGGTCTGGACGCACCACCTGGGCGGCGGGGCGGGCGGGCCGACGGGCGGGCTCTCGGCGGGGCTGTTCGGCATCATCGCGCCGCAGATGTTGGAGCTGCTGCTGTACATCCCGTGGTACGGCGCGCTGATCACGCTGGCGGCGATCGGCTGGTGCGTCTGGCGCGGGATAGCTGCTCTGTGGGCGGATGGCGCGCGCGGCCCGGTGATACTGCTGTGCGCGTGGCTCGGGCTGGGCGTGCTGGTGCTGCTGGTCTACGCGGCCACGCCCGGGGCCGGCAACAGCCCGCGGGTGGTCATCCCGGCGCTGCCGCCGCTGGCGGTGCTCTTCGCGGCGGGATTTCCGCGGCTCCCCGCGGCGTGGCGGCGGCGGGTTGGCTTCTATCTGGTGGTGCTGTTCACGCTGATCAACGCGGTGGCGATCGGTTACTACGCGCTGGAGGGGATGAGGCTGCGCAGCTACGAGCCAGTGTGGGCCGTGTTGCGGGGGCAGCCGCGCGGCTACGTGCTGACCGAGCAGTACTGGCCGGCGGTGCTGTACACGCGGCAGCAGGCGACGTGGTTCGAGGCCGACGCGGCCTTCGAGCGCAACATTATGCGGGACGGGGCGAACTTCGCGCGGTACGTGGAGCGGAACCCGGTGCGCTACGTGGTGCTGCCGGCCGAGGGGGATCGGCTGGCGTCGCCCGCGGTGCGCGCGTATCTTGAGGCGCGCGGGCGGGGGATACGTGCCGGGGAGCATACGGTGTACGTGCTGGGGGAGCGGCGCTGAGTCAGGCGCCGGCCGGATACTTTGCCCAGAGCAGAACGCTGAGGGCTGAACGCGGCATCAGGACGCGATACACAACCAACAGATGTGATCATGCTTCGCATGTGCACTCTGTTGTAGAGGGCACAGAGGCGATCGTCCCACCCTCTGTGCCCTCTGTGTGCTCCGTGGCACACCTGTGTTCTATCCCTTGAGCGAGCCGGCGAGCAGGCCGCGGAGGAAGTACTTGCCGAGGAAGATGTAGACCAGCAGGGTGGGCATGGCCACCAGGAGCGCGCCGGCCATCTGCACATTCCACTGGGTGAACTGGCTGCCGGAGAGGTTCTGGAGCGCCACCGTGACCGGGCGGAGCTGCGGGTCATTGGTGATGATCAGGCCGAAGAGGAACTCGTTCCAGATCGACGTGAACTGCCAGATCGCCACCACCACAAAGCCGGGGATCGAGATCGGCAGCATGATGTGACGGTAGAGCCCGAAGAAGTCCGCGCCGTCGATCTTGCCGGCCTCGAGCAGCTCGGTGGGCACCCCGGCGTAGTAGTTGCGGAAGATCAGCGTGGTGATCGGGATGCCGTAGACCACGTGGACCAGCACCAGGCCGGGGATCGAGCCGTAGAGGCGCATCTCGCGCAGCATCTCCACCAGCGGCACGAGGATGCTCTGGTAGGGGATGAACATGCCGAACAGGATCAGCGTGAAGAGCGTCTCCGAGCCGGGGAAGCGCCACTTTGAGAGCACGTAGCCGTTGAGCGACCCGAGCAGGCAGGAGATGATCGTGGCCGGGACCACCATCCGCACCGAGTTGAAGAAGCTGCCGCTCATGCCGATCACGCCTTCGCCGCCGTTCCAGGCGCGGCCGAAGCTCTCGAAAGAGAGGCCTTGAGGCAGATCCCACATGCGGCTGAGGCTGACCTGGTCGAAGCTCTTGAGGCTGGTGATCAGCAGCAGGTAGACCGGCAGCAGGAAGAAGGCCGCGAAGGCGGCCATCAGGATGTAGAGCAGCACGCGGCCCCAGTGGAAGGGGCGGCGGGCTGCGGGCAGTGCGGAAGCGCTCACGACTCCACCTCTGTGCGGCGGTTGTAGCTCAGGTAGGGCACGATCAGTACGGCCACCACCACGAGCATCACCATGGCCACTGCGGCGCCCTCGGCGAACTTATTGGCCTTGAAGGTGATCTCGTACATGTAGAGGCCGGGCACCTCGGTGTTGTTGCCGGGCGCGCCGCCGGTCATCGTCACGATCAGGTCGAAGATCTTGAGCGAGATGTGACCGAGCACGATCACCGCGCTGAGCGTCACCGGCTGGAGCAGGGGCAGCGTGATGCCGCGGAACACCTGCCACTCGGATGCGCCGTCCACGCGGGCGGCCTCTTTGATCTCGTCGGGGATGCCGCGCAGGCCGGCGAGGTACATGGCCATCACGAAGCCGGACATCTGCCAGACCGCGGCGATGACGACGGGGATCATTGCCATAGGCACGATCAGGCGGGTCTTGAGGCCCTCCGGCCGCCAGCCCGGCCAGACGGTGGCATCTGTGGTCCAGGCGCCCTGGAGAAAGCCGAGCCCGAGCTGCTTGAAGAGCAGGTTGATCCCGGTGGGGTCATTCGGCCAGTTGCCGGGCGCGAAGATCCACTGCCAGACCACGCCGGTGACGATGAACGACAGGGCCATCGGGAAGATGTAGATTGATCGGAAGATGGCCTCGCCCTTGATGCGCGCATCGACCAGGATGGCGAGCAGCAGGCCGAGCACGAGGCAGGCTGCCAGGAAGAAGGTGGTGAACACCAGCAGGTTGCGGATGTTGGTCTGGAACCGGCCGGTGTTGAAGATGGTCAGATAGTTCTGGATCCCGACGAAGGTGAAGTCCGCCTTGAGGCCCTGCCAGCTGGTGAGCGAGACGAACGCGGTCCAGCCGATGAAGCCGTAGACGAAGATGGCGATCGCGATCACCGAGGGTGCGATCATCAGCAGCGCGGTGACCCGGTCGCGGTTGAGCCAGCGGGCGCGGCGGGCTGCTGAGGGAGGTGCGACGTCCTGGGTCTTGACCTGTTGCATAGGGTGTTGCTCCGCCCTGTCGGGCGACTCGCCGCCCGACAGGGCGGGATAGATAAACATCGCGGAGGGGCAGTGCCCCTCCGCTCCTCCCCGCTGCGGCCGGGGCGGCTTACTTGATATCGACGGCGGCGTCCTGCAGCGACACGACGAGGGTCTCGACGTCCAGGTCGGCGGCGAAGACGTTGAGCGCGTTGCCGTACGAGGTCATGTAGGCCTCGGGGGCGGCGGCGCCGTGCACCACGCTGGGCGCGAGGGTCTCCTGGGCGAAGGCGTCGATCGAGTACTGGAGGTACTCGTCGTACAGGCTGCGGTCGGCGTCGGTGCGTGCCGGGATCGAGCCCTTGGCCGGGTTAAAGGCGTCCTGGCCCTCCTTCGAGCCGCAGACGGCCAGCCAGGCGCGGGCGTTCTCGGGGTTCGGCGCGCCTTTCGCGAGGCCGAAGCTGTCGCTCAGCCACATGAAGATGCCGTCGGTGCCGGGAGCTGCGACGTAGCCGTAGTCCACGTTCGGCTTGAGCCCCTTGCTGAGCGCGTAGCCGTGGGCCCAGTCGCCCATGATCGTCATGCCGGCCTTGCCGTCCAGCACGAGCTGCATCGCGTCGGACCAGCCGAGCGACGAGCGGTCGCTGTTGGAGTACTCGAGCATCCGGGCGGCCGTCTCGGCGGCCTCCTGGACGCGCGGGTCGCTCCAGTCCGCGCCGGCCTGGAACATCGCGGCGTAGTCCTCGGGGCCCATGGTGGCGAGCAGCACGCTCTCGAAGAGATGCGGCGTCTCGAACTTGTCCTTGCCGCCCACGGCCAGCGGGGTGATGCCGGCGGCCTTGAGCTGCTCGGCCACGGCGAAGAACTCGTCCATGGTCTTCGGCGGCGTGATGCCGTTGTCCTCGAAGACCTTGATGTTGTACCAGAGGACGTTAGAGCGGTGGATGTTCACTGGCACCGACCAGATCTCGCCGTTGTAGGTGATCTGCTCGAGCAGCAGCGGCGGCATGACCTTGTCGAAGCCCTGCTCCTTGAAGAACTCGGTGAGCGGCTCCATCTGGCCGGCGTCGACGTAGGAGGTGAGCTCCTTGCCGGCGTGGACCTGCCAGCTGTCCGGCGGCTGACCGCCCTGGAGGCGGGTCTTGAGGACGGTCTTGGCGTTGGTGCCCGCGCCGCCGGCGACGGTGGCGTTGACGATCTCCACGCCCTCGTTCTGGGCCGTGTAGATCTCGTACATCTTCTCGAGGCCGGTGGCCTCGCCGCCGTTCGTCCACCAGCTGAAGATCTCCAGCTGGCCGCCGGCTGCGGCGGGCGCCTCAGCGGCGGGAGCCTCGGTGGCGGCCGGCGCCTCGGTGGCGGCGGGCGCCTCAGCGGCGGGAGCCTCAGTGGCGGCCGGTGCGGCGGTGGGGGCCTCGGCGGCCGGTGCGGAGGTGGGCTGCGCGGCCGGTGCCGCGCCGCCACAGGCGGCGAGCATCAGCGTCAGGGCGGCGAGCAGGCCAAGAATTTTGGTCCAGCGAGTCATTCCGGACATGGGGGGTTCCCTACCTTTCCTAGGCATTTGCATCAATAGCGCACTTCCGGGTGCCAGCCATGCGTCGAGCGAGCGACCTCCTTCGGTCAGTTGGCCCCGCCCGAGCGGGAGCCATTCTCATGACGTTTGATGGGAACCGGGTTATTGTATAAGAAATGTGAAGGGACCGCAACCAACAGTTGCGGCCTCTCTGTGGCGCCTTGTGCGGAGTGTTGTGCGCCGCCGCGATGCTAGCGTGCGGCCGTGGGGGTTTGCGGGGGCGCCTCACCCGTCGTGAGGAGGCGGATGGCGTAGAAGAGCTGGTTATCGGGGCAGAGGCTCTCGCCCTCGGCGGGCTGGCGGTCGGCCACGCAGGGCGCGGGGGTGTCCTTGTCCTCGGCGTAGGGGACGACGTACTCGGGAACGATGCCGATCGTGTGGATCTGGTCTTTGTTGGGTGTGAGCCAGTGGGCGAAGGTAATGCGCGCGCTGCCGCCATCGCTCAGGCTGTAGATGTTCTGCACCGAGCCCTTGCCGAAGGTCTTCTCGCCCAGCAGGCGGGCGTCCGGCCGGCGGTCGCGCAGCGCACCGGCGACGATCTCGCTGGCGCTGGCGGAGCTGCCATTGACGAGCACCACCACGGGTAGGTTACGGAGGCTGAGGGCGCTGTCGCCGGCGATGGTCGGGAGCTCGGTGAACATGCCGTCGCTGTTCTCCTCGTAGAGAGCGGTACCGCTGTAGAGGCGGCCGAGCACCTCCTGGGCGTTCTGGAGGAAGCCGCCGGGGTTGTTGCGGAGGTCGAGGATCAGCCCCTTGGGCTGCTGCGGGAGCAGCTCGCGGAGCGCATCGTCGAACTCCCTGGTGGTGGTGGACTTGAACTCACCGATGCGGATGTAGGCCAGCCCCTGGTCAAACATGCGCCCCTCGACGCTAGGAACAACGATGTCGGCGCGGGTGATGGTGATCTCGCTCACGGCTCCGTCCACGGCAGAGCGGACGCGGATCGTCACCTGGGTGCCGGACTGGCCCCGCAGAAGTGCGGCGACCTTGACGGCCGCCTGATTGATGTCGAGGTCCTTGATCAGCGCCGGGATCTCCTGGCCGTCCACCGCCAGGATCTCGTCGTCTTGCCGGAGGCCAGCGGCCACGGCGGGGCCGTTGCGGAAGGGCTTCCAGAGGTAGGCGCGCCCGTCGGTGATGCGGAGGTAGGTGCCGATGCCGCCCTGGCGACCCTGCATGTGCTCGGTGGTCTGCGCGGCGAGCTCGGGCTCCTGGTAGACAGTGTACTGGTCGTCGATCGCGGCCAGCATACCGTGGATGGCACCCCACACGAGCTCCTGCCGGTCGATGTTATGCCGCTGGTAGTGCTGGCTATCGACGAGGTTCCAGACTTCCCAGAAGACGCTGAAGCTTTGGCGGAGCTCGGGCGGTGTGCTCTGGTTGGCCACGAGCCCTGGGCCGAGGGCTGGGATGTAGCTGGCGAGCGGGAGCCGGTCGCCGAAGAGGATGTTGCCAACCCAGCCGGCCGCGAAGCCGACGATGAGCAGGGTTGCGGCAAGTGAGCCGCGTAGGAGCGCGCGTGTGAGCGTGGGCATGGGGGCGTTCCTCCGGAGTGACCTGGGTGTAGGAGTACGCGTGCCTTATTGGCCCCGTGACTATAAATCCGCGCGATAGGTTTTGGCTGATCGGAAGTGGAGCGACTCTATTTCAATATGGCACGTGGGATCCCCTCACCCCTGGCCCCTCTTCCTGCGGGCAGAAGAGAGCAGTGCGGCTACGAGAGATCGCCCATCTCGTAGAGTACTGCTGCGGCGGCGACGATCGGTGCGGTCTCCGCGCGCAGGGTGCGTGGGCCCAGGGATACTGAGATGATACCATGATCTGCGGCGGTCTGTCGCTCGTGATCGCTGAGGCCCCCCTCGGGGCCACTGAGGAGGGAGAACGAGTGTTGAGTTATGAGTCTTGAGTCTTGAGGATCGAGGTCTAGGCGTTGCTCGTTGCTCGTTGGTCGTTTGTCTGCGAGGCTGCGGCGGAGGATGTCGCGCAGGGAGGGGATGCCAGCGCCCTCCCAGAGGAGCAGGGCGGTGGTGCCGGACGCGCGGGCGCAGGCCTCGGCGAAGGTGCAGGGCTGCTCGAGAAGCGGGAGGCGGCCGCGGCGGGACTGCTCGGCGGCCTCGCGCAGGATCTTGCGCCAGCGCTCGAGCTTCTTGGCGGGCGGGCCGCCCTCGCTGATGCTGTGGGCGCAGAGAGTGGGGACGAAGGCGGTGGCGCCGAGCTCGACGCCCTTCTGGAGGGCCCACTCGAAGCGCTCGGGGCGGATGAGCGGCAGGTAGAGGGTGATCTGCGTGCGCGGCTCGATCTCCAGGGCCGACTCGCGGCGCTCGACGGCGCCGGCCACTGTCCCGCGCCGGTCCACCTGCTCGAGCAGGACGACATACTGTGCGCCCAGGCCATCGAGCAGGACAATGTGGTCGCCAGGGCCAAGGCGTAGCACGCCGCCTATCTGGTGCGCGAGCTCGGGGTCGGCGAGGTGGACCCGGTCGCCGTGTATGGCGCCCGGGTCGACGAAGAAGCGGTAGGTGTTGCTGCCGGTTGTATCGCGGGTGCGCTTGGGCATAGAGAGAGCTATGGGTGCAGGCAGGGCCGGCAAACGGCCACGCCTGCGCCCTTTCACTAGGGCCTGCGGTAGACGAGCGCCACCCAGTCGCCCTCCTGGCGGCGGTCGACTGGATCGAGGCCCGCGTCGGCGAAGGCCCGCACGACGTCGGGCTCTTTCTCGATAATGATGCCGGAGACGATCAGCAGGCCGTTGGGGACAAGTGCATCGACATAATCATTGGCAAGGGCTACGTGCACCTTGGCGATGATGTTGGCGACGATCAGGTCGAAGGCGAGCGGCCCCTCGATGGGCTGGGACGAGTCGGGCACGCCGTCGGCCGCGCTCCGCCCGCCGTCGTCCGTGCGGCGGCCCTGGTCGTCGGTGGGGTAGAGCCAGTGGCCGAAAGTGGCGCCGGCGCCAAGGCTGCCCTCGGCGGTGGTGATCAGCTCAGCGACGCCGTTGCGCTCGGCGTTCTCGCGTGTGGCGGTGACGGCGATCGGGTCCGTGTCGAGCGCGAGGATAGGGCTGGCGCCGAGCTGGGCGGCGGCTACTGCCAGGATGCCCGAGCCGCAGCCGAGGTCAAGCGCGGAGGCGCCTGGGCGGACGTGCTGCTCGAGAAACTGTACGCAGAGCCGGGTGGTGGGGTGGAGGCCGGTGCCGAAGGCCATGCCGGGGTCCAGGCGCAAGACGATGTCGCCGGGCTGGGGCTGGTACTCGTGCCAGGAGGGCACCACGACCGAGCGGGCGCCGATGCGCTGCACGGTGTAGTAGCTCTTCCATGCGTTGGCCCAGTCCTCCTCCTGGAGGGGCTTGACCTGGAGCGGCCCGACCTGGCGCATCATGCCGAGGAACCAGAGGCCCTGCTCGACCTGAGCGCGGGCGTCCTCGGCGCGCTCGTCGAGCGGCAGGTAGGTGCGGACGACGACGGGGCGGGCGGCGTCGTAGGTGTACTCGGGGCCGTCGCGGCCGGGGATGATCGGCTGCTCGACGGCGACGCCGCCGTTGTAGCCGTGCTTCGCGAGGAGCTCGCTGACCGACTCGACGGCCTCAGGCTCACACGCGACGGATAGCTCTAGCCAGCTCATGCTCAGTTCTCTGTTCCGAGTCGTGAGTCTTGAGCCCGAGTGGGTGGCCTTCGCGGCCCACGTTGTCTTCCAACGTGTGGCGGGGAGGGCTTGAGGACTCAGGACTCAGGACTCACGACTCGCGACTTACTTTGTTTTCCAGCGCGTGCCCTGGGGCGTGTCCTCGAGCGTGACGCCGAGGTCGGTCAGGCGGTTGCGGACCATATCGGCGATCTGGAACTGCTTGGCCTTGCGGAGCTCGGCGCGCAGCTCGATCAGCAGCTCGATGAAGGGTGCGGCCTCTTGCGCGGCCGACTCGGGCGCCTCGAGGGTCAGGCCGAGGACCCCGGCGAGCTCGCGGAGGGCGGCCTGGGCATGCTCGAAGGGCGTCCCGCCCACGCCGGCGTCGCGCGCGGTATTGACGGCGCGGACGAGCTCGAAGAGTGCGGCGACAGCGCCGGCAGTGTTGAAGTCGTCGTCCATAGCGGCGGCGAAGCCAGCGCGGGTAGTCTCGACCGTCTGGGACAGCTTGGCGGCGGCGTCACCCTCCTGCTGGGTGCCGGTGGCGGGCGCGAGGGCCGAGCGGATGCGGGCAAGCTTGCGCTCGTTATCGGCGGCGATCTCCTCGCCGAAGGCCAGCGGGCTACGGTAGGAGCTGGAGAGCACGATCAGGCGCAGGACGTCGGCCGGGTGCTGGGTGAGGAACTCGCGGATCGTCACCACGTTGCCGAGCGACTTCGACATTTTCTCCATCTTGAGCGCGCCGTCGGGCGTGCGCGTCTGGATCTGGAGCATGCCGTTGTGCATCCAGTAGCGGGCGAAGCGCTTGCCGGTGAGGCTCTCGGACTGGGCGATCTCGTTCTCATGGTGCGGGAAGATCAGGTCGGTGCCGCCGCCGTGGATGTCGATCTGCTCGCCGAGCTCCTTGAGGTTCATGGCCGAGCACTCGATGTGCCAGCCAGGGCGGCCGTTGCCCCAGGGGCTCTCCCAGAAGGGCTCGCCGGGCTTGGCAGCCTTCCAGAGCGCGAAGTCGGCCGGGTGGCGCTTGCGCTCGTCCACGTCGAAGCGGGTCCCAGCGATCATATCCTCGACGCTGCGGCCTGAGAGGCGGCCGTAGTCCGGGTCGGACAGGACGCTGAAGTAGACGTCGCCGTCGGCCGCGTAGGCGTGGTCGCTCTCGATGAGGCCGGCGATGAAGCGCTGGATCTCGGCCATGGTCTCGGTGGCGCGCGGGTAGGCCGAGGCGCGCTGCACGTTGAGGGCGGCGAGGTCCTCCATGAACTCGGCCACGTACGACTCGGCGAGCTCCTTGGGGTCACGGCCAAGCTGGTTGGCGCGGGTGATGATCTTGTCGTCGACGTCGGTGAAGTTGACGATGTGGCGCACCTGGAGGCCGCGGTACTCGAGGTAGCGGCGGACGATGTCGAAGACGATAGCGGACATGGCGTGGCCGATGTGGGCGCGGTCGTAGACGGTGACGCCGCAGATGTACATCTTGACCAGGCCGGGCTCGATGGTCTCGAGCGGCTCTTTGGCGCGGGTCAGGGTGTTGTAGATGTGAACAGTCATTGTGTTTACTGTAGTCGGCGCGAGGCCGGCGGTTACTGGCTCAGCTGGGCGACTGCGCAGGGCGGCCTGTGTTAGATCCCGGCGCCTGAGATGAACTCGTCGTAGTCCTTGGAGCCGTTCTCGCCGAGCGAGGCCCACAGCTGGGCTGGGAGCGCGTCGTAGCTGAGGTGGTGCTCCAGGTGATGGGTGTCGGTGGCGAGCTCCAGGTCCGTCAGGCGCTCCTCGAGCTCGAGGACCTTAGCGCGCAAGCCGTGCAGCATCTCGGCCTCGGGGTCGGGGAGCTGCTCGACGCGCCGGCTCTCGCCGGTGAGCGGGTCTCGCTGGGCGACGATGCGGGCGGGGACGCCGACGGCGGTGGCGTGGGGAGGGACATCCTTCACCACCACGGCGCCGCCGCCGACGCGGGCGCCCTGGCCGATGGTGATCGCGCCGAGGACGATCGCGCTGACGCCGACGATCACATGATCCTCGAGGGTAGGATGGCGCTTACCCTTCTGCTTGCCGGTGCCGCCGAGGGTAACGCCCTGGTAGAGCATGACCCAGTTCCCGATCTCGGTGGTCTCGCCGATCACGACGCCCATGCCGTGGTCGATGAAGAAGCCGCGGCCGATCGTGGCGCCAGGGTGGATCTCGATGCCGGTGAGGAAGCGCCCGATCTGCGAGAGGAGGCGCGGGAGGAAGGGCACGCGGCGCTTCCAGAGCGCGTGGGCGAGCCGGTGGAGTGAGATCGCGTGGAGGCCGGGGTAGAGCAGTACCTCGGCAATGTTACGCGCCGCGGGGTCGTTCAGGAAGATCGCGCGGATGTCATCGCGCAGGACCCGCAGCGGATGGTCGCCAGACATGAGAAACCTCCCGGAGAGGCGAAGGGCACGTCGGAGAGCGTAACGCCGATAAGGGGCGCCGCGCGGGCATCGGGAGGACGCCTGTGCGCGCGGTGCCCCTAACGACAGGTGCAGGTATTCGCTCTGTCCGCGCGCGCCCCGGCCTGCCGGGAGGAGTGCGCGAGGGCCTGCAGGCCCAGGGTGCTATGCTGCTGCGGGCTTCGAGTCACTGCTGCTGGTCGCCTCGCTCTTCGTCTCGGCCTTGGCCTCGCTCTTCGTCTCGGCTGCTGTCTCGGCCTTGGCCTCGCTCTTCGCGCCGCCGTCCGAGGAGACGCTGGCGCTCTCGCTCTTGCGGCTGTCGGTGATATACCAGCCCGACCCCTTGAAGACGATGCCTACGGGCTGAAAGACGCGGCGCACGTCTTTGGAGCAGCGCGGGCACGTGCGCTCCGGCTCGTCCTTGAAGGACTGGAACTTCTCAAACTGGGCGCCGCACGAATCACAGGCGTAGACATAAGTGGGCATAGCCGTCCGAACCTCCTGGCGATGAAATGTCGCTGCCGTCTCGTATTGTATACGACCTGCGCCCGCCGATCAAACGGCAGGTGTAAGAGTTTTGCTAACAATACTGATGCGCGGGCGCATCGGATGGTTACAGCAGGGGGCTAAGCGCCTCGGCGAGCTCGGGTGGGTCGCTGTGGCGCACGACGACCTGGGGCGTGCCGTGCCAGGCGGCGCACGCGCGCAGGGCGGCGGCGAGGTCGCGTGTAAGCTCATCGGTGACAGGGACGCCGGGCTCGAGGTGGAGGGCCTTGACCTCGAAGAGCCGCTCCTTGCGGTGCGCCTTTGGGTCCAGCCGGCCGACGAGCCGGCCGCGGTGGAGGATGGGCAGGGTGAAGTAGCCGTAGCGACGCTTCGGAGCCGGCGTGTAGCACTCGATGCGATACTCGAAGCCGAAGAGCTCGAGAGCGCGGGTGCGGTCCCAGACGACCGGGTCGAAGGGTGAGAGGAGCGTGGTGCGACTCGGGACGAGGTCGCCCGCGGCGGCGGCCTGGGCGATGGGGAGGTTGTCCGGGTGAATGTAGGCTGGCTCCTGCCAACCCTCGACCTCAGCGGTGATCAGGCGCCGCTCGTCGGCCAGCTCGCGGACGACAGCAGCGGTTGTGCGGCGGTCTGTGCGGAAGTAATCGCCGACGAGGCGGGCGGGGGTGATGCCGAGGGCGCGCACGGCCTTGAGCGCGAGTGTCCGGCGCACATCCGCCAGGGAGGGCGCCTGCGTATCGTGCCACTGCGGCAGTACGCGCTCGCGCAGGTCGTAGACGCGCTGGAAGCGCTCACGCCGAGCGATCATCAGGTCGCCGGTGGCGAAGAGCATCTCCAGGACCATCTTCTCGACCTTCCAATCCCACCAGACGCCTTTCTTGCCGTCGGTGCGCGCGAAGTCGGCCGAGCGCACCGGGCCGTGCTCCTGAATGTGGGCGCGCATGCGCTCGACCTCGGCGCGGTGCTCATCGATCCAGCGCTGGACGAAGCCCCAGGAGCGCCTCGTGCCGTCGAGCGTGAGCCGGCGGGAGAGCGGGTAATCCTCGATCGGCATGAAGGACGCCTCGTGGGACCAGCACTCGAAGATCGCGCCCTCGGCCAGGAGCTCGTCGAGCCAGCGGGGCTCGTAGGCGCCGAGGCGGCTCCAGAGCACGAGGTACGGGCTGCGCGCGACGACGTGGATGGTGTCGATCTGGAGCACGCCCATGCGGCGGATAGCCTCGATCACATCGGCCTTGCGGCTCTGTCCTGGTAGCGCCTCGTGGAGGCCCTGGGCGGCGAGCAGCAGGGCGCGGGCGGCATCTCGAGACAGGCGCATGGGTATACCTCGCAGGTGTGCGCGGGTCCGGCAGCACAGGCATTATAGCAGAACGCTCGTTCGCCCTACAGCGTGTCCTGAGGACATAGGCCTGTTAGTGCATGACCAAGGGCAGGTATTGTGGCACCTCGTAGTGCGCTGTCAACGTTATGGGCGATTGGCCGATCCGGAAAGAGATCGATGATTCGCCCAGCTGCTGCTGGCCATCGTCCCATCTGGCAAATCGGTACTGGCCCACCTTGGGTTGTGCAATGAGCTGCTGCATCGCATTCTCGTTCAGTTGCAGCGTGAAAGGTGTAATCCTGGTGCGGCCCTCGTACACGAGCGGTATTCCGCTCGGCTCGCTCGTAAAGGTGTAGGTGATCTTGCGCGGGTATATGCTAACGCAGTCTGTGCTCGTGAGGCCGCCGCTGTCGGTCGCGTCGACGCACAGCTCGATCCAGGTTGCGTGGCCGTGGTCCTCTGGTGAGAGCGAGCCACTCAGGTGGTCTGCGGCAAGGTCGAACGGTACGTCCGGGTGAACGTGATTGCCGTGATGCAGTAGCGCTCGCCACCGGATGCGATCGGGGCCGAGCGTCTCCTGCACATCGGAGACCGTGGTCGAGAGGCGGATCGAATCTCTGCCGACGACGTAGGTGCTGCCGCTGATCGGCGAGGTGATTTGGACGATGGGAGAGTTATTGCCGACAGTGATGGTCTTGGTGACGACGCCCACTGCGCTGCGGGCGTCTGTGACCCTCAGGGTGACGGTGTAGGTTCCGTCTGTGGTATAGGTGTGCGATGGAGTTGTGTCGGTCGACGTAGTGCCATCGCCAAAGTCCCAGTTATAGGAGGCGACCGCACTGCCGTCCTGGCTTCTGCTGGACGACCCATCGAACTGGACCGTCAGTGGAGCTAGGCCGTCCGTCCGGTCTGCGCGGATCATTGCGCTGGGCGGAGTGTTGGAGCCATAGTAGCGGATTCGACGAACTCCGCTCATGTTCCCATTCAGCACGGCATAGTAGAGGTCTCCTTCCGGCCCTGGCGTGAGTTGTACCGCAGCGCCCCACGGGGGAACTTGGCTCGCGAAATCGTGGGCCGTTGCTGCGCCAGAGGCGTCGAGCGTCACGTACTGTATTCTGTTGGATGAGTAGTCCAGCATGAACAACACGCCACGGTAGACCGACGGGTAGTTGTGCCCCTCGTAGAAAGCGCCGGCCAGGACGGCGGCGTACGCGCCATTGTGCGGGTAGGCGTAGAGCGGCGCGGTGACTCCCCCGGCGGTGTATAGCGCGGCACACGCGGCCTGCGTCGTAGTCGCGGATCGGTAGGCGGACTGGTAGGCGCTCCCTGAGTCGCTACCCTCGTAGCATGGCCACCCGAAATTCTTCCCGCGGCCGCGGTTAATCTCCTCCCACTCGTTCCAGCCAACATCGCCGATGAATGGCTCCCCGGTGTCTGGATGGAGAGCGAAGCGAAACGGGTTGCGGAGCCCGTAGCTCACCACCCGCGACCGATTGCTGGCCGGATTGCCGTCGAAAAAGGGGTTGTCGGGCAGGCCGAGGCCAGTCTCGGGGTTGATTCGGAGGAGCTTGCCCGTGAGGCTATCGATGCTCTGCACGTACAGCGCCTTGGGGTCCACGTACATGAAGGCCGCACCGTCGCCGTGGCTCACCCAGAGCGCGCCATCGGGGCCGAACTGCACCTGACCAGTCGCGTGGCTGGTGTCGTCGATCGGTATGCAGTCCTGGATCGGCACGCCGCCGCGTGTGCAGGACGCCTGCGCCGTCCGTGAAGATCCAGTGGGGGTGGCGAGGTTAGCGTAGGTACTATTCGTGCCGAGCAGCACGACCTCGCGCGGCCGGCCTGTGGCGCCATCGATGATGGCGCGGCTGTAGTCGTGGGCCGGGTCGGCCTCGAGCCGGATAAGTCGCGACGCGCGTGAGCCGCTGCCATCAGGTCCCCCGGCTGTGCCTAGTGCGGCGTTCTGGACCTCGGGTGGGTCGTAGGCAAAGAACAGGTAGACATAGGGTGTCTGGGGCCAGTCGGGGTGGAGCGCGATGCTCGTCAGGCCGCGGTCTACGGTATTGTTGGTCTGACGGGAGATGTCCACGAAGGGCTGCGACATGATGGCGTACTTGCCGTGAGGGCGGCGTGTGGCGACAGCGACGACGCCGTCCTTCTGAGCCAGGAACAGCTTGTCCTCGCTCGGGGTGAACGCGAAGGCAGTCAGATCAGTGACTGCAGTTCCCCCGCTATTGCTGGTGAGGATGTCCTCGCTCACAAACCCCGGTGTGTTGAACGTCACACTTTGGCGTACAGATGAAAGCGCGATTGGGTCAGCCGGTGCCATGCTGAGCGCGAGGTAGACTGTCAACAGGTAGAGGAAAGGACGTGTGCCAAAGCGGTACATATGAGCTTGGTTTTCCCTAGAGAAAGAGCCATTCCAACTGCCGGAACCATCGTTGATGAGGAATGAAAAGGGCAAAATAACAACTATACCTCCTTTATAACGTGCGATCTATGTAATTTATGTAATAAACAAGTTGCATTTTGGATCGTGTTGTGATCTGATCATAGGTGCTGCACAGTAGGGAATTCGGCCGAGCCTCAAGCGGCGGTAACCGCGCACTCTGGTCGCACGTCTTGATAGTGCAGGCCGATAGGGCCCGCGGGGAGAGAAGGTCGATGACACTGATCAGTTTTTTTGCGATGCGCGGCGGACGAGCGGCGCGGCGCAGCTAGATAATGAGCTGCTGCTGGCGCTCGTCGGGGAGATCCGGGCCGACCTCACGGGCGCGCCCCTCGCGCCGGGAGTCCACCAGCTGACGGTGGTGACGACGGTGGGGGACGTGGTAGTAACGGTGCCGGCAGGGTGGGGCTCGAGATCGTGCCGCTGCAGGTGTTCGGCGACGTGGTGGTGAAGGACCTCGGCAGCGGCGCAGAGCAGCCGTGCGACTCAGGTGGCCGGACGCCAGGGTACGCGGAGGCGGTGGTGCGGCTGCGCGTGCGGGCTGTGGCGCTGTTTGGGAACGTGGAGGTGATCCGTGTGCCGCCGATGCGGCGCCTGCGGCCAGGGGAGGCGCCGAGCGGCGGGGTGTGGGCGCTGCGGGTCGACGGGTGATGGGTGCGAGAGCGCGCTTAGCGTGAGCGCTACAGAGGTGGCAGAGGGCACCGAGATAACGTCACACCGTGCGCTCCGCCACCTCTGTAGCGCCGTGTGGCGATGCCCTGGTTGTGCTCTAGGGCGTGGTGGCCTGGATCGGGTTGCCCATCGGGTGATCTGGAGGCCGGGCTGTCTGAGCTCAGGAGGGATGCGGGTGATCCGGTTGCCCTGGACGTCGAGCACCTGGAGCTGCGGGAGCTGTGCCAACTCGGGCGGCAGCTCGCTGATCGGGTTGCCCGACAGATCCAGCAGGGTGATGGCGTCCAGCTCCGGGCTCTCGCTGATCGAGAACGACACGAACCCGCGTTTTGAGAGGTCCAGCACCATACCGCCTTCCATCAGGCCGGTCGCGGGCAGTGGGCGGCTGACGGTTATCCATCCGACAATCGCCCATGGCGACGATCAGCGCCAGGAGCGTCCCGCGCACGAGCAGTCGAGAGAGAGGCTTCTCCTCCGAGCGCCGCCGCGCCTTGGGTACAGGCGAGCCTGCGGGGCGCTGGGTCGCGATGAGCTGCCGAAGCGCCCGGACGCGCAGCACAAGCCAGGCAAACGCGGCGAGGAAGAGGAGCGTGCCGAGTACCAACACGCTCATGGCTCAGGCAGGGGTGAGCCAGCGGGGACCTGCATGCTGGTTGTGTATAATGCGGGCGCGTTATATCGTACGTGAAGCGCTATTCGCGGGACACTCCTCGTTCTCGTGCACAGCGCCTAAGCAATCATCTCTGACACAACAAAGCCATGCTTAAGCTGCCGTTTTCGCTCAGCGACACTGCCGCCAGTCTCCTCATCGCGCTCTCGCTTGTGGTCCACGCCGCGCTTATTAACGCTCTCGGTGTGAACGTCCCGTCTTCGGACGAGTGGGCGTTTGTGTCGTTCGCTGCCGCAGTTGCGGGCGGCGGTGATTGGCTACCGCTGGTGTTCGCGCATCACAACGAGCACCGCTATGTGACTCTGCGCCTGCTGCTGGCGGCCAACGTCTGGCTGCTGGGCTGGGATAGCTTCGTGATGATGTACGCGAGCCTGGCCGTGGCGGCCTTCACGCTGTTTGGGCTCTGGCTCATGACACGCCAGCTGGTTGGGAGCTGCGTGTGGAGCTTCGTGCCGATCGCGTGTCTGGCCGGCGGGCTGATGCAGTATCAGAATATGCTCTGGGGCTTGCAGCTGGCGTTCTACTTCGTAACGGCGTGCGCGGTGTGGACGTGTCTCCTGCTGACGTACCATTCGCGGCGGGCGTTCGCAGGCGCTTGCGCGTGTGCAGCCTGGGGAACCTTCTCCGCCGCAGGCGGGGTGCTGATCTGGCCGATTGGCGTCGTGGTGCTTCTTGGTGGCGGTGGTGGGTGGCGTAGGAAAGCACTATGGCTCACTCTGGCAGTCGCCGCGGTTGCCGGATACAGCTGGGGATATTCCCCGAGGGGCGGTAAGTTTGTCCAGCTCGATTACATCCTGGCCGATCTGGGCTCCTATGTGCACTTTGGGCTGATGATTCTGGGCGCACCGCTTGGCGCGGGAAGTCAGGCTGTGGCACTGGCCACGGGGTTAGGTGTCGTCATCGGGCTGGTGATCTGCGCCGCTCAGCTCGTCAGGCGTCGCGATCAGTTGAGCCGAGCGCACTGGGCGCCCATCGGACTGGCGCTGTTCGGGCTGGCGATTGCCGGGCTGATCACGATCGGCCGTGCCCACCAAGGGCTGTACATCGCGCTCGAGTCGCGCTACGTCACGCTGGTGCTTCCAGCTGCTGTGGCCCTGCTGATACTGCTGAGGTGGCTGTGTAAGCAGCCGGGAGTAGGCCGCTCGCTGTATGTCTCGGGCTGTGCCCTAGTCGCAGTAGGGGTAGTCGGCGGCGCAGTAGCCGGTCTGGATGGGGCGCAGGCATGGGCCGAGATGAATCGCCGAACTGCCTTTCTGGTGCACACGAGCGTCCTGTGGAGCGATGACGAGCTGGATCTCAACCGCCCCAAATTGCGGCATATCAGCCCGCTGCGTCATCGTATCGTCGCGCTGGAGGAGCACCGTCTTAGCCTGTTCCGCGCCCCGCTGGATACCTGGCGTCTGGTGCGATGGCAGGATGGCGTAGCTCTGGGGGAAGTCCTGCCAGGGCGCGAGGTGGCGCAGACATTCATCTGCCCGGTAGCGACGCTGCGAGACGTATCGGTGCCGTTCGCCACCTACCAGCGGCGCAATGCCGGCACTTTGAGCCTGCGTCTGTTCGACGAGCAGAGCGACGCTTTGCTCGCGGCGCGCACGCTGGCCTCCGCCGACGTGCGAGACAACGCTTTCGTCATCGTGCAATTGTCCGAGCCGCTCAGCGGGTGCGAGGGGAGGCGCCTCCGGCTGGAAATCACCGCGCCGGACGCTGTCTCTGGGGCGGCGCTGACGGTCTGGGGCTTCCAGGCATTCCTCGGCGGCGAGCTTCGGCAGGGTGGTGAGCTGGTTCCGGGCAGAGAGCTGGGTATTGAGCTCAACACCCAGGTCTCTGTCAGGCGCCGCGTCTGAACCTGTGCTACTCCGGGTAGGCCTCCAGGAAGCCGTTGACGGCGGTGAGGAACCGGTCGGCAGTCGCGCCGTCGATCAGGCGGTGGTCGAAGGTGAGCGAGAGGTAGCACATCGGCCGGATGGCGATGCTGTCCACCCCGCCCTGCGAGATGACGACCACGCGCTTCTGAACCGCGCCCACCCCGAGGATGGCCGACTGCGGCTGGCTGATAATCGGCGTGGCGAGCAGGCTGCCGCTGACCCCGTGGTTGGTCAGGGTGAAGGTGCCGCCCTGGGTCTCGCCAGGCTGGAGCCTGCGGCCACGGGCCCGCTCCGAGAGGTCGGCCACGGCGCGCGCGACGCC